>CAMCQY010000055.1 GCA_945877135.1 Candidatus Kuenenia stuttgartensis
GTCTCGGGCACGCACTTGTTCACCGTGTACTCGCGGGTGCGGGTCTCGGTGCGGCACTTCTTCACGCACACCGTGCGGGTCCGGGTCTCCGGAACCATTTTGGTGACGCAGTAGGTGGCCGACCGATCCTCACAACGCGACTTCTTCACGCAGATCGTCCGGGTGCGGCACTCCGGCACCATCTTCGTGACACAGTAGTTGCGGGTCCGCTCTTCGCAGCGTGACAGCTTCACGCAGTAGTTGCGGGTCCGCTCCTCACAACGGCTCTTCTGCACGCACACCGTCCGCGTCCGCTGCTCGCAGCGGCTCTTCTTCACGCAGTAGGTGTAGGGAACCTGCTCGCACTCGACCTTCCACAGCGTGACCTCGATCTCCTTGGTCTCGCAGGTGGGGACCCAGCGACGGCAGCAGACGACCTTCGGGCAGCAGGGATTGCCGGCGGCGTCATACTTGCCGTTGGCGGAAATCTCCTTGGCCTCGGTCACCCAGTGGCCGCCACGGCAGGTCACGGTCTTCGTGCTCTTGACGGGCACGCGCTTCGAGACCGTGCGGTAGCCGGTCAGCTGCTCGGTGTAGGGCACCATCACCGTGTAGGCCTGCTCGAGCTGCTCGGTGTAGGGCACGTTCAACTTGTAGGTGGCCGTCCGCTCCTCGGTGTAGGGCACGTTGACCTTGTAGGTCGCCGTCCGCTGCTCCGTGACCGGCACCATCACCGTGTAGGACTGCTCGACCTGCTCGGTGTAGGGCACGTTCACCTTCCAGCTGCGGGTCCGCTCTTCCTTGACCGGCACGCAGACCGTGTAGGACTCTTCACGCTGCTCGGTGTAGGGCACCGACACGTTGTAGGTCGCCGTCCGGGTCTCCGGCACGTTCACGTTGACGGTGTAGTCCACCGACTTCGTGCGCTGTTCCGGCACCATCACCGTGTAGTTCCGGGTCCGCTCTTCGATCCGCGGAACCTTCTTCGTGACCGTGAACGAACGCTCACGCACCTCGGTCGTCCACTCCGTGCTCTCCACTTCCCGGATCTCCGGGACCATCTTCCACACCTTCACCGTCTTCATGCAGGCGTCGGCGGCAGCGCCGTCGATGGCCGCAGCTTCGGCCGGAGCGGCCGCAGCGGCATCGGCACCGCCCACCAGGACGGAACCATCAGCCGGAACACTCGTCGCGGCGTCGTCACCGCGAACAAAACCACCAACGACACAGACGCCGGCGGCGGCCACCCAGGGCAGGAAGCCGAAAGTCAAACGCTTCTTCACAGGAACCTCCAGAGGAATAAACAGGCAAAACGTTTTGCAAACACGTTTCCAGGCATCGCGAGGAGTCCACCCCCAGTCGGTGAACGTCCGCCGCAATCAACCCGGCCGAGTCGTCTGCCGCCCCACCGAGGCAGATCGCGGAGCCGTACATGGCATCTCACCGCGATCGCCAGGGTTTGCGCGACAGGCAAACTCACAGCAGAAGATCGATCTTTCCCGGTCGAAAAACTCAGCCGCGGCGAGTTTCTTCCGTTGGCGACGGTGGTGCCGGTGATGCAGGCGGCCGCGGGCAGGAATCCGCAGGTCCCATAGGCCCGCCTTCACAGCATGTTTCGAGGATCATGCCGCATGAGCGGCAGATCAGTTTTGCGCGGATCTCGAGGGTTTCGCCCTGACAGACAGGGCAGCAGGGCAATGTCATTGTTCCGATGGTAGCAGGCCAGACGATGAGCCAAAAAGACCGGCCGGGCGGCTAAGGCCGCCCGGCCGGTGAAACGCATACCGGCCAGAAGCCGGTTCAAAGCAGTCAACGGTTAGCGGGTGCAGCACCCGCCCGTGTCGCAGCAGTCGGCCTGACAGCAGCAGCAGGTGCAGTCCTTGCAGACACACACGCCGCTCTCACAGCAGCCGCAGCAGTCGCACGCCCCACAGCCGGCCTGAGCGGTAGCAGTGCTCATCGGGGCCAGAAAAAACGCAGTCCAAAGCAACAATGCAGACATGGGAAAGCTCCTTGAAATCAGACAGGAAAGTGAATCAGTGCCGACACGACGCGTGCCAGCACGGCTCGACCCAGGACGTCGAGCGATTCAATTCCGCCAGACCCCATAGAGCACCCGCACCGGGCGGGCTGGAATTGCGGTTGCCCCGCTGTGCATCCTCCCGGCGGTCGGCTGCAGGCCATCCGACTGCCCTGTCACCGGCGGCAGCCAAGCCACGGCACCAGCGGCCACGCTGCCATCCCAACGCGGGTGGCTACCCCGCCGATCGGACTGGCTGGCAGACGCTGCGGCCGTTCGAACATTCCGCGGCCGAAGCTGGCATTGGCACCTCTCGGGGCCGGCATCGCCGCAAGGAGCCGCCGCCACGTCATCGGTGGCGTTGACCCCGCAGCAAAAGCCAGCCTCACCACTTCCAGCCACGGCGGATGAGGCGACTACGCCATGCAAAAAGGGAGAGGCGACGTCTGCGATCCGGGGCGCGCCGCTCGAGCAGCAACCCTTCACGCAGGCGTCGCAGACGCCCGGCGACAGCAAGGCAATCTGAGCGGCGAGGAACAGGAGCGTGTGGGTCACGCGCGCGGCCTGAGAGCCGACTGCCGGCATCCGGCAGAGAAACCGGCCGATCGAAGCCGTGCGTGCCACCATCGCAAACATGCGATCCTCACTCCCGTTTTGCCGCGACCTAAAGCCGCAGCCACTTCGTCCACTTGAAGGGTAGGCGTGTCCAGTGAAGAAGGCAAACGCGGCCTGGGAGCCGCGCGTCAGCCCACGAGGATCAGGATCAGTTCCTTGGGCCCATGGGCCCCCAGCACGAGAATCCGTTCGATGTCACCGGTTCGGCTGGGCCCGGTGATGAAGGAAAGCATGCTCGGCAGGTGGCCGTCATACCGGGCCTGAGCGGCGTGAAGGGCGTCGGCGAGCGTGGCCACGATCTGGTCGCATGTGGCCACGACCACGTGCACGTGCGGCAGGATAGACAGTGCCCGTCCGCCCGAGGTGGCGCTGGAGACGAGCAGCGAACCGGTCTGAGCGACCAGTGCCTCGCAGGAAGTGATGCCGGCATCGCAGGATTCGAGCGCGTTCTTGTCGAAGTCTGCGGCATCGACCCGATATGTTGCACACGGCACGCCGGCCAGGAGCGGCTCCACCAGCGGGTGGGGATGCCAGGCCACGCGGTGCCAGTCCCGCTCCCGCGCGATTGTGAAGAGGTAGTCGCTGGCGGCGGTGAGATCGGGTACCTGCTGCACGATGGCGCGGAGTTTGCCGAGATTCTCGATCAGAAGCCGGAGTCGTTCGGCCGGCGTCTCACCGCCATCGGGCAGCCACGGACGGGCCACCTCCTCGGGTAGCACGGTGAGGCTAGGCAGCCTGTTGGAAGGGTGCGCGACCGAGATGCCCGCGGAGGCCGCGCCGCTGGTTGTGACCGCCGCCCGCTGCTGCGGTTGCCGCACCTGCGACTGGCTCTCCTCGGCCAGTCCATGCGGGAGCGGCGCTGGCACTCGCAGCGCCTCCCGGATCCGCGCCAGGATCACCTCGCGGGCCGACATGCCTGCCCCCTCGCTCATGCACTGCCCTCCCGGGAGACTGCAGGCTGCTGCGACTGGCGGTGATCCCACTGGCGGCGGAAGCTCTGCCGCGGGGCTGCCGGCAGGTCGCGTGAGGCGAGCCAGTCGCGCAACAGCGGCGGCCGAACCGCCTTCAGCAATGGCAGCGTGCGGCGAAAGACCGCCCCACCCAGGCCGAAGAGCCAGGGCCGACGGGCCACCATCACGAATAGACGGTGCCCCAGTCGCTCCCAGGCATTGGGGGCGGTTCGGGCGGCGTTGCGGCGGTTGTGGAGCAGATGATGGGCAATGTCGATCCGCACCGGACAGGCGTCGGTGCAGGCCCCGCAGAGAGAGCTGGCCCCCGAGAGGTGGTTCCAGTCGGCGAGACCACGGAGGTGCGGCGTGATCACTGAGCCGATCGGGCCCTGATAGGTGGTGCCGTAGGTGAAGCCGCCGACATTCTTGAAGATCGGGCAGACATTCAGGCAGGCGCCGCAACGAATGCAGTGGAGGCTGTCCCGCTGCTCGGGGTCGGCGAGGATCGCCGTCCGCGAGTTGTCGAGGAGCACGAGATGCATCTCCTCAGGGCCATCGGCCTCTCCGGGGCGACGTGGCCCGGCATAGAGGGTGTTGTAGCAGGTCATTGGCTGGCCTGCGCCGGCCGTGGCCAGCATCGGCAGGAGCACGGCGAGGTCGTCGAGGTGCTCGACCACCTTCTCGATTCCCGAGATGGCGATGTGCACCCTCGGCAGCGCCGCTGTCAGCCTGGCGTTGCCTTCGTTTTCCGTGATCGAGATCTGGCCGGTTTCGGCGACGAGAAAGTTCGCGCCGGTGATCCCGATGTCGGCATCGACGTAGAGCCGGCGCATGTGCCGCCGGGCGATCATCGTCAGTTCCTCTGGGCTGTCGGTCGGCGGCGTGCCGAGATGCTTGCCGAACAGGTCGCTGATCTCGTCGCGGCGGACATGCATGCAGGGAAAGACAAAGTGATACGGCGGCTCACCGCGGAGCTGCTGAATGAACTCGCCCAGGTCACTCTCCACCACGCCGTAGCCTTCGGCCTCGAGCGCGGCATTGAGATGAATCTCCTCGCTGGTCATGCACTTGCTCTTGATGATCGCCTTGGCCCGGGCGGCTCGCACCAGATCGAGCACGATCGTGCGTGCCTCCTCGGCATCCCGCGCCCAGTGCACCTGGCCGCCGTTGGCCTCGAAGTTGGCGACGAATCGGGGCAGGAGTTCGTCGAGCTGATTCACGGCCGACCATTTCGCCAGACTGGCCGCGTCGCGGGCATGCTCCCAGTCGCGAAAGCGAGCTTTCTGAACGTCGCGGCTGGCGTAGTAGCCGCTGAGTGCCTTGCGTACGAACGCCCGGTGTCCCGTGTCGCGGACGTGCTCCGCGGCGTCGTGCAAAAACCGCTTTTTGGCCAGCTTTGGTGGCTGTGTTTCGGTGGCGGGGGGATGGCCCACGGACGGGGCGGCCAAGTCGTTGACGATCATGCCTGTATCATAGCCGATCCCCGGGGGTCGCCATGCCACCGCCCAAAGGGGCCCCGGGCCTCGATTCCGTGGATTTCTCCCGCGCCGGACGGTAAAAATTGTGGGATACTAAGGCATGGTGCATCGCGCCGGTGCCGTCGTTGCGTTGGGTGACGGGCAGCGGGTCGACCACACGTGCATGGAAAAGGTGACAGGAATGCTCTCGGCGGCCGCGATCGACCGCTTGGTCTGGCTGGGGGTGGCCTGGATTCTCCTGGCGACCGCGTGGACGGCGTTCTGCATCTGGTTGGACACCGATTACCGGGAGATTCTGGGCGAGGACTTCCCCTGGTCGTTGCCCTTCGTGACCGCTGGCTCGGTTTTTCTCTTGAGCACCTACCAGTACGGCCTGGGCATGCTGCCGTTATTTCTGGTTGTCTTGCCGGCCAGTTTTGTCGGTTATGTCGTCTATCGCGACACCAAGGCGCCCTCGACCCGCAAGATGCTCACCCAGCGTTTTGCCCGCAAGATGATGTTTCTGGCTGCCTCGAAGCTGGGCATGGAAAAGTCGTTCGACAAGTGGTTTCCGGCTGGCAGTATCGCCGTCGGCGGCCGCGACGCCGACGTCTCGGTTGTGATCCTGAAAAAAGACGGCACTCCCGTTGATGGGCAGGGCAGCGATGGCCTTGATCGCGATGCCTCGCGGGCGGTGAAGACCGTGCAACAAATCTTCGAAAAGGCGATCGAGATGCGGTCCACCGACATCCATCTCGAACCCAAGGGCGCGGAGGAAGTGACCGTCCGCTGCCGGATCGACGGCATCATGCAGAACGTCTCGACACTCAAAGGGGCGGCTGGCAAGGCCGTCGTCTCGGCCATCAAGGTCTGCGCCGACATGGATATCGCGGAACGGCGGCGACCGCAGGACGGCACCTTTGCCCTCCTCAAGGCGGGGCGGAAGTTCGACGTCCGTGCAGCGTCTGGTCCCACCAATTTCGGTGAGAAGATGGCACTTCGGCTGCTCGATGCCGATAGCGGCGTGATCAAGGGAGGGCTCGCCTCGCTGGGCATGCGGGAATCGATGCTTAAAACGCTGCAGGCGATCGTCCAGCAGCCCCATGGCATGCTGATCGTCTGCGGCCCCACCGGGTCGGGCAAGACGACGACCCTCTACGTGGCCTTGGGCGAGATCGACGTCCTCTCCCGCAACATCGTCACCATCGAAGATCCGATCGAATACCAGCTCGAAAACATCTCGCAGACGGCCGTCAACACGGTGGCCGACCTGACGTTTGCGAAGATTCTGCGGTCGGTGCTGCGGCAGGATCCCGACGTGATCCTCGTGGGCGAGATTCGCGATAAGGAGACGGCCGAGATCGCGATGCAGGCGGCGCTGACGGGCCATTTCGTCTTTACGACACTGCATGCCAACGACACCGCCACCACCGTCACGCGGCTGCTCGACATCGGCATCGACACCACGCTCATCCAGTCGGCCGTGACCGCGGTGCTTGCCCAACGTCTCGTTCGCGTGCTCTGCCCGAAGTGCAAAGAGCCCTATCCGGCGCCGGCTGAATTCCGGCAGAAGCTTGGCGTGCCCCCCGAGAAGGAAGTGACGATCTACAAGGAGAAGGGCTGCCCCGCCTGCCACGGCACCGGCTACAAGGGTCGCACGGGGGTACATGAACTCCTCGTGTTCGACAACGCCATTCGAGAACTGCTGGTTGGCCATCCGTCGATCCAGGCGATCCGGGCGGCCGCCCGCAAGGCCGGCACGCGGACACTGCAGGAGGCGGGAATCGCCAAGGTGGTGGCTGGCATCACGAGCATCAACGAGATCGTGCGGGTGACCAAGTGAGCGGCATCGTGTATCCACTGTCGTCACAGGCGAGGCGATCATGCTGATGCTATTCACAACGCTTTTGGCGGCGAGCATATTGCAGCGATTTGGCGACCTGATCGTCGGCGGTGTCGTGCTGGCGCTCGTGGGGTTCGGCGTGCAGAACGGACTGTTTCTGGCCGTGCTGGCGGGCATCCAGGCGCTCGTGGCACTGGTGGTGGCACTGGCCTTCGCCGACCCGCTGGCGGCGGTGCTTGTGACCTTTGAACTGCCACCGCTCTATGCGTTTCCCGCGGCATTCGGCCTGCTGCTGATCGGCACGGCCGTGGCAACCCGGCTGCTGGTGGGGGGCTACGTGCCTGCCGATGTGGTGCGGTTCGCGCCGGTGATCGACAAACTCGGCGGCGGTCTGGTGGGGGCCGTTGCCGGCGTCATCATCGCGGGCACGCTCCTGATTGCCTGCTCAATCGTGCCGGTGCCGGAGGCGTTTCGGCTCGACGGCTCGGCGCTAGGCTACGACATGGGGACGCGGATGCTGCGAACGTTCGCCCGCTGCGTCGAACCGGACGACGCCAAACGCGCGATCCTGCTCGATGGCGAGCCCGGAACGGTTCCCGAGCCGCCCGCGGCACCGTCTCCGCTCGAGGTCGCCGAGGACGGCGGTCGCGATCAGAAGGTCGCCAACGACAAGCAGGCTGCGAAGGGGAGGAAAAAAAAGTCCGAGCCCGAGAAGCAGCCGGAGCCCCCTCCCTCTCCCCCTCCGCCGCCACCACTCTGGAGCGAGCCCTTCGTCGATCTTGACGGCAACAAGCAGCGCGACGACGGAGAGCCCTACCTCGATACCGATCGCGACAACGCGTTCACGGCCAGGCTGGTCGTCAACGATTCCAACGGCAACGGCAAGCGGGATATCGGCCTGCTCGAGCGGTATCGGCTGCATGCCTGGGGCCGGCAGGTAATCTCGGTCGTCACCCTCGAGGAGGTGATGAACGGGCCGGCCTCGACACCGACATCGGTGGCCCCAGCAGATGCCAATCCGCCGGCAAAATAAGCGGGGCCCGGTTGCTGTTGGCTACTGTGCCTCGACCGTACCGGCGAGCACCTCGGCCAGATGGACAGTGCGGGCTTTTCGGCCGTTGCGGGCAAGCCAGCCGTCGAGTTGCAGCTGACAGCTCGGGTCACTCGACACGATGTAGTCGCAGTCGGTGCGGGCGAGCGAGCCCCCCTTCACCTCCGCCATCGCCGTCGAGATCATGGGGAACTTCACGCTGAACAGCCCGCCAAAGCCGCAACAGCTCTCCGGTTCGTCGCACTCCACCAGTTCCAGATCGCGGACGGCCCGCAGGAGTTGCCGGGGCTCGTCCTTGACCCGCAGTTCGCGGAGGCCGTGGCAGCCGTCGTGGTAGGTAACGCGGTGCGGGAACCGCGCGCCGACATCCGTCACGCCCAGTTTCTTGACGAGAAACTCACCGAATTCAAAGGTCCGCGACGCCAGATCGAGGGCGGCAGTCTCATGGGGCGTGCCTTCGAGCAGTTCCGGATAGAAGACCCGCATCATCGCCACGCAGGAGCCGCTCGGGCCGACCACCGCCTCGGCACCGGCGAAGACCTCCAGCGCGTGGATCGCCACGGCACGGGCCTCGTCCCAGTAGCCCGAATTAAAGCTCGGCTGGCCGCAGCAGGTCTGCGTGGAGCGAAACTCGACCGAGTGGCCAAGTCGCTCGAGCACGCGGGCCACCGCCAGACCCACCTGCGGGGTCATCTGATCGACGAAGCAGGGAATGAAGAGGCTGACGTTCATGCCGCTAGTGTAGCGAAAGTGGGCACAAACGCATGACTGGTCGGCCCGTGACGTGCAGAAGTGGCGGATTCCCTTGCTTGCGCTGCGGGCTTGGATGGAGGTCCCATGCAAGCCCGACGCGCGAGCGAGGGAATAGGCGTTCCCTAGCCCCGCCGCTTGATTGCGCGCACCATGGCCTGCCCCATGTCGGCCGGGCTTTCGGCGATCTCGATGCCAGCGTCCCGCAGGGCCTCGAGCTTGGCCTCGGCCGTGCCCTTGCCGCCGGAGATGATGGCACCGGCGTGGCCCATCCGCTTGCCTGGTGGCGCGGTGCGGCCGGCGATGAAGGCGGCCACCGGCTTGGTGACGTGCTGCTTCACGAAGGCTGCCGCCTCTTCTTCGGCCGAGCCGCCGATCTCACCCATCATCAGGATGGCGTGCGTGTCGGGATCGGCCTGGAAGAGTGTGAGGATGTCGATGAAGCTCGAGCCCACGAGCGGGTCGCCGCCCAAGCCGACGCAGGTGCTCTGGCCGTGGCCGAGTTGCGTGAGCTGCCAGACGGCCTCGTAGGTGAGCGTGCCCGAGCGGCTCATCACGCCGACGTGTCCGGGCGTGTGGATGTAGCCGGGCATGATGCCGATCTTGCACTGGCCAGGCGTGATCACGCCCGGGCAGTTGGGGCCGATCAGCCGGCTCTTCGAGGCGTTCACGACCGGCATGACGCGGGCCATGTCGAGCACGGGGATGCCTTCGGTGATCGCGATCACCAGTTCGATACCAGCGCCCACCGCCTCCAAGATCGCGTCGGCTGCGAAGGCCGGCGGCACGAAGATCATCGTGGCGTTGGCGCCGGTCGCGTCGCGGGCTTCGGCCACGGTGTTGAATACCGGCAGGCCGACGACGGTTTCGCCCGCCTTGCCGGGCGTCACGCCGCCCACCATCCGCGTGCCGTATTCCAGGCAGCCGCGGGTGTGAAACTCACCCACCTTGCCGGTGATGCCCTGACAGATGACCCGGGTGTCGCGATTGACGAGGATGCTCATGAAAGGCTTTCGAAAGCGGAGGATGGAACTTCGTTGAGTGTAAGGGCTGGAGGCCCGCTCGGGCACCAGCGACCTGCGGTCGCCAAGCCGGGGCGGACAGGATGTCCGAGCCCGGCGTGAACACGGAATTAGGCGGCGTTGGCGGCGGCGACCACCTTCTTGGCGGCGTCGGTGAGGCCATCGGCGGTGATGATCGCCGTGCCACTGTTGGCCAGGATCTTCTTCCCCTCCTCCACCTCGGTGCCCTCGAGCCGCACGACCAAGGGCACGGTGAAACCAACGGTCTTCGAGGCCTCGACGATGGCGGTCGCGATCGTCGTGCATCTCATGATGCCACCGAAGATGTTGACGAGGATCGCCTTCACGTGGGGATCGGAAAGGATGATTCGGAAGGCCTCGGTCACCTGATTCACATCGGCGCCACCGCCCACATCGAGGAAGTTGGCCGGCTGGCCGCCGTGGTACTTCACGAGGTCCATCGTGCTCATGGCGAGGCCGGCACCGTTGACGAGGCAGCCGATCGTGCCGTTGAGCTTCACATACGAGAGCCCGGCTGCGGCGGCCCGCGTCTCGGCCGGCTCCTCCTCCGCCTCGTCGCGCAGGGCGGTCACATCCTTGTGGCGAAACAGCGCGTTGTCGTCGAACGTCATCTTGGCATCGAGGGCCACAAGAGCGCCATCTTTCGTGAGCACCAGTGGATTGATTTCGAGCAGCGACGCATCGAGCGACACGAACGCCGCACAGAGCTTGCGGAAGAACGCCTCGGCATGCCGCCAGCTGGCCGTCGGCAGGCCGAGCTTCGCGGCCAGGAGCCGCGCCTGGTAGCCGGCGAGGCCGCGATCGGGGTCGAAGGGCTCGCTGAGAATCAGCTCCGGCGTGTTGTGGGCGACCTCCTCGATATCCATGCCGCCGGCCGTGCTGGCGATCAGCACCGGCGAGCCGACGCGGCGGTCAACGAGCACCGCACAGTAGAGCTCGCGGTCGATCGCGCAGCCGCTCTCCACAAACACCTGCCTGACGACCTGCCCCTCGGGGCCGGTTTGGATCGTGACGAGCGTGTTGCCGAGCAGCCCCTTGGCGATCCGCGCCGCATCGTCGGCGGTCTTCGCCAGTTCCACGCCGCGCTGGGTGGAACCAATGACTTGTCCCTTGCCGCGACCGCCGGCATGGATCTGGGCCTTCACGGCACAGACCGGAGTGCCAAGCGCGGTGAAGGCGGCTGCGGCTTCTTCGGGTGTGCGGGCGACACGGCCGGCCAGCACCGGCACCCCAGCCGCTCGCAGCAGATCCTTGGCCTGATATTCGTGGATTTTCATGGTGTGTTGTGCCTGCAAGGGCTGAGGATGATGCTAAACCTGTCGCCGGAACGGGTCAGCCCGGGTGGCTGTCCGGGGCCATCACTATGGCAGGAACCCTCCCGGCTTCCAAGCCGCCATCGATGAGCGGCCGACCCGTTGCAGGTGGGCCCGGATCAGGCCCACGTCATAAGGGGTGTGGGCCTCGAGGCCCGCCAACACGTGGTCGAGATCGAGACCGTAGTGGTTGACGCGGAACAGCGCCACCTTGACGAACGGCACGCCGGCGTCGAGGAGCCGCTTCCAGACCAGTTCACTGGGGTTGTGTGGCATCCGGCGGGCCTTGCGGACGTGCCGCCTGGATCGGTTGGGATGCCACACCGACAGGTGAGGCAGGAGTTCCCGCCAGGTCACCGGGCCGGCCGTGCCTGCGTCGTAGAGCCCGGCGATCTGAAACCCCGCGCGGACAAAATGCTCTGACATGCCGATCTCGTAGCGGTCCACGAGGTCGTCCTTGGCGGCGAGGGGCACGACGGCATTCCAGAACGTGGCGAAGGCCGACGAAGCCAGGAGTGGCCTCCGCATCGCGAACCACCACGACTGCACGTGCGGGCAGGCAACTCTCCCGCGGCGCTTGGTGCCCTGCTCCGACAGGCACATGCCCCAGAGATCGGCGGCGGCCACGCGGGCATCGGTGAAGGCAGGCTCGAGGTCGAACAACGGTCCGTAGACACTGTCGTTGGCGCAGACGATCTCGTCGAATCGATCCGGTGCCCCCAACGCCTCGAGGCCCACCCGCCAGCTCGAGAAGTCGTAGCCGATGTTGTCGCGCGCGAGAAACCGATCGACAAAAGGTCCCATCTCCACGGGAAGCTGTCGTGCCGCAGTCGAGACGACCGTCACATGATCCATCAGCGGACGGTAGCGTCGCAGCGCCTCGACGACGTGGGGATCGAACATGCCATCGCGATCATGGTGGGCGTAGACGAGAGCGCGAGCCATGTGTGTGTCTTCCGCGGCGCGGGCTGGGACAATCAGGCGACCCGCCGCTTGGCTCCGGCAGAGCGACCAACCGTGCCGTGGCCGTCGTGGTGCGCGGCGAGGGCCAGGAGGCGGGGGACGGAAGACATCGTCTGCCTCGCGGCGGCGGCATTTCCCTGCGCCAACTGCTTCGCCGCCGTGCGGCGTGCCGAGCCGGCGTACCACCGGGCGCTGCGATGCACGAGTTTGGCCCGGGATGCCTCCGGCAGCGAAGCAGCGTTGATGGCGATGGCCTGCACGAGATCGGGCCAGACGGCGCCGCTGGTCGCAAGCCGTGCAGACTCGTTCGCCTCGTGGCGGCAGTAGGCTGCCAGCGTGCGTGGCTCATAGCCCACCTCGTAGCGGGCTGCGATCCGGACCCACATCTCCCAGTCGAGTGTCAGGCAGAGATCGGTGCGATAGCCACCAACGGCCTCGTAGGTGCTGCGGGCCACGACGGCCGCGGGGCACTGCACCCGTTGTCGCTGCGCGATTTTGGGCAGCCAGCCATGGATGGTGCCGGGCGTCCAACGCAGACGCGACGAGGTTTTGATCGGGCGATTGTCGCCGTCGACGATGCGACAGCGACAAAACGCCATGCCGATCGACGGTGTGCGGTGAAAGGCCTCGTCCATGCGGGCATAGAAGCCGGGCAGCACGTAATCGTCCTGATGCAGCAGGTGCACAAGATCGCCTCTGGCGACGGCGACGGCGCGATTCCAGTTGCCACCGAGACCGAGGCGGCTGTCGTGACGGATGAGTTCGACCCGGCCCGCCGGGTCTGATGCGTTCACGAGCGCCTGCACGTCGGACCGCTTCGAGGCGTCGTCCACCACGCTGATCTGCATCTGGCCACCGGGCGGCGCCTGCGACAGCACCGACGCAAGCGCGCGACAGAGTTTCTCATCGGGCTCATACGTTGGCAGCATCACGGAGAACCGTGGGCTGCGGGGGTGCGAAGCAGAGGACGAGAACGATGCTGCGGCGGTCACTCGCGGGGCTCCACTACCAGAAATGCGTTCCCAGCAGCCGACCGGCCACGTGGATGAACTGGGAAAAGATGAACTGGGAAATAAGGCCACGACCGGTCGAGCGGCAAGATGGAATCCACAAGTGCCCGCAGGCTACCCACCCTGCCCAGACAGTCGGACAATCGATGGCGACAGGACACCCACCGGGGACCGCGGATTGGCGTAGACAAAGCCGGCTTGGCTGCGCGATAAGTCGTTGGGAGCTCCATGCAGGCTTCCCTTGGAGGAGTGCCATGCACAGCCCGGCAGACTCGTCAGCCTCGCGAAGCAGCTCGCCCCGCCCGGCCCTGTCGGATCGCAGCCAGCGGCTGTTGACGGGGCTTTCGACCGAGGATCGCCTGATCGAGATCGGGCCGAGCTATAACCCGGTGGCGGCCAAGGCCGCCGGCTGGAATACGCGGGTGGTTGATCACGGCAGCCGCGCAGAACTCGTCGCCAAGTACAGCACCGCCCCCGAAGCTCCGACCGAACGGATCGAGGATGTGGACGTCGTCTGGCGAGGCGGTCCGCTGGAGGCCGGCTTTGCAGCGGGCGACGTGGGCACCTTCACGGCTCTCATCGCCAGTCACGTGCTTGAGCACGTGCCTGATCCGATCGGCTTTTTCCAATCCGCCGCGACGTTGCTGCATCCCATGCGCGGCAGCATCCGGCTGGCTCTGCCCGACAAGCGGCTGTGCTTCGACCTGTTTCGGCCGGCCGCCACGACCGGCCGCGTGCTGGCCGCGCACCGCGGCGACGGAGATCGGCACACGTATGCCGATCTCTTCGATCACGTCGCCTACCTCACCCGGCTCGCCGGCCGGGCCGCCTGGGCGCGGGAGCCACTCACGGCACTGTTCCTCGACCATACGCTGGAGCAGGCCAGAGGCAACGCCGACGCGGGAACGGCAGCCACAGCGGGATATGTCGACTGCCACGCGTGGCAGTTCACGCCGGCGAGTTTCGAACTGCTCGTGCTCGAACTGGGAGTGCTTGGCGAGATCGACTGGCGGATCGATTGGCTGGAACCGCAGCCCGCGATGGAGTTTCTCGTCTCGCTCTCCAGGCCGCGAGAACTGTTCACCTCGGTCGATGTCCTGCAGGCGCGGCGACTCGCGCTCTTGCGGCGGATGCTGTTGGAGCTGCGGGAGGTGACCGACCAGATGCTCGACACCCTGGCCGAGGCATGACCTTTTTCAGGCTGCGGGTCTGTTGGCTTCGTGGGCGCCCGGTGCGCTCGTCCGCAGCAGGCTCTCCCAGTGGGCGATCGATTCGCGGGCGATCTCATGCAACAGCGATAACCGCCGTTGCTGCACCTGCTCGAGGTCGGCACAGGACTTTACGCCCGGTCGGAGTCGTCCCAGGAATTCCACCGCGGTTGCAGGACGCATCCAGTCGACGTGCCAGTCACACTCGCCAGCGAGGGCAAGGTCGAGGATCAAGAGCTCAAAACTCGCCGGCGTGAACTGCCAGGCGTGGGCGTCGCGATACACCGTGTCGGCCATCGCGTTGTCGAACAGTTGGCGTGCCAGCCCCAGACGGTGGGCAAACGCCACGTCGGCCGCCGGTTCGCCAGCCGCCCAGCCGGGCCGGCCGTGCAGCGTGACGGCGTAGGCGACCTCGTTGTAGAGAGTGGCCGGGCTGTGCCGCGTGCGACGCTCACTGTGGGCCAAGAGGACGTCGCCCGCCAACGACACGGGCCGGAAGAAGTCGAAGCACCAGCGCTTGTCGGGCAGGGCGAACACGAGACAGCCATCGTCCTTGACGAGCCGGCGGCTGCTGTCGAGAAAGGCGATCAGATCGGGCATGTGCTCGAGCACGTGCGAGGCGACCAGCACGTCGAAGGTGCCGATGCTCTCGGGAGGAAACGCCTCATGGAGCGGCCCCTCCTGCCACAGCACGTCGACCTCTTCGATCGCCTCGGGTACGACGGTGGCCGCGGCGTATTTGGCGATCAGCCCGGCGCGGGTGTCGTGGTCGACGACGCAGGTGTGCCAGCCGTCTCGCTTCGCGGCCAGCGGACGAAAGGACGCGCCCACTTCAACGATCCGCGCCGACCGCGGAATGCCGTCGAGGAGCAGATCCCTGCGGGGATCGGCGGGCAGCGGATCGGGCGCGGCGTGGTCAGTCATTCCGCAGCGTCGCCTCCAGGATGCGGTCGGCGAATCGGTCCCAGCCGTATGCCTCCCGCACCACGGCCGCATTTGCCTCGGCCACGGGTGCGTAGCGGGCCGGGCAGCGGACGAGCGTCACCGCTTCGGCCAAGGCCCGGTCCCAGTCTTCGGCCCGCGTCAGCCGGCCCATGTCGGCGGACCGGATGGCCTGTTTGAACGGCATGGTCGGTGTGGCGAGCGTCCAGGTGCCGACGATCGCCGCTTCGAAGAACTTCAGTTCGCTCTTGCAGTTGGTGAACACGTTCTCCTGCAAGGGCGCGATGTTGATCTCCACCTCCGCAATCAGTCGCTGCAGGTTGATCCAGTCATGGAGCGGGACGCGATCGACTCGGCTGGTGTGTGCCGCGAGCGGGCCGATGGCCTCCATGAACCCAACCACCTGCACCCGCACGTCGGGATCGCGGTCGAGCAGCCGCGCCAGCGCCGGGGTGACGATGGCAAAGTCGCGGTTGTGGCTGGGGGTGCCACTGAAGTAGCCGATCGTCACAGGACCCTCGCCGGTGAACCCGCGGGCCCGCTTGGCGGCCAGGAGCGTCTCGGAGACCTCCTGCTGCCGGCGATTGAGAAAATTCGGCACGATGCACACCGGCCCTGGCACCGTCTCGGCCAACTGCTCGGCGAGAAACCGGTTGGTTGTGATCCCGCCGTCACACAGCCGCGCGGTGGCTTCGATCCTGCCGACATACGCGAACCACCAGTCCCAGGCAGCGGCAGGTTTCGTATCCTGATCGAGCGTGTCGAGCAGGAGGTGCACGTAGCGGGTGTCGAACACGAGATCGTCGCAGTCGAACAGGATTCGAACGCCCTGCGACTTCGCCGCGGCGATCAGCCGGGCGACGTCGGCGTCGTATCGCACGCGAGCCAGCACGAGCGTGTCGACCTCGGCGAGCCGTGGCAGCAGGGCGGGAATTTCCGCGACGGCAAACCAGGTGGCCGTCGCCCGCCGCGCCGGATCCGACGCGATCGCCTCCACCATGTTGGAGACGCGATAGCGAAACGTGCTCGTGTCGGGCTTCTCGTAGATCCAGACGATGCTGGTGGTGTCGCGCTTGATGGCGGCCAGACGCTGCTCGAGCGGTTCCCGTTCCCAGGGAGGATCGTAGGGGAGTGCGCCGGCGGTTAGAAAGGGAAACATCGGACGGCACCGGAGGTCAGGCGGACCGGGAGAGACGAACGTTGGCGGGTTCGCCCTGCCGGGCGTCGGCCGTGAAGTTGCCGGCGAGTCGTTCAACCACGTCCGCGAGCGACACGGTCCAGTCGCGGCAGATCTGGTCGGCACGGAGGTTGGCGGACCGGGTGGCATGGTCGCGGGCGAGTGTCACCATCCTGGTGATGCCACGGGCGAGCGACGGCATGTCTGGCTGCTCGAGAAGGATGTTGCGCGAATAGAAGGAGAGATCGGTCTTGAGACCATGCGCATTCGTCAGCACCGCCGCGCCGTGTGCCGCCAGGTCGAGGGGCGGATAGGATGGATGCGGCGTGTCCATCAGTACGATCCCAGCGTCCATCGACCCGACCAACGCGTGGTATTCGCTCCAGTTCAGGCCCTCGATCCGCTTCGGCCGCACGCCGCGGGGGAAGAGGAGGTCCGGCACATCTTTGCCGACGAGATGGATGTCCCACTCCGCCGGATGCAGCGTGCCGGATGCGATGGCATTGCTGAGCGCCTCCAGCCCGGTGTGGAAGAGGTTGCGGAGGTTATTGGGGCGGGCATAAAAGAAGAGCTTTCGCCTGCCACTCTCGTCGGGTTGCCGGAGGGCACGGCCGGCAGCCGGGAACGCCGGCTCGAACCAGTCGCCCCGTTCGGCGAGATCCGGGATCGCCTCCGGGCCATCCGCCAGGTGCTCGAACAACAACTGGCTGTTCACTACGACCAAGAGCCCCGGTTCGCTCATCGTCTGCCCACAGCGGACGCGATCGTCGCCGTGCGGATAAAACATCCGCTCGTCCTCTTGCAGCAGGTAGGCGAGCCGATCCCGTCGCACGCTGGAGAGCAGCGCCCGCGTCGTCCACCACGACGTGGAGAGAAAATAGTCGTCGTCGGAGATGGGCAACTCGCGGCCGCCTTGTGTTGGCGCAAACACGGCTTCAAGCGGCGTCTCGAGTTTTACACCGTTGGCCGCCAGCACCCGGCTGACGGCGGATGTGTCGGGCGGATCGTTTCGCGTGATCAGGCGGAGCGTAGCCCCCATCCGGTTGGCCAGCAGGGCCGACAGCACGAGGGCAGTGCCGACGCCACCGAAGAGCGATGCGGCACCGACACTGTCGGTGACGATCGACAGCCGCGGGCCGGCAGAGGGGATCGGGAAAAATCCGAGCGGATGCAATGCCCACCATCGCTTCTCGAGCCATTCGGCCACCGTGGGCACCGCCGGCTCGCCGCCGGGCAGGGCCTGGATGAGACTGGCGGCCAGGCCCTTGGGTGCGGCTGTCGCAGAACCACGGCGATACGGGCCTCGGCTGTGGAGTCGCCGGGCGCGATCCTGCAGGCTGCGGGCGACGGATCCAACAACGGGCATATTCACCGCGTAGTCGCCGATCGTGCGTCCGAGTTTCATGCGTGGCTGCCTAGCCTGAGTGGCCGTGGGATGGGAGGATCGACCGCAGCGGCGTTGCCTCGCGGGCGATTTCTCGGTATTCAAGGCCGTAGATAGCCTTCCGACGGGGTCCACGCCAAGGCTGATTTGCTCCATGCGCTTTCCGAAAAGGTTCTTCGGGAAACACCCCCGCGACGCGCAGCATGGCGGTGGGGAACGGATGTCACCGCGGCGAGTGGGTATCGTCGGCACGTTCGACGTGGAGAACTACGGCGATCTGCTCTTTCCCCTGATCGCGCAGGCGGCGCTTGATCAGAGGTTTGATTCCATCGAGGTGGTGCCGTTTTCACCGAATCAACGATCGGCGTCGGCATGGCCGTATGACGTGCACTCCACGCTGGACCTGCCGGACATGCTCCCCTCCCTGTCGGCTTTGCTCATCGGAGGCGGCCAACTCATCCGGTTCGACACGGGGTATCCCATTCCCACCGATCCCCGCGTGCATCTCCCGATCGACTACTGGCTCACGCCCGCGTTTCTCGGGGCGCTGGCTGCAAAGCCGGTGTTCTGGAATGCGATCGGCGCGTGGACCGATTCGCCGGCGGCACCCTGGTACGACGAGGTGGTGCGGGCCACCCTCGCGGCCAGTCATTTCGTGGGCCTGCGGGACGAGGCATCCCGGGCGCATCTGGCCGCGCTGGCACCGGCGGCCGATCTTCGACTCCTGCCCGATACAGCATTCTCGCTCGCCCGGCTCTGGCCACTCGATCGAGAAAGCCCCGACTTCGTGGCCTGGCGGGAATCGCTCAACGTCAGCGGCCCGTATGTCGTCGTGCAGGCTGATCAACGTATTGGCCCCAGCCGGCCGGCCATCGATGCCGTGGTCACGAGCCTCGGCGTGCAGACGGCGGTGCTGCTGCCGGTGTGTCGCTGCCATGGAGACGAAAGCGACGGACTCCCGCCGTTGCCAACGGTGCACACGGCTCGCTCGGAGTGGCCCGCGCCCAGGCTGCTCGCCGAAATTGTCGGCCGATCGACCGCGGTGGTGGCGTCGAGCCTGCATGCCTGCATCACGGCGATCAGCTATGGCGTGCCGGTCGTCCGCGTACCCAGTTTCAACGTCGAAGACCGCAAGTTCGAGATGTTGGATGGCTTCGCGGGCGTGGCCGGCATCGATCGCCCCGATGCCGTGGCCGCCGTCTTGGGCCGCCGCCGCGGCAAGGAGGCCAGCGCGATCGCCGTCGCAGACCAGCTCGAAACCTACTGGGATCGAGTGGCTGAAGTCGTGCGCCATCCGCAGATGCACGACGCCAACCGCTCGAAGTCGCTGTTGCTGCGGTGGACGGCCGGTGTGTTTTCGGCGGTGGAAGCGGCCGCTCGGGATCGGGCAAATTTTCCGACTGTTTGAGGCGATTCTGATGGCAAGTTTCCGATGGCCCACGCGGGGAATGGCACCTCCCGCGTTGATGCTGGGCTGGGCAGCGGCCGCCACAGTGGGGAAGATGTCGGCGGATTTCAGCCGTATCGGGTCGTTTCATTGCCCATGAGCCTGCCACGTGTCGTCATCGACCTCGAAAAGCTCCGCCACATCAACTGTGGCCTGGGGCGGTATTCGCTGCACCTGGGGCGGGAGATTCTCCCGGTGGCCGCGGGCCGGTTCCAGCCTGTGTTTCTGCTGCCAACTGGCGCCGAACGCTATTTCCCTGAGGGTGGCTTCGAGTCGATCGCCGTCTCGCCCTGGAACAAGGAGGGCATTCGCCGGCTCTACCGGCCGCTGCTCAAACCGTTTGTTTCGGGCCCGCGGGTCGCCCTCTGGCATGTCACGAGTCAAATGTCGAAATACCTGCCGCTCGACAACCGCGTGCCGGTCGTGCTCACGATCCACGACCTGAACTTCCTGCATGAATCGCCCGCGGACGGTCGCACCGAGGAGATCGACCGCAAGCTGGCCGACATGCAGCGGAAGGTGAATCGCGCGGCCGCGATCGTGGCTGATTCGGCCTATGTGGCCGAGGACGTGGCGAAACATGTTGACCTGGGTGGCCGTCCGGTGCATGTCGTGCCGCTGGCCGTCTCGACTCCACCGGTGGCGTCGGCCGAGCGGCCCGCCTTCGTACCGGCCGGGCCGTTTTTGCTCTCGATCGGCAACTGCCTGCCGCACAAGAATTTTCACGCCCTGTTCGGCCTGCTTGAGCACTTGCCCGACGCCAGGCTGGTGATCGCCGGCAAGAAGACGACCCCCTACGGCGAGTTTCTCGAGCGAGAAGTGGCGCAGCGTGGGCTGGCTGGGCGGGTGATCCTGCCGGGCGAGGTGTCGGACGGTGACCGGCAGTGGCTCTACGAGCACTGCGAAGTATTCCTCTTTCCGTCGCTCACCGAAGGGTTTGGGTTTCCGGTGCTCGAGGCGATGCAGTGCGGCAGGCCAGTATTCGTGTCGCGGCGGACGAGCCTGCCAGAGATTGCCGGCGATCTGGGCTTCTATTTCGACGGCTATGAACCGGCGAAGCTGGCCGCGGTGTATCGGGAGGGGCTGGCCCGCTATCAGGCCGATCCGACCTTCGCCACGCGGCTCAAGGACCATGCCGCCAGCTTTTCCTGGGCGGCCACGGCCCGGGGGTATTGCGATGTCTATGCCGGGCTCATCGGGCGGGCCTGAACGGCTGCAGCCGGGGAATGCCGGGCAGACTCTTCGTGTGGGGCTGCACAGACTGGGGTTTCTTGCGAAGCAGGGCTTTGGTACCTCCCCGCGGAGTTCTGTCTGCGCAGCTTCCGGACGCTCCCGCGACACCAACCATGACACAGCCAACCACCTGGGCTCGTGCGTTCGAGCAGGCCGCGCTGCGGCCCGCAGTTCGCAGATTCAAGAAGATCTTCGGCATCGGCCGGCTCTCGGCGGTGGCGCGACGCGTCGATCAACTCTCGGCGGTTGAGCCGCGTGTCGCGCGACTCGAGGCGATGCCGTCACGGATCGAAGCGCTGGAGCATCGGATCGAGGAACTCGAGGCCCTCTGCCGTGAACAGGTGGGATTACAGTATCTGCAGTTTGGGGCTGGGGCGGTGGAAGCTCCGTGCGATGTGTCGTTCAGCCAGCGTCGCGCCAAGTGAACATGATCAGGAAGGGGTGCACGACCATGCCACGTCGCCTCACCATCCTCAGTGATCTGCGGTCGTCGCAGTGGAACCCGGATCGCGGCATCGCCGCCTACTCGCAGAGTCTGGTGCTCCAGATGAGCCGGGATTTCCCGGAACACCGCCACCTGTTTCTGTGGGACGACCGGCTGCCGCCGCCCCTGCGGTCCGATGAACTGGCCGAGCATGGCGAGTGGTGGCTGGAGTCGGCGCTTGCCGACGGCTTTGACAGCCGTATCGACAGCGTGCTGACAACCTGCTTCTTTCTGCCGCAATTCGGCCGTGGCCGTGACTACATTTTTCCGCACTGGCTGAAAGCCCACCAGCCCCATCGGCTGGGGATCGTCTACGACCTGATTCCGTACCTGTTTCCCGAGCGGTATCTGGCGTCGCCGGAGGCCCGCCGCCCCTATCTCGATGGGCTGCGGCTGATGCGGGAATATGACCAGTTGTTTGCGATCAGTCAGGCGACGCGTCACGACACGATCCGCTGGGCAGGTGTCGATCCCGCGCGGGTGCACTGCGTCTATGGCGACATCGATCACAGCAAGCGGGCGCTCATTGAGGCCGGTGGCGACGCCGGGGCCGCCGCCCGCCACGGCCTACGGCAGCCGTTTGCACTGTATGTCGGCGGCGAGGACTGGCGCAAGAACATGGACGGCATGGTGCGGGCCTTTGCTCATTTCCATCGGCATCACCCCGATCATCAACTCGCCGTGGTCTGCACGTTGGCGGCGGAACGAATCACCGAACTGCAGGGCCTCGCCCGGTCGCTGGGGATTCGTCCGGGGGCTGTCGTCTGCACGGGCTACGTCTCTGACGAGGAACTCATCGGCATCCTCGGGCAGTCCGACATGATGGTGTTTCCATCGATCTACGAAGGCCTCGGCCTGCCCGTGTTGGAAGCGCACGGCTGTGGCGTGCCCGTCGTCGGATCGAACACATCATCTGTGGCGGAACTCGTGATTCCGGAATTGTCGTGCGACCCACGGGCGCCGGAGAGCATCGCTGCCGCGATGATGAGGCTGCAGCAGCATCCCGCGTTGCGGGAGCGGTCGGTGGCGTTTGGCCAGAAATTACTCGGCATGCTCGGTTGGAAACCGGCCGCGGCGGCCGTCATCAACACGCTCACGGATCGACCGCATCCCCGGCCGGCGGTCACACGGCCGGCGCTCGCCGTGGTCACTGCGACACCACCGGGAAGCACCGGTTCGTGCGAACGCCTGTGTGAGGGTCTCGAGTCCAAGGCGTGGCAGACCGATTTTTTTACCGCCGCATCTGGCCCCGGAGTCCATCGATCGCGGTTACTCCTGAACGGCAACCGCCTGCTTCCGGTAGAGGTTGTGCGAAAGGCGATCGACGTCGGCAGCTATTCAACAGTGTTGTTCGTGCTCAGCAATGCACCCGCGAGCGTGCCGGTGTTGAGGGCCCTGATGCAAACGCGGCTGGGCTGCCAGTCGCGACGCATCGCGTATCTGGAGGACGAGGCGCTCACGGCACTGTTCGAGGCCTTCCTGGAAACCTCGCTGGACATGGACGCGGGGTATAGCCTGCGTTCTCTGGTGGAGTCGGGGGAGCTGGACGGTGTGGTCGTCGGATCGACGGCCCACCGTGATGCGGTGAGGGAGGCGCTTGGCAGTGCCGCGGAAAGGCTTTTGATCGAGGTCGCCGGCCTTGAGTCAGTCGGCCGCACACTCTGCGAACTGCCGGCTATGCAGGCTGCCGCACCTGCCCCACTGCACGCCACCTCGTAGCCCGGAATACGGTCTGGGCGTCGCCGGAAACGCATCCCAAAACTGCCATTTCTTCCGTCTGAACCTCCTGCTATGGTTCCCCCCCTCAGGAATGGAACGACGGGTTCGTTCACCACTTTTGTTGCGGACTGTCGGGCGACGAAGCCCTACCATACAGGAGAGTCATCGATGCAGCGGCGTGCCTTGGTCACGGGTGTCACGGGTCAGGACGGTTCCTACCTTGCGGAGCTGCTGCTCTCGAAGGGCTACGAGGTGCACGGCCTGCGGCGTCGCTCGAGCACCTTCGGCACCCAGCGA
>CAMCQY010000056.1 GCA_945877135.1 Candidatus Kuenenia stuttgartensis
GGGTGACTGGCCGACGGGCCAACTCTGGCTCCTGCTGGCTCCGAGGCAGCGTAACGCCCGTGATGTACCAGCCGTCGGGCAGGGATTGCATCCCCACACCCGCCGTGCCGAAATACCGTCGCACCAACTCGAAATCGGGAAGCGTGCTGCCATCCAGCCGCTGCGTCCGCACGGTGCCGGGCTTGCCGTCGCCCAAGATGCCGTTGAGAACCTGCCCCGTCAGGCTCTTCGACTTGGGCATCGAGCCCTGACGCAGCATCTCATAGGCGGGCCGGATAGCCTCATCCTCGCGGGTAAACGACCGAGTGGCCGCCTTTCCCGGCAACAGTCTGTTCAGTTCCGTGGCCACCTGACCGTAGTCGGCAGCCGAACCGAGCGACTCGATGTCGCCCTTCGTGGCCAGCACGCGTTCGAGGATGTCGCGGTGCGAGGCTACGAACAGGTGCCCGTGGGCCACGGTCACCACCGAGTGTGGCAGGAGTTTCTCCTCGCGGTCGCGGAGTTTCGTGCGGCGTCGCTGGGCGTCATCGTCATGATCGGCATGGGGCACGGCGCCGCCAGGCAATTCCACCTCGAGTTGCGGAATCGCCATCGACCGATCGATGAGTTCCCAGGCGACGTTGCCCTGCACGTCGATCTTGGCCATGTCAGGATCGATCGACATGCTCTTGGCGACAGTAGCGGCGACCCGTTCGGGATTGACCGCCTCGACGGCGATCACGATCCGCTCGCTGTCGGTGCTGATCGGCGTGTCATGGTCGGTGATGAGCGTCACACGGCTGCCCAGACAGGCGACGAGATCCTTTTCCAGGTCGATCTGCGGACCATCCGGATCCTCCTTCACGGAGGCGATCACGTCGTCATAAACACCCTTCTCGCCGACGACGTCGTCCACCAGCGACTCGACGGTGACGAACGCATTGCGGATATCAAACTGCAGCGATGTCCAACCCGAGACATTCCGCGGCACCCACGGCTGCGGGCCGATCGCCTCGACATCAGGAAACTGCAGCATGCGGGCGGCAAGACCGAACCGATCAGCCGCGAACGGCTGCCGTCCAGTCAGCGGCGGGGCATAGACCATCGTGTGGTGCCGCAGTGCATGGCCCCCCTCGTCGAACACGACGACGCCGCCGGCGGCCTTCACGGCATCGAAGCCCTGCCGGCCGAGGATCGCCACGTAATCGGGGCCTTTCCGCTTTTCCCGCGGCGGGTTGGTGGCCTGATACGCCTTGGCAAACGGGAGTGGATCGACATACCAGCGAACCACGGCAGCCGTCGCCGGCAACTGGTTCTGGCAACGGCCCATGACGGTGCCAAAGGCCGGCAGCCCCCCCACGCAGTCGCCGCGGCCCTGTCCGAGCGTCCCGATGACCTGCGTGACGAGCGAGGGGTCGTCGCCGACGATGAGCGTGCTGCCGGAAAGCGCAAAGGCGACCCGTTGCTCGCCGGACCGCCCTGAGTTTTCGGAAGCCGGCAACTGGTAGATGGTCAGGGGACCGCCACCATTGACGGCGACCTTCGCGCCCTTTTGCTCGACCATTCGCTGGTTCATTTTGTCAACGAGGCCACGAGCCTCGGCATCGTGGCCAGTCACGTCCACCAGCACGACGGTCGCCAGCTTGCCTGTCGGCGACTCGACGGCGCCGAGCGCATACTCGCCACCGGCGACCTCGAGCAGATCGTCGAGCGTGAGTCCGAGCCGGCCGAGGCGATTGCTGTTGGAGCTTTCGAGCTGCTTGCGAACGCTCTCGATGAACGGCTTCATGCTCGGGTCTTTGAGCAGGAGCCCGTACGGCGTGCGATTGAAACGCTGGCGGAATTCGGGTCCGTGGGAGATGCTCACCCAGCCTCTGGTCGTGGCGGGGAAGATCTTCTCACTCGGTGGGAAAGCGCCGTCGGCGGAGGCGACGCCAGCGGGCCCGATCAGGCCCGACAGGACCGAGCCAAGCGTGACAGCCACGGCAGCCGTGACCCGCTTCATGCGGTGGGAGGGGCGGATCGGGTGATGGCAGCGGGTTCCGTCCACAAAAACACTCCTTACGAGTTTGCACAGCCAGCGTTTGCAGGGCGCAGTGGCGCAATCAGCACAATCGACACGACTCTTTTCTATCGTGCTTTCGGGGACGATTTCTCGACCCCATCCGCGAAGTTTCGCAGGTTGGGCCTGTTTCCAGCAATACAAAGTCCGTCTCGACGTCACCCGGTCAACTACCTCGGAGGCGTTGCAGCAGGGGCGACACGAGGCTGGGGGGAATGGGCGAAGTCGGTTGCATCTGCCGCCGATCGGGGAGCACATGATTCGGGATGATGGAGAGGATGCCCACCACGAGGGCCACCATGATGGCGACCGCGGCGGCGAAGGCCGTCTCCCGCGAGGCCCGCACGGTGGCGCTGAGCCAGACGACGGCCGTGACCACGGCCGCTGCCACCGCCAGTCCGATGACGATGCCCAGCGGCAGCCTGGCAGCGGCCGGCGTCGGCAACGACAGCACCGCGCACACGAGCACTGGCCAGCCCAGCACCGCCGCCTGCGTGAGGGAGACGCCTCCGGCGAACCGTACGGGACCAAGTCGCGGTGCCCAGAGACCTGGTCGCCATGCTGCGCTGCTTCGACGTGCGCGAGGCGTCGTGCGGAAGAGACGGTCCCAGTCCCTCGCCCCAGCCATCCCATCCTGGAGCGTCGCCTGCGGCACGGCGAGACCAATGAACCACGCCGCCGTGAACAGGGCCCAGACCACGGCTGCCCGCTGGAACTGCACGAGTTGTTCCCACTGACCCTGCAGGCCAGCGTGATCTTGCTCGCCTCCGGAACCGGGATCGACCGCCGGTTCGAGCACGAGCCAGCCGGCCATGGCCGCCAGCGCCGCGACCATCGCCAGCCTCGTCATCGTCTGCCGCAGCGGGCCGTTGGCAGGAAGGGCATCTGCATGCAGCACGTCGGCAGCGGCGACCTGCGTGGCTCGAGGCGATCCCGGCAGAAGCGTCTCTCTTGCCGCTCGTTGCGACCGCGACCATGCCCAGCCCAGGCCGCCGAGGAGCAGCCATGCCACCCCACCGCCAGTGCCACTTCCACCCAGTCCCGATGCGAGCCCGCTTCCGGCCGCCGCACTTGCCGCTGCCAGCAGAAGCACGAGGCTCGCAGCGTCGGCAGCCGTTGCGCCGCCGGCAAGCCTGCCGGCGGCCGTCGTGACGGCGGCCAGCAGGGCACCGGCCGTCGCCGCGGCGAGCATTCCAAAAAACTCCGGGCCAAACGAGGTAAGGCCACCGCCGCCGGCGAGCATTCCGAGCGTCATGCCAACGAGTGGCCAGGCGGCTCGCTCGCAGGCCCAGGCGCCCCCCCAGAGGAACTGCCGCCCGCGGTCCGCCGGAAGACAGACCGCCAGCGGGATATCTCCGATCGCTGCCACGCTCAACACGGCCGCTGAGAGCATGGCGATGCCGCCGTCTGCTAAGGCGCACGTGGAGCACCACCATCCCAGCCAACACCCCATGGCCAGGGTGATCCACGACGCGGGCCGACGCCGGTCTATGCCGACGAAAACTCCCAGCATGGCCAGCCCCGCCCGCCAGGACGGTGGCATCAACAAACACACGTTGGAGCGGAACGCAGAGGACATGAAGCCACCACAATACACCCTTCACGATCCGCCGCC
Organism: Candidatus Kuenenia stuttgartensis; assembly: GCA_945877135.1. Classification (GTDB taxonomy): domain Bacteria; phylum Planctomycetota; class Planctomycetia; order Pirellulales; family UBA1268; genus CAMCQY01. Next base: position 3,657 of record CAMCQY010000056.1, read on the forward strand.
GACAGGTGCCTTCGGCGGGACGAGCGACGGGGCGAGGGTACAATGCCGGGGTTTATGCCACCTTTTTCATCCAAGAGCATCCCGTGGGCAATCGCAGGTGGCCCGACGGCGTTGCCCCCAGGCGATCTGCACCTCTGGCTGGCTGATCGTGACGTATGGACGAATCATCCCTTGGACTCTGTGCTCTCAGCGGAGGAACTCGCCCGCACCTCGCGGTACCGGCACGCGGTCGATCGCGATCGCGCCCGCACTGGCCGCGGCCTGCTGCGTCAACTGCTGGGAAGCTATCTCGGCATGTCGCCTGCGGACGTGGCGATCGATACAGGTGAGTTTGGCAAACCACGACTGGCAGGCGATGCCAGCGACATGACGATCGCGTTCAATGCGTCGGGCTCCGCACACCTCGCGGTCTTCGGATTCGCCCGCGGTACCGCGGTGGGCGTCGATATCGAAGCGTTCGCCGCCACGCCAGGAGCACCGGGAAAAGCTCTGCCCTCACCACGCGACATACGATCCATGGCCACACGGTTTGCGGCCGATGAGGCAGCCCTGATCCACGGCCTCTCCGACGCGGATGCTGCGGCCGCGTTCCTGCGGCTCTGGACCTGCAAGGAGGCCTGCCTCAAGTGCCGCGGCACCGGCCTCCAGACGCCGCTCGATGAGATTCGGATCGAACTCCTCGACGACACGCGGGCGTGCGGACGCCTGGGAAGCGAACGCTTCGCGATCCGCACGTTCTCCCCAGTCGCAGGAGCGACCGCCGCCGTCGCGATGGCCGGCGACTCCATGCCCGAGCCACGGTGCTGGACGCTCGCTCCCTGACTGGTTCCCAGACGGCTGTTCTCCGCTCTCGTGCGCCCCTACCCCCGCGGCCGCACGTGTCCCTGCACACGCGACGGCAGGCCGAGAATCCGCAGGAAGCCCTCAGCGTCGGTCTGGTCATACGAGGAGCCGCCTCCCTCCATCGACGCGATCGCCGCGTCGTAGAGGCTCTGGCTGCTCTCGCGACTCTTCACCAGCATGTTGCCCTTATAGAGATTCAGCTCCACGGTGCCTGTGACCGGCTTTTGTGTTTCTCGAATGAACGCCATCAGGGCGTCCATCTTCGCGACGTACCAGAAGCCGTAATAGACCATCTCCGCCACCTCCGGCGAGAGGCGGTCGCGGAGGTGGACGAGGTCGCGGTCGAGCGTCATCTGCTCGACGAGCCGATGGGCCTCGTAGAGCAGCGTCATGCCCGGCGCCTCGTAGACGCCGCGGCTCTTCATGCCGACGAGCCGGTTCTCCACGATGTCGGTCCGCCCGATGCCGTGGCGGCCGCCGATTTCGTTGAGCGCCAGCACCATGTCGTGGGATTTGAGGGCCCGACCGTTCACCCGCACCGGCACGCCCGACTCGAAATCAAGCCGCACGGTCTCGGGAGTGTCGGGAGCAGCCTGCGGCGACACCGTCATGCCGAAGTCCACGAGCCCGAAGCCGTCGGTGGTGAGTTCCTCGAGCAGGCCGGCCTCGTAGCTGGTGTGCAGGCAGTTCTCGTCGGAGCTGTAGGGCTTCCCCTTCGACGCCTTCACGGGGATGTTCTTCTCCTCGCAGAACTCGATCAGCTCCTTGCGGCCGGGGAAGCGTGCCCGGAATTCCGGAATCCGCCACGGGGCGAGCACCTTGATCGTCGGATCGAGCGCCTCGGCGGCGAGTTGGAAGCGGCACTGGTCGTTGCCCTTGCCGGTGGCACCGTGGGCGTAGACGGTAGCGCCCTCTGCATGCGCGATCTCGACGCAGACCTTGCTGATCAGCGGCCGCGCGATCGACGTGCCGAGCAGATACGTGCCCTCGTAGCGGGCCTGCCACTGCATGACGGGGAAGGCGAAGTCGCGGCAGAGTTCCTCGCGAACATCCACGATCATCGCCTTGGACGCGCCGCACGTCCGCGCCTTGGCGAGCGTCGCCTCGCGGTCTTCGCAGGGCTGCCCCAGATCGACATAGACCGCGATCACTTCATAGCCCTGCTCGATGAGCCAGCCGAGGATCACCGAGGTATCGAGACCGCCCGAATACGCCAGCACGCACTTCTTCTTCATCGTCTTCTCCTGTTGACTCTTTTGATTGCTCACACTTCGTGGACGAGGGCCATATTGTGCCCGCCGGTGCCGAATCCGTGTCCTGCCACAAGCAGAATTCGGTCGCCATGCTGAAGCCGCCCCTCGCGGCGGCCCCAGCTGCTGACATGCTCGAGCAGTCGATTGATGTCGCCCCCCTCGGCAGCAGCCAGCGGCGTGACGCCCCAATAGAGCGACATCTGCCGCAGGGTGGCGGGATCGTCGCTGACGCCGACCGTCGGCACGGCCCCGCGACGTTTCGAGCGGGCGATCGCAGTCACGCCGCTCTTGCTGGCCACCACCACGAGCTTGGCGTCGAGTTCGGCGGCGATGCGGCTGGCGCCATCGACCACGGCCTGCGTGATCGGGTGGAGGCCATCGACCAGAAACTCCGGCGCCGGCAGGAACTCGCCGGCCGAAACCGTCCCTCGTGCCCGGCCCAGGGCGTCTTCCAGAAACTGCTTGCGGTCCTGCAGATACTGCTTCTCCGTGGCGCTGGCAATCCGCCGCATCATCTCCACCACGAGCCGCGGATGCTCGCCGATCGCCGTCTCGCCGGAGAGCATGCAGGCGTCGGCGCCGTCGAGGATGGCGTTGGCCACGTCGGTCGTCTCGGCCCGCGTGGGCCGCCGGGAGTGCTGCATGCTGTCGAGCATCTGCGTGGCGACGATCACCGGCTTCTGATACCGCTGGCAGGCGCGGATGATCTGCTTCTGCATCATCGGCATGCTGGCCACGTCGATCTCCACGCCCAAGTCGCCGCGGGCCACCATCACCGCGTCGGCGGCGTCGACGATCGAATCGAGGTTGTCGATCGCCTCCCGCTTTTCGATCTTGGCAACGACGCGGGCCTTCGAGCCACGGGTCCGCAGCAACTCCCTGAGCAGCTTCACTTCCACGGCGCTTCGCACGAATGACAGGCTCACGAAGTCGGCCCCGGCGGCCGCAGCCCATTCGGCATGCTGCCAGTCGGCAGCGCTCATCGCGGCCACCGAAAGCTTCACGCCCGGCAGGTTGACGCCCTGGCGGCTGCGGATCAGGCCGCCCTGCACGACGCGGCAGCGGGCCTCATTGGGGGAACGCTCCTCCACCACGAGGCTGATCGTGCCGTCGGCGAGCATCACCGCATCGCCCACGGCCAGTTCGTCGATCAGTCGTTCGTACGTGGTCGTGAACTCATCGGGCTTCCCGCTCTCGGTGCCGCGGATGAATTTGAACACCGCTCCCTCGACGCACTCGACCGCACCACCGGAGATCTCGCCGAGTCTGATCTTGGGGCCGGCAAGGTCCACGAGCACACCGATAGGCCTGCCAGCCGCCTCCGCCACCCGCCGCACCCGGTCGAGCGTCTCCTGATGTTCCTCCATCGAACCATGGGCCATGTTGAGCCGGAACACGTCCACGCCGGCATCAACGAGACCGCGGAGGCCGGCCTCGTCGCGACAGGCGGGGCCGATCGTGGCGACGATCTTGGTGCGGACAATCGCGGAGGGAGTCGGCGTGGCGAGCGACATGGCTGGGCGTCCTCGAGGTGGGTGGGGTGGGGCGGGGCGGGAGGTGCCGCCGGGCGAGCAGAATACTGCACGCGGCCCGACTTGCGTTAGACTCTCGCGGGATGACGAAACGCACATGGCAGGATCGACGGGTAATCGTGGCGGGCGGCACGGCCGGCTTCGGCCTCGTGTTGGCCCGGCATCTCGATGCCGCCGGTGCCCGCGTGCTGATCGTGGGCCGATCGAGCGAGGGCGTGCGGGAGGGTCTCGCCGCCTGCGGGGCCGACAGCAGGCTGCGGGGCATCACGGCTGATCTGACCCGGCCCGGCGAAGGGGGCCGCGTGGCCGGCGAATCGCTGCGGATTCTGGGCGGCATCGACGATCTTTTTTTTTGCGTGGGACGGTCGGGCAGAGGAGAGATCCTGAAGACAGACGCGGAGCAACTCCGCGAGTATTTCGATGCCAACGTCTCGGCGGCTGTCGAGATCACGCGGGCCGTGGCCGACGACGTGGCGGCAGCCCGCGGCCACATGGTCTATATCGGCAGTCTCGCGGGCAAACTCGTCACGCCGTTCATGGGTCCCTATTGCGTGGCGAAGTCGGCACTGGCGGCCTACGTGGACGCGGTGCGGCTGGAGATGGCCCCGCGTGGTGGCCATGTGCTGCTGGTCTCGCCGGGGCCGATCGGGCGTGACGAAGCCGATCCGCGAGCCGCCGAATCGACTGACCGCTATGCCGCCGACGTCACGCGGGCCGGCCTGCCCGCCGAAGCGCTGCGACCAGGCGGCACACAGGCCATCAGGCAGCTCGACCCCGACCGGCTGGCGGAGCAGGTGCTCGCTGCATGCGCCCGCCGACGGAGCGAACTGGTCGTACCGCGGAAGGCAAGCCTGCTGGCTGGCCTGATCGAATGGTTTCCAGAGTGGGGCCGCCGAATCCTGGCCCGGGCGGTCCGACGATGACACACGCCGACACGCCGTGGTCTTGCCACGACCAGATCGAGCGCGTGCAGATGCTGCTCGACTCGTTCTCGCGGCTCCTCGGCCGCGACCTGATTTCCCGCGATGCCGCGCCATTCGAGCAGGCTCGGCGGCTCTTCGAAGCGAGGTTCGTCGTGGTCTCGCATGGCACGGAGGCTGACCCAGTCCTCAACTACGCCAACGCCACGGCCCTCGCGCTCTGGGAGATGGACTGGGCCACGTTCGTGCGAACCCCCTCACGGCTGACGGCCGAGCCGCTGCATCGCGACGAACGGGCCCGGCTCCTGGAGCGGACCCGCCGGGACGGCTACGTCGATGACTATGCAGGCATCCGCGTCTCACAGTCCGGGCGGCGGTTTCAGATCGAGCAGGCGATCGTCTGGAATCTGATCGATGATGCCGGAAATCTCCGCGGCCAGGCCGCGACCTTCGACCGCTGGACGCCGCTGCCGGCCGACGGTGGCTGACGCGGTCGGCACCAGCCACACCGCAGGCGACAAACCCAACGGCTGCCGATATAAAGATCGTTCGCGCCTCTCGGGGCGAGCACCGTCTTACCGTTCCGCACGATTTTTTCGGGAGCACCCTTTCGATGGCAGCCGCACACAGCACTGGTTCCGAGGCGTTTCCAGGCATTCCCAAGATCCGCTATGAGGGTCCTGCCACGAAGAACATGCTGGCGTTTCGTCACTACGATCCCGACGCCCTGGTCGAGGGGAAGACGATGCGTGACCACCTGCGGTTCGCCGTCTCCTATTGGCACACCTTCCGCGGCACGGGCAGCGACCCCTTTGGCGCGCCGACCATGATCCGCCCCTGGGAGCAGGGGGGCGACACCGTCGAGGCGGCGATCGCCCGCGTCGCGGTGGCGTTTGAGTTCATCCAGAAGCTGGGGGTCGATTTCTACTGCTTCCACGACCGCGATGTGGCCCCCGAGGGCAAGACGCTCGCCGAGTCGCACAAGCATCTCGATGCCGTCGCCGCAGCGCTCAAGGCACACCAGGAGCAGACCGGCATCAAGCTCCTCTGGGGCACCGCCAATCTCTTCTCGAACCCGCGGTACGTGCACGGCGCCGCCACCAGCTGCAACGCCGAGGTCTTCGCCTACGCCGCCGCGCAGGTGAAGAAGGCGATGGAGGTCACCCACTCGCTGGGTGGCGCGGGGTATGTCTTCTGGGGTGGCCGCGAGGGTTACCAGTGCCTCTGGAACACCGACATGAAGCGGGAGGTCGACCACTTGGCTCGCTTCATGCACATGGCCGTGGACTACGCGAAGGAGATCGGCTTCACCGGCCAGTTCTACTTCGAGCCCAAGCCCCGCGAGCCCACCAAGCATCAGTACGACTTCGACTGCGCCACCTGCATCAACTTCCTCCGGGCCTACGGCCTGGAGAAGCACGTGAAGATGAACATCGAGACCAACCACGCCACGCTCGCCGGCCACGAGATGCAGCATGAGCTCGAGTATGCCGGCATGCAGGGGTATCTCGGCTCGATCGATGCCAACACCGGCGACACGCTGGTGGGCTGGGACACCGATCAGTTCCCGACCAACATCTACCTCACCACGCAGATCATGTATTCGATCCTGAAGTATGGCGGGCTGGCCCCCGGCGGCGTGAACTTCGACGCCAAGGTCCGCCGCGAGAGCTTCGAGCCCGTGGATCTGTTCCATGCCCACATCGGCGGCATGGACGCCTTCGCCCGCGGCCTGAAGATCGCCGCGGCGATGCGGGCCGACGGCGCGATCCAGAAGCTCGTCGACGAGCGGTATGCCAGCTGGTCGAGCCCGCTCGGCAAGCGGATCGAGGCGGGCAGCGAGAGCTTCGCGACGCTCGAGAAGGAGATGCTCGCCAAGGGCGAGGCTGCTGCCTGCACGAGCGGCCGTCAGGAACTCTTCGAGAACGTGATCAATACCTATATGTGATCCAGCTATTGCCTGTGGTCAAGCGTCGTCTGGTCGAGCATGGTCCGACTCTTTCTGCGAACTCTTGTCGCGGTCGTCACCATCATCTCGATGACGGCCGACGGTGTGCCGGCTGAGCCGTCGCCCGGCCTGGCAACAGCCCGGTGGAAACTCGAGAGCATCACGCTCCACGATGGACGCTGCCTGGAGGGGCTCATTGTCGAGCCCGCGGCCGCCGGCGGCCCCCACGACCCTTTGGCACCGATCGGATTCGTGCAGATCGTCCAGCCGCCGGGCAGGGCGATGGAGTTGATCACCTGGGCCCCGATCAATGCGACACGGATCGCGGCGATCGAGCGGCTGCCGGACGCCGATCATGCCCTGCTCACGCAGCGTGTAGACGCGTTTCGCAACCACCGCGGCAGGCAGCATGCGGCCGAGACGGCGGTGACGCTCCTGCGCGACGACGAGGACGAGCCTTGGCGGTATGCCGGCCGCTGGTTCACGATCGACAGCACGGCCGATCCAAGCCTGACGCGAAAGGCCGTGGTGCTCCTCGAACAGGTCTTCACGGCGCTCGAGGCGCTCGTGCCGCCCGCAGTGCCGGCAGGCGAGGAGGTCGCCCCGCTGCAGGTGAAGCTCTGCGGCACGGCCAGCGAATACAGGGCGGTCCAGGAGAGCCTTGGCATCGAGGCCGAGCATCCGGCGTTTTACCTGCCGGCTCGCGGCCTGCTCGTGGCGGGCAGCGACATGCCGGCGATGATCGAACAGGAGCGAAACGCGGCCGACAGCCTCGCAATCACGGAGCGGGAGATATCCGACCGCGACCGGACGTTCGAGACGGAGGTCCGCCGGCTGGCCGGTGACCTGGAAAAGCAGGGCATGGCCGCGGGCAAGCGGGCTGAGATCGTGCAACTCGCCCGCAATCGTTGGCAGCGGGAGCGGGGTGAGATGCTCGCCGAGGTGGTGACGGCCCGCCGTGACAACGCGGCCCGCGTCGCCGAGGCCCGCCGGGGCTTCGCGGCCCGGCTCACCCACGAGGCATGGCATGCCTATGCCGATCGAAGGCTCGGCGGCAGCGAACGACGGCCACTACCCCTCTGGCTCGACGAGGGACTCGCCCAGGTCTTCGAGACGGCGGCGATTGAGGCGGGCGAATTGCGACTCGACGCTCCCGATCCGATACGTCTCAAGGCGTTGCAGGAATTGCTGGCGGGGCGTGATGCGCCGCCGCTCGTGGATCTGCTCCGGGCAGGGCAGGGCCAGTTTCTCGTCGGGCATGCCGGCGGACGAAAGGCCAGTCAGCAGAGCTACCTGATGGCATGGGGGCTGGCATTCCACCTGGCTGTTCTCGAGCCGGTGCTCGCGCCGACGTCCCTGGCGGCGATCTGCGAGCCAGTTGCCGCGGGTGACGAATCGGCACGTGTGGTGGAGTTCGAGCGACTCGTGGGGATGCCGATCGCGGACTTCGACACCGCCTGGCGGCGGCGGATGCTGGCGCTGCGGCCCCGCTAGCCGCCGCCTGGTCCGGTGACCGGGGCGGCCACGCGTTCGAGGGCCCGGCGAATCCTGTCGAGCCGCTCGGGATCCACCACCTTCCGCCCCGCCTCGTCGGTGACATGAAACGCATCCACCACCTGATCAAGGTAGGTGCCGATCTTGGCTGACCGCACCGAGAGCCCCTCTTCGAACATCGTCCGCGCGATCACATAGAGCAGACCGACCGAATCGTGGGCAAACACCTCCAGGATCGTGGCGTGCGCTGAACTCTCGTTGTCGAACCGCACGCGGGCCGGCGCGAGCGCCGCGGGATTGGGCTGGGGCGCGAACGGATTCCACCGCCGGGTGAACGACGGGGATCGGTCCGCCTTGATCGCAGAGCGGATGGCAGCCGCAATCTCGGCGAGCCGCTCGGCCGGCGGCTCGCCGACATAATCGGGATCATGCACGACGAAGTGGTCGAGCACGAGGCCCTGGTCGAGCGTGTGGATGTCGGCCGCGAGGATCTCCAACCGCTGACTGGTGAGTGCGCCGGTGAGCCGATGAAACACGCCACTGGCGAGTGATTCCCGCGCGGCCACGGTCACCGCCACAGTGCCGGTGGACGGCTGCCAGCGGGTGCCGATGAACATGCCATCCGGCGTCAGCCGCGACAGCTTTCCCAACTCCTCGAGCATGCGGCGCGGCTCCGTGTCGTGGAGATAGGAGAGCGGCAGTTGCCGGGCGAGCCCCACCAGATCGTCGTCGGCGTCACGGCCCGCGATGAGTTCGTCGAGCACCCGGCGATGACGCTCCGCCGCCACCGACGGACTCTCGCCGTCGAGAGTGCCAAGCGTGCGGAAATAAAGCTCCCCCAAAAGGTCGGCCTTCCACCGCGTCCAGACGCCCGGCCCGACGGCACTGACGTCGGCCGCGGTGAGCACCGCGAGCATCCGCAGCACCTCCGGCGAGCCCACGTCGCGGGCGAACCGCACCACGAGGCTGTCGTCGGTGGTGTCTCGCCGAAACGCCTGGTGCGCCATCGCAAGATGCTTGTGCACGAGAAACTCCACGATCTCAGCTTCGTCGGTCGGCAGGCCGAAGCGGGCCGCCACATCGCGGGCCATCCGTGCCCCCAGCTCGCTGTGATCCTCGACGAATCCCTTGCCGAGATCGTGAATCAGCAGCGCGAGGAGCACCGCCCGCTTGCGGTTGAGCTGCCGCCAGACATCGCCGAGCCAACTGGTTTCGTCCTGGAGTTCGGCAGCCCGTTCGACGGCCACGATGCAGTGCTCGTCAACGGTGTATTTGTGGTAGTTGTTGAACTGCAGCAGATGCCGGGCGTGAGCGAACTCGGGGATGAGAATCTCGAGCGCCCCCACCTCGTGCAGCCGGCGCAATGCATATCCCAGTCGCTGCGGTCGGGCGAAGAGGCCGAGGAACCGCTGCCTTGCTTCGGCCGTGGCGGGCAGCCCCGCCGTCTGGGCCCGCACCCCCAACCATGTGGCATGATCGATCGGCAGGTCATAGACCATCGACAGTTCCACCAGCCGCACGATCGAGTCGAGGCTTCCCGCGACCTGCGGCAGGCTACCACTGACAACCGCCACATCGTGCGGCCCCACGCGAAACAGCCCGTCAACCCTGTTGCCGAGCATGCCAGAGACGAAGGCCAGCGCCGGACTGGGACGGCGAAGGCCGGCCACGAGTGTCTCTGCCACCTGGGCTACGCCCCGCGTGTGCCTGAAGTAGTCGCGCATGAACTGCTCCACGCCGAGCAGCCCATCCCGTGACTCGAAGCCGCGGGCCTCGGCGATCCGGAGCTGCTGATCCCGCGTGAGGTCGTCGGCCGCCTTGCCGGCGGCGAGATGCAACTCGTTCCGCAGCCGGGTCAGGAATTCGGCCGCGTCGCGGAGCGTGTCGGCATCGGCCCGCGACAGGCCGCCCGCCAGCACAAGCCGGTCGAACGTCGATTCGCCATAAAGGATCCGGCCCAGCCACCGCACAAGCTGGATGTCGCGCAGGCCGCCGGGCGACCGCTTCACGTTTGGTTCCAGGAGCGCGACGGTTTCGCCAAACTTCACCGCCTCCTCGCGTCGGGCATCGACGACGGCCCGGGCCTGCCGCGACTGTCCTCGCTGCACGAGACCCCGCAGCCTGGTTTCGAGCCGCGTGACCAGGTCGGGGTTGCCCGCCAGCGGCCGGCACTCGAGGAGCGAGCTGAGAACCGTCGCATCGGCAGCGGCCAGGCGGCAGGCCTCGTCCACCGTCCGCACGCTCTGCCCGACGTCGGCGCCGGCATCGAACAGATCCTGCAGCAGCCGTTTGGCGGCGGCGGCGACCGGGCCGGCGGCCTGACGGTCGTGCAGCAGCATGAGATCGATGTCGGAGTACGGTGCCATCTCCCGCCGACCGTAGCCGCCGTGGGCCACGAGCACCGCATGCCGGCGAAGCGTGGCCGCGTCCGCCGTGGGCAGATCGTCCAGAACGGCATCCCAAAGGCCGATCACGACCGCGTCGCAGAGATCGGAGGCGAGGCCGCAGGTCTGAATGCCCGCCGCGCCGGCCGCATGTTCCGCGGCCACACGCTGCCGCAGCGACGCCAGTTCCGCCGCAGCCCGCGTGACTGCGGGGCGGAAGGAGGTCACGGGAGCCGGTGTGAAACCGTCGGTCATGTCGCCGGATGCCACGGATCGTCGGCAACTCCGTCCCGACGATTCGCCTCCCGAGCCAGCACGAAGAGCAGATCGCCGAGCCGGTTGAGATATTCGATCGCGTTTGCGGGGATCGTCGTCTCCAGACGGCTCGCCAGGGTGACCACGCGGCGTTCGGCCCGCCGGCAGACCGTACGGGCGACGTGCAGGGCGGCCGCCAGCGGGGTTCCCGTAGGGAGGATGAAGCACTTGAGCGGCTCGATCATCGACTCATGGCGATCGATCTCGGCCTCCAGATACTCGACGTGGCCCGTCGTGATCCGCTCGTCAACGGCCCCTGGCGTCGCCAGTTGGGCGCCAAGATCGAAGAGTTCGCACTGCACCCGCCGGAGGAACTCGTCGATCGGGCCGGCGGCAGGCAACGTGCGAACCAGCCCCAGATGGCTGTTGAGTTCGTCCACCGTCCCAAAGGCCTCGATTCGCGCGTGATCCTTCGACACCCGCGGGCCGCCGAAAAGCCCCGTCTCTCCGGCGTCGCCGGTCTTCGTGTAAATCTTCATGTTCTGCATGTCTCCTTCGCGTGTCTTCGAGAATTCTCACGGCCGCTCAGCCTGGTGACAGCCGTCGCATATACTGGGCCTCATGAGCAAAACCTTCAATCGGCTCTTTTTTCGTTTCGCAGCCGGCGTCGTGGCGGCAGCGGTTTCCCGGCCCACGTGTCTGCTGCCGCCGGCGAGCATCGCCGCCGAACCAGCACCGCCCCCCGCCGCCGTCAATGCCACCAGCACCGCGGACGACGGCCTCTCAGCCCTTGAACGCCAGTTCCTGACACCGCCGGTGCAGGTCACCGTTGGCATGCCAAAGGCGGGCGAGGGATACTTTTCTCCCGACGCGAGACGGATCTGCTACCAAGCGGTGCCCGCTGACTATCCGTTCTACCAGATCTTTGTGCAGCCCTTCGACGCGGCGACGCCGCGGCCCGCCATGCCGGTGCGGATCAGCACCGGCCGGGGTCGGACCACCTGCAGCTGGTTCTCTCCCGACGGCACGCGGCTGCTTTTTGCGTCGAGCCATCTCGATCCGCAACTCGATGCCACCGAGTCTGCCGCGCGGGCCCAGGCCGAGGAGGACCGGAAGACCGGCCGACGGAGGCGGTACCAATGGGACTTTGATCCGCACACCGACATCTTCGTGACGAGCCTGCAGCCGGCCGCCGGCGAGGGGCATGGACTGGTGCAGCTCACGCACGAGCCGGGCTACGACGCCGAGTGTTCCTTTTCACCCGACGGTAGCCAGATCCTGTTCGTCAGCGATCGGGATGGCGATCCCGACATCTACGTGATGGATGCCGACGGCCGCAACGTGCGTCAGCTCACGAACGAGCCCGGCTACGACGGCGGCCCTTTCTTCTCACCCGATGGCCGCTTCATTGCCTACCGGACCGATCGCCTGGAGAAAGACATGCTGCAGATTCATGTCATGAAGGCCGACGGCTCGGGTGACATGCCGATCACGAGCGGTCAGGGGGTTCGCTGGGCACCCTATTGGCATCCCACGAAGCCTTGGCTGATCTGGACCGGCGCCGACCATTCCGACCCCACGAAGCGTCCCAACTATGACCTGTGGATCGCCCGGTATTCGGCAAACGAAGACGCCCCGGAAGGCCGGGCCGGCTTCCAAACCGGCACGCCGCTGCGGATCACCGACCACGAGGGAGCCGACGTCTTGCCGGCGTTTTCGCCCGATGGCACGCTGCTGATGTGGACGGCCAGCCGTGGCGGCGAAGGGGGCGGTCGGGCCGCCACCAGCCAGCTCTGGGTGAGCCAGATCAATGCCGCCGCAATCGACGCCGCCCTGAAACCTGTTGCAGAGGCCGTCGAAGGACCTGTCGAAGGAGCATCGCAGCCATGAGTCACGCCACACAGCCCACGACCTCACAACCAGCGCATGCGCGAGCCATCGCCATGATCGGCGGTGGGCAGATGGCGCTTGCGCTGGCGGAGGGCTTCTGCCGGGCGGGCCTGCTGCAACCGTCCGACATCACGGTGCACGATCCCGTCGCCGCGGCACGGGAACGCCTGACGGCTCGCGTGCCGGGAATCTGTTTTGCCGAGAGCAACGCTGCGGCAGCAGCCACGGCGCGGATCGTGTTCCTTGCCGTCAAACCGCAGCAGGTGGCGGCGGCCTGTCAGGAGTTTGCCGCGGCCCTCGCCCCGGATGCGGTCGTCGTCTCGATCGTGGCCGGCCTCACGCTCCACAATCTCGCCGAACTCGCGGGCACCCCCCGCATCGTCCGCGTGATGCCCAACACTCCCTGCCTGGTCGGACGTGGCGTGTCGGTGGTCTGCCGCACCGCGGAAGTGACAGCCAGCGACGTGAACCGCGTGCTGGAACTGCTGGCGGCCGTGGGCCGGGTGCACGAGGCGGACGAGTCGCTGATGGATGCCGTCACCGGGCTCTCAGGCTCGGGGCCCGGGTTTGTGGCCCTGCTCGTCGAGGCCCTGGCCGACGGGGGCGTGAAGGCGGGCCTGCCACGGAGCCTCGCGCTCGCGCTCGCCACGGAGACGTTCTCGGGCACGGCGGCACTGCTCGACCAAACGGGCGAACACCCCGCGCAGATCAAGGACCGCGTCTCGAGTCCGGGGGGCACGACGATCGCGGGACTGGCCGTGCTCGAGCAACGCGGCGTCCGCGGCGCGCTCATCGATGCCGTGGTGACCGCCGCCGCCCGTGCCCGCGAACTGGGGAAGTAGGCAGCGCGAGCTACCGCTTCTTGCTGGCCTTCTTTGCAGCCTTCTTCTTCGTGACGGCTGACTTCTTCGTCGCTGTGGGCTTCTTTGCCGCCGGCGTCGCCAGCTTCTTGGTAGCCTTCTTCACGGTCTTCTTGCCGGCGGCCTTCGCCTTGCCAGCCTTCGCTTTGCCGAAAACCCCGTCCCAACCCTCGGCATAATTTCCATTGCTTCCGACACGGATGACCGACATCAAAACACCTCGTTGAATGGTCTCGCTGCCCTGTTCTCTCTCGTCGGCGGCCCGACGACGCCAGCGATGTTCGTAGCGACCGCGGCCCGACGGTGTCAAGCGATGCAGGCCAACTCATCCGCCGACCGGACCGTCGGCGACGGTTCCTGCGGCGACGATCTCCAGGGCCACCGTGCCGATGACCGACGGCAACTGGCCACGCCCCCGCTGCACGAGCATCGTGTCGCCGTCCACCGAGGCGGCCACCCTGACGAGCAGCTCATTCCGGCCGCGGAGCAGGGGGGTGATGTCCTGCTCCCACCGGCCCACGCCGGCCGACAGCGGCGGCAGGCAAACGGCGTTGAGGACCATCTCCGCGGCGACCGCGGGCCCGGTGACGACCAGCAGCACCACGTCGCCCGGCTCGAGGCCCCCGGGGCTGCCAAACCGCCGGGTCCAGAGCACGCGGCCGTCAGCCTCCACCAGCGGGGGTGGCTCCCAGGCAGTTCCCAAATGGATGGAATGGTGGATCGAATGGTGGTGGTTCGACATGGATGCCTGCTATACTCGGCGGCTCGACGCCATCGTCGCACGTTCACGAGTCATCGCCAAACCCCCGCCGAAAACGAAGGAGCCGAACATCATGGGCAACGCACTTCAATTCACAGACGACAACTTTCAGCAGGAAGTGCTCGACTCGCCGGTGCCGGTGCTCGTGGACTTCTGGGCCCCGTGGTGCGGACCGTGCCGGATGATTGGACCGACGATCGAGGAACTCTCCGCCGAGAATGCTGGCTCCTTCCGAGTGGGCAAGGTCAACGTCGACGAGAACAGCCAGTTGGCAATGACCTACAACGTCGCAAGCATCCCCACGATCATGATCTTTCAGGGGGGCCGGCTCGTGCAGCAGTTCATGGGCGTGCAGCCGAAAGCCAAGCTCCAGCAGGCCCTCGACGAGGCGAAGTCGGCGTGACGGACGCTCGTACGACGGTCCGATCGAAGCCCCCGGCGCGAGCCGGGGGATATTGAACCCGCGGATGGCACATCCCATCGCTTGCGCTCCGGGCTTGTATGGGGCGAACAGGATCAATGAATCGCTGACGCCAACTCCGGCATGTCCGCGGTTGCGGCGACGAAACTTTCGGCGGGCTCCGGGGCCGTGATCCGTTGACGGGCTGCCGGGGATGTGAGCAGCCGCGAAAAAGCCCGCTCGTCGATGAAGCCTGAAAGCTGGCCGTGCAGCCCCGGCTCACGGAGCTTTTCGACAGCCTTGGCCTCGATTTGACGGACCCGTTCCCGAGTCACATCGAAGAGCGTTCCGACCTCCTCCAGCGTGTAGCTGTAGCCGTCGGCCAGGCCGAACCGCAGTCGGATAATCTCCCGTTCCCGGTAGGAAAGGCCGTTGAGTGCCCGGCCGATGACTGACTTGAGCGACTGCTGGTTGATTTCCTGCAGCGGATCCTCATCCCGGTGGTCGCTGACAAAATCGCCCACAGCACCGTCATCACTCTCACCGAGTGGCTGATCGAGCGACACGGGCTGCCGCGACATCCGCCAGATGCAGTGGGCCTCCTCGACGGTCAGGCCGGTCATCTCGGCCATCTCCTCGATCCTCGGCTCGCGGCCGTGCTGCTGGACGAACTGGCGTGAGGCGTTGCGGAGCTTCGTCATCGTATCGACCATGTGCACGGGCACCCGGATCGTGCGACTCTGGTCGGCGATCGCGCGGGTGATCGCCTGCCGGATCCACCAGGTCGCATACGTTGAAAACTTGAAGCCTCTGGCGTGCTCGAACTTGTCCACGGCCCGCATCAGACCCGAGTTACCCTCCTGGATGAGGTCGAGGAACGAGAGCCCACGATGGCGATACCGCTTGGCGATCGAGACGACCAGCCGCAGGTTGCCGGCGGCGAGGTCGCGCTTCGCCGCGTCATACCGCTGCTGCAGGTCTTCGAGCCTGGTAAGCCGCCGGGCGAGTGTGCGGCGGCTCTCTCGCGTGGAGAGCAGGAGCCGGCGGTGTTCCTGCTGGAGCGACTCCCGACTCGTGACGGCGCTGGCCGGCGCATCGAGCTGACCGCGAACCTCATCGAGGCGACCGCCGATCGATCGCAACTGCTTCAGGAGCGGCGTGAGCCTCTGGATCCGCAGGTGCATCTCCTCGACGAGACGCACGGCCTTGTTGCGCTGCCGGACAAGCCGCCGCCAGGCCGCCCTGCGGCGTTCCAGCGGCACGCTCCGCGACATCGCGATGCGGAAGAGCCGCGACTTCTCCTGCTCGATCAGCTGAAGGGTGGCGAGGTTGGGACCGAGTCGCTTCAGGAAGCGGGCCTTCTCCTTGGTGTTGGTCACTGCCACCTCGATCGTGCGATCGAGGCGGACCGTTCCGGCCCGCACCCGTTCCAGCAGGTTCACGGCGCCGGCGAGGATGAAGTCATTGGCGAGCATCGTGTGGCGAAACTTCCGCCGCCAGAGTTCGATCTGCTGGGCGCTCGAGACCTCGGTGGCTCTCGTGAGCAGCGGGTTGCCACCCATCTGCAGGAGATAGAGCCGCACGGGATCGTCGATGCGGGCCGTGGACTTCCTCTGTCGCGACCCGCTGGCCGGCTGCCGAGCCGCGGACGGTCTGGGGAAAGACGGCTTCGGCAGGGGCTTCGACGGGTGGGGTCCGGCGCGACGCATGGGGGCTCCTTGGGGGTTTCCGATTTCGGTGCCGGGGGACGGCAACGCTCCTCCTTCCGGTTGCACGTCCCGCGCCAGGGGCAAAAAAATGCCGGCTGGCAGCCTCACAGAGGGCTTTTCTGGCTAAAAACAAGAGTTTTCCGGCCTTTGGCCCTGTGCCCCCCGTCAGCGATGGGTGTCGCCAAGGGGCGACACACGACCGCGACGCGCCGTCCGAAGGCAACGCCGCCGGCCACCGGGCTCAAGATCAGTGGCTCGCTGACACGAAACTGACCACGGGGGGCTGTTCGGCAGCGACGATATACTTTGCGCAATCGGATTCCCGGGTCGAATCATCGGGACGGCGTGACCCTGCCGGCGGACTGTCCGATGTACAGTTCGCCGCCGGTTAGTGACAGGCTCTGGGACTGTTCAGGCTCTGCTGGTTCTTCGGTTCGTTGTTCAGTTTCCGCGGACGACGGTCCGCCGCTCAGGGTGGTGCATGGATGTCGTTCTGCTCGCGGTGATCGGGCTGGTGCTGCTGCTCGGCATCGTCGCCATTGCTATCGGCAACAAGGGCTGGAGCTGGGGCACCGTGGCCGCAGCCATCCTGCTGCTGCTGGCAGCCACGGGCTACCTCTATCTGGCGGCACGCCTCGCCGAGCGGGAGCAGTCGTGGCGCGAAAAAATAGCGAAGACCCAGACCGAGATCGATCGCATCAACCCACCCGACGGTGCTGCGAACGGGAAGTCGCTGGCGGCTCTGCGAACCAAGCGCGACCGGTGGTCGCGGGCGTTGACCTTTGTTGACACGTGGCACGGCAGGGCATGGCCAAAAGCGACGCTCACGCCGCCCCGCGATGGCAAGCCAGGCACGATCTCGATCGAGATGGCGAGCGAGGAGAGCGAACTGGCCCCGCTCGCCGCTGGCGCCGAAGTGGCGGTGTTTGACAACGCCAACGTCGAGGATGAGGGCCGCTTCCTCGGACTGTTTCGGGTGCAGGCTGTGAAGGCGAACAAGGGGGAGGAGAACTGCCTCCTGACAATCGTGCCCGCCGCCACGCCGGCCCCGCCGAGCGAGCGGGATCTGAAGCTGTGGACACGTCCTTACGATGAGGTGACCGTCTACGAAAGCCTCCCCGTGGACCGGTGGCTGGCCTTCCACAAGACGCCCGCCGACGCGGCCGGGGCCGATGGCACGGCCGATTCCGGCGATGGCACGTCCACCAGCCGGTGGATGCCGCTGCCCCAAAAGACATCTGGCGAGGAGTCGCTCAAGAGCCTCGAGGAACAGATGGAAGGCCTCGCCCAGCACGACAAGCAGGTGCCCGAGGACGAATGGCCGCAGCTGGGCGAAAAGCTGACTCAGGGAGAGATCCTGCCTGGTCGCTACTGGGCAGTCGTCGAGTTTACGAAGAACGTCGTGTTCAAGAACCAGCCCGGCAAGCTCGGCGGAGGGGGGTTTACCCTGGACGACGGTGCACCGGCCGAGCCCGGGAGTGAGGACGACGAAGATGTGGGCGCACCGGGCGAACCGATCGGAGCCGCGATTGGTGCCCCGATCGGCGATGCCGCGGACGCTGGCGGTGCCGACGATGCCAGCGGTCCCGAGGCAACGGCCGGCGCGGTCACCAGGCGGTTCAAACAGAAGCGATTCAAGGAGGGGGAGAAGGCCGAGTTCGATCTGCAGACGGCGCTCGATCTCCAGAACGACAAGCAGTGGGCTCGGATCACGACCGTGATGGAACGCCGCCCTCTCTCCGATCCCTTCACGGCGATTCGCGGCAGCACATTTTCCGCGAAGGCCGCCGATGGCCAGCCCGTGCGGGCCGAGGGCATCGATGCCATCCGACAAGGCCTGATCGTGGAAATGGCGTCGATCGCGGCAGCTGTGACCCGCATCAAGGCCTCGCACGACAACGTCGAGGCCCAGGCGAGGGCGGTGACAGATGAAAAGCAGCAACTCGACGGCGACCTGACGTCTTGGGGCAAGGACGTGACCGCGGCCACGGAAACCGCGGCGGCCTTCGACGACCGCCTCCGCGCCGCCACCATCGAACTGTCGGCTGTGGAGAGCTCGATCGTCCGGCTCGGCAAGGAACTGACCGCCTCCTGGGCCACCCTCACCGCGACGGCCGACGCCGCCACGCGATAGCTTGCTGTACGCGAAACATGGCATCCTGCCATTTTCGCTTGCTGTAAGCGAAACATGGCATCCTGCCATTTTCGCTTGGCAAACGCAGTTTGCTGGTGCTGTGCTTCGCATCCTGCGAAGCGGTCTTGCGGATCGGGTGGGCTACCCGAACCGCAAAGCGAGCTGTATTCACGAAAAACACAGCATCGTGCTGTTTTTTCTTGGCAAACGCAGTTTGCTGGTGCTGTGCTTCGCATCCTGCGAAGCCGATCATCGGCGGCCCACCCGGCGGTACCATCGACGACTTCCGGCCCGCTCGGATACACTTTCTTTTGTGTTTCGCCCCTACGGCCCGGAAGCTCCCGCGATGACCAGACTTGCCGCCCGACCAAGCACCACGGCCCACCTCAAGAAGGCCGTCCACCATCACAAGATCACCAGCAAGCGTGGCGTGCTCGAACGCATGTTCACGATGTGGTTTCGCGGCTTCGTTTACAACCAGATCTGGGAGGATCCGCGGGTCGATGCCCAGGCGCTCCAGATCGGCCCGGAGTCGAGCCTGTTCACGATTTCCAGCGGGGGCTGCAACGTCCTCAACTATCTGATCCACAAGCCGAAGCGGATCGTGGCGGTTGACCTGAACCACAACCACATGAGCCTCACGCGGCTGAAACTCGCCGCGATCCAGCACCTTCCCGACTACGA
>CAMCQY010000057.1 GCA_945877135.1 Candidatus Kuenenia stuttgartensis
CAGGCTGCTCTTCGTCACGCACGTCAGCCGGCTCTCGGCCCACACCCGCGACATGCTCGAATCGCCACAGGTCTGCCTGCTGATCACGGCACCGGAGGCCACCAGTGATTCGGAGCCGGCGCCACCGCAGGCGTTGCCGCGGGTATCGATTCCGGCCGTGGCCTCGTTCATCGACCGCGAGCATGCTGACCATCGTCAGCTCGCCACGGCGTATCTCAAAAAATTTCCCTTCGCAGCCGACTGGTTCCAGCTCGGCGACTTTTCGATCGTGGCGTTTGCGCCCTCGGGTTCGGCCCGGTTCATCGCCGGCTTCGCCCGCGCGATGACGGTGTCGGCCGCGCAGCTGCAAGCTGCAGTTGGCGGTACCGCGACCTAGCGACGACGGCAGAAGCGTTTCGCTCGCAATGGCCTGTCAGACGCATTCCCTTGCTTGCGCTGCGGGCTTGTATGAAGAGTGGCTCCCACGCAAGCGTGATGCGCAAGCGAGTGAATCCACGTGGCCCGCTACCGCACCCGCACCCGCATCGGCAGCATCATCAGCGGGCGGCCCGACGAGAGCTGCACGAGGGCCTCGGCCTCGGCGGCCAGCCCTTCGAGCCCCGGCACGCCGGTCATCCGGGCCAGCAACGCCGCCCGCACAAGGGCTTGGTGGGCGAAGCTTGAGCCTGGGGCAGCGGCCGCACCGGCAAGCCTGGCAACCGGTGCCGCGTCGCCGGCCATGCCGAAGAGGTCGTCGAAGAGCCCTCGAGGCTCCGGCAGAAGCACCCGCTCGATCGCCTCGTCTGCGCCGATCCCCGCGAGCTTCTTCGCCTCGTCAATGGCGTCGTCAAGCGTGCCCAGCCGGTCTACCAGCCCGAGGTCCTTCGCCATCCGACCGGTGAAGACACGCCCCTCAGCGAGCTTGCCGATGGTTTCCATGTCGAGCTTGCGGCCGGCGGCCACCTTCGACGTGAACAGCCGGTAGACATCTTTCATCGTCGCCAGAAACACCTCCCGTTCCTGCTCGGTAAAGGGCGTCTGCATCGAGAGCCAGCCGGCATTGCGGCCCTTGGACACGACGTCGGTATGCACGCCATATTTCTCGAGGGCCTTGCCGACGGCGATCTTGCCGCCCACCACGCCAATCGATCCCGTGAGCGTGCCGGGGGCCGCCACGATCTTGTCGGCCGCGACCGCCACGTAATAGCCGCCACTGGCTGCAGTGTCCCCAAGGCTCGCCACCACCGGCTTCGTCGTTCGCTCCGCTTCACGCCAGATCAGATCGCTGGCGAGCGCCGACCCGCCGGGCGAATCGATCCGCAGCACGATCGCCGCCACCTTGTCGTCTTTCGCCGCATCCCGAATCGCTTCGATGACGCTGTCGGATCCGGCCGACCCGCCGGCGAGCAGCTCGTCCTTCCCCTTCCCTTCCTTGATCTCCCCTGTGAGATAGATGATGGCGACCTGCCTGTCCTTGCCTGCAGCTGCAGCCTGCTTTTGGCCCGAGAGCAGTTCGACGAGCTTGACGAGCCCGCCGATGCCGGAGAAATCGTTGTCCATTTTCTGTTCGGCATAGTCACGGGCCACCTTCGGCTCGTCGAGCTTCAGACGGCCGGCCAGGCCGCTGATCACCTCATCCTCGTAGGCCACAGCATCGATGAGCTTCGCCTTGACAGCCGCTTCGGGCGTGAACACACCGGTGTCGATCAGCGTGCGAACCTCATTCACGGGCAGCTTCCGATCGGCGGCGATACGCTCGACGAGTTGCTCGTAAAGATCCCCGACGAACTGCTCGTATTGGGCACGGAGTTGCGGGCTCATACTCGTCCGCGTGAGCGGCTCGCCTGCTCCCTTGAACTCTCCCACCTGGAGGATCTCGGCATCGACGCCGAGCGTGTCGAGCATCGCCTTGAAGAAGGTCACCTCCGTCCGCACACCCGTGATCTCGAGCGTGGCCGCCGGCGGCATCGACACCGTGTCGCAGGCCGACGCCACCACGTAGTGAACCGGATCGCTTCCAACGAGATGAGCGGCCACCGGCTTGCCGGCCTTGCGGATCCTGCCGATTGCTGCCCGCAGTTCCTCAGCGCGTCCACGACCAATGGCCGGCGATTCGATCGACAGCACCACCCCCTTCACCCTTGAATCGGTTGCGGCCTTGTCGAGCCGCTCGACGAGACGGTGCAGGTGCGGCGACACATCAGCCAACAGCCCGCCCTGGCCGACCCCGTCGGGGATCGCCCCGGCGAGGGTGATCTGGGCGATCACCGGTGACTTCCTTTTGGACTGCTTGTCGGTGGCCTTGGCATCTTTGACGTCTTTGTCGGCCGTCTTGGCCGCAGGCTCGGCGACCACCGCCTGCGCGCGGACAGTCGCCAGAGGCATCGCTACCGCGGCCAGCAGCAGGGTGGAAAGGAAACCAACGGCAAAACAAGGGGCACAACGGAAGGTACCGACCGGGCTCGAAAGGCCACTCGAACGATGCATGGTGGTGCAGCTCCCAAAAAGTCTTGCCAGAGGGCTTGAAAATGAACGGCCGTATAGTAAGATACTGGCGTCCACACACACGAAAGACTGCGACACTCTGCTGGTGGCAGAGGTATTCGTCAGGCCTCTCGATCATACACCAGTTCACCACAACACCCCAAGGAAAGCGTCGTCACCGCTCGACACACATGTCCAAAACCCTCGCCGGCAAAACGTCGTCCAAGAAGGCCTCTGTCCAACGAGTTGCTGCAGGCAAATCGGCCGGAAAACGGCCCGTCGCCTCAGCCGCGGCGCTCCGGAGCGTGGCCTCGCTCCAAAACGGCTTGCTGCAAAAAGGCTTCCCGGGCGGCGGGACGGCAGACGGCACCGCCGTCGACGGTGAGGATGCACCGACCGAGCGTCAAATGGAGATTTACTCATTCATTCGCGACAAGATTCATTCTCGCGGCTATGGTCCGACGGTCCGCGAGATCGGCACGGCCTTCAAGATACGCTCACCGAACGGCGTGGTCTGTCATCTCAAGGCGCTCGAGCGGAAGGGACTGATCACCCGCGGCAAAAACATGTCGAGGGCGATCGAACTGGTAGCGGAACCGGCCCATCTCCGCGGGCTGCCCCTGGCAGGCTTGGTAGCAGCCGGCACGCTGCGACCGGCCGAGGAGCAGAGCGAGCGGATCGACTTCGAAACCCTCTTCAAGCGGGACAATCACTTCGTGCTCAAAGTGATGGGGGATTCGATGATCGACGCCCAGATCGCCGATGGCGACTGGGTGGTGATTCAGAAGAAGCAGACCGCTCACTCCGGCGACATCGTGGTGGCCCAGACAGAGGATGGCGAGGCCACGCTGAAGCACTGGTTTCCCGAACGCGATCGTATCCGCCTGCAGCCGGCCAATGCTGGAATGAAGCCGATCTATGTGAAGAACGCGAGGGTGCTCGGCGTGCTCGTCGGCGTGGTTCGCAAGACGGGCTAGCCATCGCTCAGAACATCCCCCGGCTTGCGCCGGAGGCTTGTATGTGCCCATACAAGCCCTGAGCGCAAGCGACGGGATCTGTCTTCGTGTCGTCCACCTCACGCCACCGGCGCGGCTTCCTGCAGTTGGTGCAACTTGTTGTAGAGCGTCTTGAGACTGATGCCGAGTTCCTCGGCCGTGCGGACTTTGTTGCCGTGGTTGCGTTCAAGGCCTTCAAGGATTGCCCGCATCTCCAGATCGCGGAGGCTTTCGGGCTTGCGCGGTGGCGTGGTGGCGACGGGTGACGCAACTGCGTTGCCCGTGGGCTCGGCGTTCGATCCGGCAGCGGGTTTCGCGGGAGTGGTGGCCTGCGGAAGTGAGGCGCCCAGCCGGGACGGCAGATGCTCCACCGACAGCGGCAGGTCATCGCAGAGCACCAGCGCGTGCTCAATCACATTGGCCAATTCGCGAATGTTTCCCGGCCAGCGATGGCGGGCGAGCGCCGCAAACACCTCCGGCATCGCGACCTCGGCGTCGGGCGGCGTCTGCGGTCTTGCCTTGCGCACGAAGTGCCGCACCAACTCCGGCAGGTCGTCGATCCGTTCCCGCAGAGGCGGAATCGCGATCTCGAACGTATTGATCCGGAAGAGCAAGTCCTCACGAAACTCTCCTGTGGCCACCATCTCTTCCAAGGAGCGGTGCGTGGCGCAGACGACCCGCACATCGACCGTGATCGGCTGGTTGTCGCCCACGCGGCGGATTTCGCCGCTCTCGAGCGCCCGCAGCAGCCGTGACTGCAACTGCTTGGGAAGTTCACCGATTTCATCGAGGAAGAGCGTGCCGCCGTCGGCCACCTCGAAAAGCCCGGCCCGGTGCTCATCGGCCCCGGTGAAGGCACCCTTGCGATGGCCAAAAAGCTCACTCTCCACCAGATGCTCAGGCAGCGCGCCGCAATTGACCGCGACCAGGGGCCCCCCAGCCCGAGGACTGCCCTCGTGGATGGCCCTGGCCACCAGTTCCTTGCCAGTGCCCGTCTCGCCGCGAATGAGCACGTTTGCATCGCTCGCCGCCACGCGGGCAACCAGTCGCCGCACCCGTTCCAATCCCGAAGATGCGCCCACGAGCTGGCTCGTGCCCTCGGCTCGACGGACGCGGCGTTCGAGCGCCCGCAGCCGGCTCGTCAGCTCTCGCTTCTTCCGCACCCGCTCGAGCACGGCCTGGATATCGGCCAATTTGCACGGCTTGGTGAGGTAGTCGAAGACCCCCTGCCGAACCGCCGCCACCGCACTCTCGAGCGATGACTTGCCGGTGATGATCACAGTCTCGGTGTCGGACGATGTCTCCCGCACCCGCGCGATCACCTCGAGCCCGCCCACGCCTGGCATGTCGAGATCGACGATCACGCAGTCGTAGGAGGTGCGATCGAGGGCGGCCAGCGCTGTGCGACCGTCAGGGCAGACCGTCGCCTCGTGGCCGAGCCGCGGCAGCTCGATACGCATCAATTCCTGGATCGAAGTTTCGTCGTCTGCAAACAGGATTCGCATCGGCCTGACGTGCTGTTTCATGGCAAACCTTCCGGATGGGCGTTAGGCGGCGTTGGCATGCTGGTCGGTGGCTGGAGGTGGGCTCTGGGGCACGGCGGCATCGCCCACGGCCGCCAGCGGCAGCGTGACCCGGAACGTCGAGCCCTGTCCGGCCCCGGTGCTCGAGGCTGCGATCCTGCCGCCATGGTCAGCGATGATGCGATGGACGATCGACAGTCCGAGCCCCGTCCCCTGCCCCGAACGCCGTCGGGTGAAGAACGGCTCAAACAGGTGTTCGAGCACCTCTTCCGTCATGCCACAGCCATCGTCAGTGATCGTCAGCACCGCCTCGGTGCCGCTCCGCCGCACGCCCACGCGGACATGCCCAGCCCCATCGATCGAGTCAAACGCGTTGACGAGCAGGTTGAGGACCACCTGCTTGATCTCCTGTGGATTGACCATCACCAACACGTCGGGCCCCTCCTCGATCTCGATCGAGCGGCCGGCGAACCGGCCGACATGCTGCAGCATGTCGGCAACATCGGCGACGAGCGCCACCATCGCGGTCGCCTGCCGGCGAACCTCGCCGAGTCGCGAAAAATCAAGCAGCTTCTCGGTGATTCCCTTGCAGCGGAAGGCCTCGTTTTGGATCAGTTCAAGATAGCGTTTCACGATCGGCGCATCGGCGTCGCCCGGGGCCAGGGACTCCAGCCGGCTCTCAAGCGATTCCGCACACATCGCGATCGACGCCAGCGGATTGTTGATCTCGTGGGCGACCCCCGCGGCCAGGAATCCGACGCTCGCCAGCTGCTCGCTGCGGATCACCTCGCGCGTGCGGAGCTGAACCTGCCGGTCGAGGTCGTCACGGATTTCCTCGAACCGCTCCGTCATGTCGTTGAGCGCGGCGGCCAGTTCCGCCATCTCGTCGCTCGTATCAAGTTTGAGCCGGAAGCCGAAATCGCCCGCTGCCACCCGTCGAGACCCGTTGCCGAGCAGACGCAGCGGCCGAAACACCCAGCGGTAGCTGAGTCCGCCGAGTGCCGCCAGAAGCGCAGCGGCCGCCAAGGCCGAGGCCCAGGTCGTGACGATCAACGTGCGGTAGCCGCTGCGGACTTCGTGCGAGAGGTCGTGGAGACGCTCCTGCAGAAACGTGGGCAACGCGGCAGAAAGTGCTGCCAGTCGGTCGAGGTGCGGTCCGCTCTCGAGCAGCCGCCCTCGCTCCCAGGGCACGCTGTTCGCCTCCTCACCCGCATCGTCCGCCACCGGAGGTGACGGCGTGATAATTGCATCGATGGTATCGAGGCAGTTCGCGATGCCCACTGCCGTTTCCCGTTCGCGGCTCCGGTCGCCAAAGGGAAACGGCATGTCGTCCGGTTCGCCCTCTGCCAACTCTTCACAGTAGCGGTCGAGCGTCCATCTCGTGCGGACGATCTGCCCGGTGAACGAGTCTGCAAACTCTGGCTCCTCGTCGTACTCGGTCGCACCTGGAGTCACCATGTCAACCAGTCCGAACTCAGCCTCCCCCGAGAGCGCTCTCGCATGCGCCAGCCGCAGGCTGCCGACGCTGGCGTTCAAGTCGCTGGCGCGGGGCAGCTCGGCCGCCCGACAGCTCAGTGACCGAACCAGCCGCCGGTAGGAATAGACGCCAAGAAAGCTGCTGGCCGACAGCACGGCGACCATGATGCCGACGAGCGTGCCGCCGAGCAGGAGCTTGTTACGGATGGGGCGTCGCTTAATCACGTCTCGATTCCCTGCTGGCAGACTGCGGCGGCGGGGGAACGTAGCAAAAGCCTCGCCTCGCCAGAAGGGCGAAAAGGAAAAGGAAAAGCGGGACGCAGTCAATAGTGTTCGGCACGGGGGGTGCTGGCGGCCAGGTGGGCGCTGCTCATTCCCATGCAAGCCCGAAGCGCAAGCGAGAGGAATCCGTGTTGCGTGATCCGTGGTGGTGCCGCCGCCCGTATTCCCTTGCTTGCGCTACGGGCTTGGATGAGGGCGGGGCTGGCCATGTCCTGAGAGCCGGCGTTGCTGACCAGCGGAGGCAGGATACGAAAGCGAACGTCCGGCACTCGGGGCGTGGTCAGCCCCGCCCGGCGGCGCAACCACATCCCCTACACCAGCCCGAACCGCTTCCGGAGAAACCACTCGGTGCACATGAAGACCGCCAACAGCAGGAACATCGGCCACTTGTCCCAGGCCGCAAACGACCATTCCTCCGTGGTCTCGAACGCCGCCGGCTTCTTGGCGATCTCGTCGAAGATGCCGGGCAGTTCCTCGGGCAGCCGAACGCCGCCTCCCGTTGCCTCGGCAAGCTGTCGCATGAGCAGCGGATTGGCCCGCGGGTTGGCAAGCTCGAGGTCCTGCCGCACCACGGTGAATCGGGCAGCCCGTTCCCGCGGCGTCGGATCCCCTGGCCGGGACGTCGTCACGACCAGCTTCCAATCGCCGGGGTCGGTGAGATCGGCGACCGTGCCGGTGAATGTGTCGCCCCGCCGCGCGATACGGACTGGCCGAGGCTGGCCGGTCGGCGAAACAGCGACCGCCTCGACCGCCACATCGGTCACCGCCGTGCCATCGGGCTTCGTCAGGCCCGCATCGAATACGAGCGGCACGCCGGCTGAAATCCGCCGCTGGGCGAGACGGATCCAGAGCGAGTCCTGATCGGCGTCATCCTGTTTTGCGAGCCAGAGAACCATCTGCCGCCAGAAGCGACGGTGCTCCTCGACCGCGCCCTGCATCGCCCATCGCCAGGTTGAATCAGCCGCGAAAGCGACAACGCGACCGTCGCCGTATTCGCGTCCCACCAGCAGCGGCCGACCGTCCGCCGTCACGGCCAACGGTTTGGCAGCAGGCACGAGCCGGCCGAGATCGTTTGCGCCCTCGAGCGGCGGCAGCGATTGCCACACCGCCCGCGACGCCTGTTCGCTCTTCCCCTGCCGGAGGATCGACACGCCGCCGAAGCGGGCGTCGGGCAGCATCTGCAAAGGTCCCTTGAAATGAAGGCTTTCCCGCACCGGTTGGTCGAACGCCTGCCTTGCGAGACGATCGGGCTCAAACGGAAGCGCTGGTGCGAGGGCGGAGCTGCCCCAGCCGCCAGCCTCAAACGCATGGAAGCCGCCGAGCAGACCGATGCCAGCGCCGGCCTGCACCTTGCGGAGGATCTTCTGCAGATCGTCGCGCCTGAGAGCCGCAGAGTCGAGATCGCCGATGAGAAAGACGTTGTAATCGCCCGACAGTTGCCGACTGAGATCGATCGGCCAGGCGTCGCGTCGGCCGGAATCGATCCACCGGAAGTCAACCTGCATGTCGGGGCTGGCCGCGAGCACGCGTCGCACAAACCGCTGCTCAACCCGCAGGCTTCCTTCCAGGTAGAGCACACGCAGGCCCCCATCGACCACCTCTACAAACGTGGAGAGCTCGTTGTTGGTGACCACCACTTCCCCCTCCTGCCGCTCGACGACGAGCGACACCTTTCGCTCCCCGAGGCTCTGCGGAGTCCAGGTGAGGCGAATCGGCTCCTCAATTTCCGTAGCTCCCTTCACAGTGGTGCGGGCCACCTCCTCCATCGTGCCGGCGTCGTTCTCGGCCATCAGCTTCACCACGGCATCGCGGTCTGCCAGTCCCTCCAGCCGCACGCGACCGGCGACCTCCAACTGGTTCTTGAGGTAGACCGTGTCGCCCACCGACAGGTTCACGATCGCCGCGTCGCGGCCCTGCCCCGCGCCTCGCTGCTGCCCGAATGTGACGCTCCAGAGGGACACGCCGGCGTCACCGATGGCACGGGCGGCCGTCTGCGGCGGCTCATCCCGCGGCGGATAGGCATGCTGACCGCCGTCGCTGAGAACGATCACGCCGGCGAGTTGGCGGCTCGCTCCAGCGCGAGCGGCCTCGGCAATGGCCGCTCCAATCGCCGTCTGATCGGAGGTCTTTCCGGCCTGCCATGCCGAGAGCGGAAACAGATTGCCGTCAGCCGCCGCCACGGGCTTCAGTTCACGATCGAAGACATAAGTCGCGATATCGAAATCGCCGCTCTCCACCAGTGCATCGGCCGCTGGTCGCGCGGCCTTGAGCGCCGCGGTCAATTCATCCCAGCGGGTTTTACCGTTGGGACCGTCCGCCACGGTCATGCTCTTCGAGGCGTCGGCCAGCACCACCACCGTGCCCTGCTGTCGCGCCTGCCGCGTCGAAACGAACGTCGGCCTCAGCATGCAGAGCACGAGTGCCAGAAACCCGCCGAGTCGCAGCAGCATCAACGCAAGCAAGCGACCGCCGGACACGCGGGAACGATCGGGCGGCACGGCCAGCAAGACGGCCATGAGCGCGATCGCGACCAGGGCAACGAGGAGCCATGAGCCGACGGGGGCAAAGTGCACCGCCACCCGTTGTACCGACGTGACTGCGATCATACGCCGGACTCCTGCTCGACCGCGTCCGGCAGGGGCGGCGGCTCACCGGCCGGCCTACCGGCCCGTGCCCCAGCCCGCGTCCCCACGGCCCCGGACTTCACGGCGTCTGCAGCCGCCTCCTCAACCGCCGCCGCAAACTCGGCCGCCGCGTTCGCACCGGCTGCGACCTCCTCGCGGGGCGCATAGAAGCGGTTGGCCACGATCCAGTCGGCCGCCATGGCCGCAGCGGCGAGCAGAATGATCCAACCGAACAGTTCGGCGCCGACACGCTCGAGGTTGACGTCCCTTACAAGCTCCGCCTCGGTGCGGGCGAGTCGCTGGTTCTGCCCCCACACCGCGGCCAGACCATCAGCACGGAGGCGAGTGAAATCCGTAGCCAACGGGTCGAGATTGGCACTGAACCCGGTCGCCACGCCCCCCGTCGCACCACCGACGCGGACCGAATAGTTGCCCGGAACCTGCGTGGCAGTGACGGTGATCGCCCCACGGGCCTGATCGACCGCAACAGAAAACTCGTCTCCGTTCGGCGGCTTGACGAACGCCGCGGGCGTGTCATGCCGGGCCACGCGCAGGCTCGCCGGCCGACCGGCCACGACATTCAGATCATCGGCCGTGTCGATCGACCGCAGCAGCGTCTCGTTGGCAAGCATCACGAAGGGCCAGGGCTCAAAGCCGGTGGCGAGGGTGTTCCACGCGTCGGAATCATCGGCTGCCTGCGAGACTGGTGTGGTGATAGTCACCACCATCCCCCGCCCGAGCTTGTGTTCGATCACCGCGGGGAGTCCGTTGCGGTAGGCCGCCACGACATTGGCCGTCGCATCTCCAGCAGCTGCACCTGAACCAGCGGCTCCGTCGGGAGCCAGTGCGAACTCCCAGTGCCGCGCCACCGGGAAATCCTGCCACGGCACGGCATCGCCAACCCTGCGGAAGGCCGCGAGCATGGGGTGGTCGAGCGCCGCTGGCGCCAGGTAGTTGTCGCCACCGGCCGCCCGCCAGACCCGCACGATGCCGCCGCCGAGCACCCGCTGCGAGGCGTCGCTATTGAACCGCTCCGCATCACCAGCCTTGGGACCGAGCCACACCACCAGCCCGCGGCCCGTAGCCACCCACTGGCTGAGCAGATCCCAGGTCGCCGGCGGCAGCGGCGGCGGATCGACGAGGACGATGCCACGAAAGTCGTCCCATGCCAGCGCCGCCAAATCAGACATGTCGGTCACCGTGACCTCGAAAGCCGCCTTGCCCGCCTTCGCCAGTGCCACCGGTGCGATCGCCTGCGACAGGAACAGTCCCGTCCGCGATGCCGGCGACGGTGCTGCCACGAGCACGCGGGCAGCGGCGCCGACCTCGACGGTGAAGCACCAGGAATTGTCGGCCTCGAGATCATCGGTGCCATCGATCACCACGCGGCCTTGGCGGATACCAGGCTCCAGCCCCGTGATCTCGAAATCAAGCTGCCCTCCCGCGCCCTCCTTCCACGCGCCAGGCTTGACAGACCGCCGGGCGGGACGGCCGTCGGCTCCGATCATGTCAACCGCCACGGCTCGGCCAGCATCGGAGCCGACACGGCTGGTCGCCACCGCGAGTCCGAGCGCGGCACCGGCGGGAATCCTGTCACTGGAGAGTTCGACCGCGTCGATGGCATAGTTGCGGGCCGCCGTGGCTCCCACGTCAACGACGAGCAGGCTCGTATCGGGATGCGATGCGGCGATGTCGAGCGGCGGGGCATTGTCCCAGGCGCCACGCGAGCAGTCGGTGAACAGATAGATCTCGCGTCGAGGAATCCCTGAGCCATCCAGTAGCCGAAGCGCGGCCGCGAGCGACTGCGAGAGCGATGCCGCCGGCGTGGTGGCGGCGAGCCGATCGATGCGGGCGGCGGCCGCCGCGATCGTGGGGGAAAACACCGCCGCACCGCCGGACGTATCGAGCACGGCAACCTTGCTCTCGGGCGGCAGTTTCTGGAAGAGCACTCTGGCCATGGCGGCGGCCTGCTCCAGCCGGGTGCGATTCCCTTCCCGCAGGAGCATCCGCGGCGCGGTATCGAAGATGAATGCCGCCGCCACCGGCCCCTCGCCGTCGGCCAGCCAGCCCGCCCCACGGAGCACCGGGCGAGCCAGGGCGAGTGCCAGCAGGGCCAATGCCGCCATCCGCAGGAGCAAGAGCAGCAGGTGACTGAGCCGCAGACGCCGGCGGTTGGCAGCCGCCTTCTGCCGGAGAAACCGCAGCGCCGGAAACTCCCGCCTCACCGGCTTTTGCCGCATGATGAGATGGAGCACCAGCGGCACGGTAACGAGTGCCGCGCCACCCAGAAGCATCGGAGTGAGAAACGAGAGGCCCATGTTCGCCTGTCACTAAAACCGGTTGCGGCGGCTGGAGAGATATCCCAGCAGAGCTCGGTCGAACTGCATGCTCGTGTCGAGCGGCACGTAATCGATGCCGGCGTGAAAGCAGGTCTTGCGGTAGTCCTCCCGAAACGCCTCGACACCCGCGACATACTGCTTGCGGGCGGCGTCGGCATCGACCACCAGGCGGTCGAGCGACTCAGGCTCCGTGAACTCCACCATCCCCTCAAACGGAAAGCGGACCTCCGCCTCGTCGAGCACGTGAAAGAGGATCACGTCGTGCCCCCGATGCCGCAGCCTCAGGAGGGCGTCGCGAACCGGCTCTGGATCCGCCAGCAGATCGCTGAACACCATCACGAGCGATCGGTGCCGAAGCATCGCAGCCACCTGCACCAGGCTACGGGCGATGTCGGTCTTCCCGGATGGCTTCACCTTTGCGAGTACCGACAGCACCTGCGCGATCTGCGAGCGCTTCGAACGGGCCGGCAGG
Organism: Candidatus Kuenenia stuttgartensis; assembly: GCA_945877135.1. Lineage (GTDB taxonomy): Bacteria > Planctomycetota > Planctomycetia > Pirellulales > UBA1268 > CAMCQY01. The sequence continues at coordinate 12,175 of CAMCQY010000057.1, forward strand.
CTGGCGTGGAGCTTCTCGTCGAAGACCATCAGACCGCAGGGATCCTGCTGGTGGATCATCAGCCAGCAGAGGGCCGCGGCCAGCGAGATCGAGTAGTCGAGCTTCGTGAGCTCCTGCCGGTAGGTGTAGGCCATCGAGGCGCTCGTATCGACCACCAGATACCCGGTGATGTTGGTCTCGGCCTCGAACTTCTTGACGTAGTGCTTGTCGGTCTTCGCGTAGACCAGCCAGTCGATGTCCTTGGGGTCATCACCGGTGGTGTATTTCCGATGCTCGCTGAACTCGACGGAAAAACCCTGATAGGGGCTGGCGTGGAGCCCCTGCAGGAAGCCCCGCACGATGAACTGCGCGCGGAGATCGAGCCGCGCGATCTGCCGCACCACCTCCGGCTTCAGGTATTCCTCGACCGCCCGCACCATGGGATCGCTCCGGTCACTTCACCAGCTTTGGGATCTCGGGCTCCGGAATCTCGCGGACCAGCCGCTCGATGATCGACTCGCTCGTGAGACCATCGGCCTGCGCCTGAAAGTTGGTGGCAATGCGGTGCCGCAACACCGGCACGGCAATCCGCCGGATGTCCTCCAGCGACACGCTGAAACGCCCGTCCATCGCAGCCATCGCCTTGCCACCCTGGATGAGGAACTGCCCCGCCCGTGGCCCCGCGCCCCAGTCAACCAGTTCCGTCACGTAGGCCGGCGCCTGCGGATCCTTCGGACGCGTCGCCCGCACGAGCCGGGCCACGTATTTCACCACGTATTCGCTCACCGCCACGCTGCCGACGAGCTTTTGGATATTGACGATCGCCCGGCCAGACAGCACCTTCCGCACCTCGGGCTTCTCGGCCCGCGTCGTCGCCATCAGGATCTGTTCCTCCTCACTGGCCGTGGGATACCCGACCTTGATGTTGAACATGAAGCGATCGAGCTGTGCTTCCGGCAGCGGATAGGTTCCCTCCTGCTCGATCGGATTCTGCGTCGCGATCGTGAAGAAGGGATCGGGCAGGGAGTAGGTCTCTTGACCGACGGACACCTCCCGCTCCTGCATCGCCTGCAGGAGGGCGGCCTGGGTCTTCGGTGGCGTGCGGTTGATCTCGTCGGCCAACAGAATGTTGGTGAAGATCGGTCCTTCAACGAAGCGAAACCGCCGCCGGCCGGCCTCGTCCTCCTCCAGCACGTTGGTGCCGGTGATGTCGGAGGGCATCAGGTCGGGCGTGAACTGCACCCGCTTGAAGCCGACATCGAGGATTCGCGCCAGCGTCGATACCATCAGCGTCTTGGCCAAGCCAGGCACGCCCTCCAGCAGGCAGTGCCCGCGGGTGAAGATGGCGGCGAAGAGTTGCTCGATCACTTCGTTCTGGCCCACGATCACTTTCTGCAGTTCCTCCTGCATCAGCTTCCGATGCTGAGCGAACTCCTGCAGAATCTCGTCGAGGGTCTTGGGTCGGGCGGCGGTGGACACTCCTCTGATCCCTCCGGTTGTGAACCTGGCATGCTCGCGTGGCGAGCACAAGACCTCAGTATCCGCCCCGGCACCGAAACCAGCAAACGCACGGCGGTCTGCCACTCACTTTTCGGCCTTCCCTCACCCCCGGGCGAACTGTGCCCGCAGACGAAAACCGGTACGATGGGATGAGGCCGTCATGAAAGGGGTTTGATTTGGATTTTCTGGCACGAATCTCAAGGCGATGGAGCGATGCGTTGCCGCGACTCCTGCTTGTCGCCGTGATCTGCTCGACGGCTCTGCCTGGCCGAGCAGCCGAGCCCGCGCCGGTCTCACCCGAAAAGATCCAGCGGGCGATCGAGAAGGCCCGTGACTGGCTGATCCGTGAGCAGGAGGCGAATGGCTCCTGGGAGTGTTCGATGCGCACGGAGGACACTCGAGTGGGCGCCACGTCGCTTGTCATGCTGGCGCTGGCCAATGCGGGCGTTGACCGCAGCCATCTCGCCATGCAGCGCGGGCTCGACTGGCTGCGGCGGCAGAAGCCCGACGAGACCTATTCCGTTTCGCTGCAGACGCTCGTCTTGGCGATGCTCTCGCCCGACGCCGACCGCGCCATCCTCGAACGCAACGTTGACTGGCTGGAGAAGGCGCAGGTGTCGCAGGGACCGGCGACAGGGTCCTGGTCGTATGGCACGAACAAGGGAACCGGCGACAACTCCAACGCCCAGTTCGCCCTGCTCGCATTGCACGAGGCCGACAAAGCCGGCGTCCGCGTCCGCCGCGAGGTCTGGGCCCGGGCGCAGCAATACTGGGCGTCATGCGCCAACCCCGACGGCTCGTGGGGCTACACCATCGGCAATGCGGCAGGGTCGGGCAGCATGACCTGCGCGGGCATCGCCAGCATCTGGATCACCTCGGAGCACATCGGCACGCCCGACGCGAAGGCCGCCGCTGAGAGCGTCTCCTGCTGCGGCGGCGGGTCTTCGCCGAAGGTGCTCGAACGCGGCCTCCAGTGGCTCGGCCGCCGGTTTTCCGTCGTGGAAAACCCCGGCACCGGCGGGCAGACGTGGCTCCACTACTACCTCTATGGCTTGGAGCGTGTCGGACGATTCACGGCGCGACGGTTCATAGGCGAGTCGGACTGGTACCTCGAAGGGGCGAGAATGTTCGTTGCCACCCAGGACGGCCTGACGGGGGCCTTCCGTGGCGGTCGGATCGAAGACCCAACCGTGGCCACCAGCTTCGCGTTGTTGTTTCTGGCCAAGGGCCGGCGGCCGGTGCTCGTGGCCAAGAGCCGTCATGGCCCCGACGACGACTGGAACCGCCACGGCCACGACATCGCCCATCTTGTGGAGCACGTGGAGTCGCGGTGGCGCAACGACCATCCCGCCGGGCTTTCGTGGCACATCCTCGACACGCCGTCTGCATCGCTCGATGACCTGCTGCAGGCGCCTGTGTTCTGGCTGTCGGGCCGCGATGCCTTCAACCTCGGCCCCGATGCGGGCGGCCGCCTCCGCCGCTACATCGACGAGGGAGGCTTCGTGTTTGCCGAGGCCTGCTGCCCGTCGAGCGGAGAATTCGATCGGCGGCTCCGGCGGCTCGTCGGTGAAATCTTTCCGGAGCCCGAATACCAACTCCACCTCCTGCCCCCGGAGCACCCGGCCTGGCACGCCGAGGAGATCGTCCCGCCAGAACTCCATCGGCCTCTGCTGGGCGTCGATTACGGCTGCCGCACCTGCCTGATCTATGCCCCACCGACGGAAGCGCAGGGAGCGGATGCCGCGATGCCGAGCCTTTCCTGCCTCTGGGAACTCGGCGGTGCCTCGAGCCGGGCCCTGCCGGAGGGCATCCGCCGCGAGGTGGATGCCGCGCTCGCGATCGGCACGAACGTGATCGCTTACGCCACCAACCGCGAACTGAAGCGCAAGGATGAGCTGTTCGTGCTCGACCGCGCCGTGCCCCGGGAGCCCGACGCACTCGAGCGAGGCCAGATCGCCATCGCCAAGCTGAAACACTCCGGCATGTGTGACGCGGCACCGGCGGCACTGGCCAACATTCTCCGCGCCGCGGCCCGTGAACTCGGGGTCCGCGTCGACGACACGCCCAGCCAGATCGATCCCGCCGATCCCGCGCTGTTCAACTATCACCTGGTGTTCATGCACGGCCGCCAGGGCTTCGCCTTCGATGGGCCGCGGCGGGAACGGCTGCGGCAGTTTCTGGAACGGGGCGGCACGCTGCTGGCAGACAGCGTCTGCGCCTCCACCGCCTTCACAACGGCCTACCGCGCCGAGATCGCCGCGATGCTTCCCACCAAAAAGCTCGAGGAGATTCCGGCCGGTGATCCCATCTATACGGCGGCCGCCTACGGCGGCTACGACATCCGCACGGTGACGCTCCGCGAGCCTGCCGGCGGCGACGGCCCGATGAACGTTCGGAAGAGGCAGGTGCCGCCGAAGCTCGAGGGCGTGCGGATGGGGGACCGGTGGGCGGTGATCTTTTCGCCCTACGATCTCTCCTGTGCGCTCGAGAAGCAGAACTCGCTGGAGTGCACCGGCTACGGCCGCGACGACGCCGAGAAGATCGCGCTGAACGTGCTGCTGTATTCACTCAATCAATAGGATTGACTTCACGCGAAACACGACATCGTGTCATTTTCGCTTGGCGGGCCTCCGCCCGCTGGTGCTGGCGTCGCATCCTGCGAAGCAGTCGCCTGGAAACAGCTTGGGAGTGGGACTCCATCCACGCCCGCCCATCACCCAACGCAAATTCCTCTCGCCTGCGCTTCGGGCTTGTATGGAAGCAGAGCTGAATCCACGACCGCCCATCATCCAAGCCCGCAGCGCAAGCAAGGGTATTGCGGGCAGCTATCCCCAACGCGCCGACCTCACTGCTCCGAATCGCTGCTGCTGCCACCGGTAAGGTAGCTCGCGTAGTAGAGCAGCGTGAGTACGCTCTGGAGCGTGCCTGCCACGTAGGTCCAGGCCGCGGCATTGAGCACGTTGTTCACCGACGACATCGAACCGGACGGCACGATGCCGAGATCGACGAGTTGCGCCTTCGCCCGGTTGCTCGCGTCGATCTCAACGGGGAGATTGACCAGTTGGAAGAAGACGGTCGCCCCGAAGAGCGCGATCCCCAGCCAGGCAACCGGCTTGAGGGCCATCGCCAGCCCGATCATGAACACGATCAGCCCGAAGCCGCTGCCGAAGTTCGCCACGCCGACGGCGGCGTTGCGGATCGTCATCATCGAATAGCCCTGATGGTCCTGCAGGGCATGGCCTGCCTCATGGGCGGCAATGCCCACGGCCGCCAGTGAACGGCTGCCGTAGACATTCTGGGAGAGGCGGAGCACCTTCGTCTGCGGGTCGTAGTGGTCGGTGAGTTGCCCCGGCACCGACTCGATCTCCACGTCGGTGGCGCCGGCCGAGTCGAGGATGTGCCGGGCGGCTGCGGCGCCGGTGAGCGGCGCCGGCTCCTGGGAGGCCGCCGCAAACGACGAATGCACCCGCCACTGGGCCCACATCGCCAACAGCATGGCCGGGGCAATCGCGAGCATGTACATCGGATCAAAATAGAAAAACGGCATGTTTTCTCGGCAGCTCCTCAAAAGCGGGGCCATGGCCCCGAAAGGTTGAACCCGAAAGTATTCTAGCAACAGGTCCGGTCGGCGACCGGCAAACCCCTTCCCCTCACCACATCTCTTCTCTCGTCCATGGCATTTTTCTACGCACCGTCCAGCCCGGCTGTTCGGTCTGGTTTTGCAGCGTTCCTACCTCTCCTGGCTCTCTCCATGGCCTGCCTACTGACGGGCTGCGGACGGCCGACGACCGGGGCCACCACGGGCGACAGCGCCGGCACTGGCGATGCCGCGGCCACCGCGATCGACCGCCGTGCACTCTGCCAACGGATCGACGCGGCGCTCACCCATGCTCGGGACAGCCGCCGACTGGATGCATCGGTGCACGGGGCCTGGCAGGTGGTGCACGGCATCCTCGCGTTTGGCCGTGAGTTTCCGCTCCGACACGACGGCACGGAATCGGCTGCGATTGACTACCTGCTCAACGGGGGCAGGCTCACCGGCTGGAACCTCCGATCAGGCTCGCCGGGTGTCATCGCCGTATTGGAAGAGGGTAGCACCATGGGCCAGGGACATCCCGACCAGTGGCTCGGCTACCTGTCACAGTGTGGACGGCATGGGATTCCTCGCGACACGAAACTCCTGATCGGGAACAAGGCATTCACCGTGAACGATCTGATCACGCAGGCGCAGGCCGACATCCGCCCCGGTCAGGAGGCGACCTGGACACTGATGGCGCTCGCCGCCTACCTGCCGCCCGATGCGACCTGGACGGCCAGCGACGGCTCGAAATGGAACACGGAGCGGGTTGTGGCGATGGAGTCCGATGCCGACATCTTCTCGAGCGCCTGCGGCGGTGCCCACCGTGTCTATGGTCTGGTCGCCGCCCTGAAAAAACACCGCGCCGCCACAGGCCGCACGGCTGCACAGCTCTCCGGCGGGTGGGCCGCTGCGCAGGAAGTGATCGACGAGTGCGTAGCCCGAGCCAGACAGTTCCAACAGGCCGACGGTAGTTTTTCGATTCACTCCTTCGAGCGGCCCGGCACGTCGGCGGACGTGTTCGCCAGGCTGTCGGCGACCGGCCACATCTTCGAGGTGCTCAGCCTGTCGCTCGATGACGGGCAACTCTCCGAGCCCTGGGTGACCCGCGCGGCCGACCGCCTGGTCACTCTGCTCGAGCAGACCTCAGACGTGGATGTCGAGTGCGGCGGCCTTTACCACGCCGCCCACGGACTGCTTCTATACAGAGACAGAGTCTGCGGTTCTACTGAGTGATTGGTCCGCGGTTCTTGGACAGGGTCAGCCCGATCGTGCACGGCCTTATTTTCTTCTACCTGCAGAAGTTCGCCGACGTCGCAGCGGCCGGAAGCACCTCCTGGAAGGGAGTGCGATCGACCGTGACGACGACCACGAGCAGATTCCTGCCGTCGGGCAGCTATCCCGACGCCGATGCGGTCGCCATTCTGTCTACGATCGCCGACGCGACCGGGCGGCCCCTGCCCTCGATCCTGGAAGAGTTTGGGCAGTTCCTGGCCCCGCATCTGGTGAAAGTGGCGGGCACGGTCGTCGATCCCGCGTGGCGCACGCTCGACCTTATCGAGCACACCGAGGCGATCATCCACACCATGGTCCGCACCACGACCCCCGGCGCCTCTCCGCCGGTCCTGGAGACGGTGCGGCAAAGCCCCGATGAACTGCATCTCGTCTACAGTTCGGCACGGCGGCTGTGCCCGCTGGCCGTCGGCCTGATGCGAGGCATCGCCGCCCACTACGGGGAGACGATCCGCATCGAAGAGCCGAGCTGTCTCCTGCGGGGCGACCCGTTCTGCTCGTTCGTGATCGAGCACGTTGCCACAGACACCCATGAGCCACGGTCCCCGCTCACCGAGACGCTCATGTTCACTCCGACGGTGGAACGCGCGGCGGACCAGCCGACGGGAGGTGCAAGTCCGCCTGCGACCTTCGTCAACGACGCCGACCGAGACGTGCTGCCGATGTCGATCGGAGAGTACAAGGTGCTCGCGATGATCGGTCGGGGCGCCATGGGGCAGGTCTATCTGGCCGAGGATGATCGCCTCGACCGCCGGGTGGCAATCAAGGTGATGCACCCCTCACGGGCGAGCGATCCAGCCTCACGTCAGCGGTTCATCCGCGAGAGCCGGGCGACCGCCGCCATCGAGCACCCGCACGTGGTCACGATCCATCAGGTAGGCGAGCACCGTCAGGGTGGCGACCAGGCTGGTCTGCCCTTCATTGTCATGCAGTGCCTCCACGGCGACACGCTCGCCAAATACCGTGCCGCGGTGGGCATCGTGCCGCTGACGGAGACCCTACGGATCGGACGCGAGATCGCCGAGGGGCTCGCGGCGGCTCATCGCCGGGGCCTCGTCCACCGCGACATCAAACCCGAGAACATCATCCTCGAGGGTCCGGCGCGGGAGGTGAAGATCATCGACTTCGGGCTTGTCTGTGATCTGGGCGACGATCCTGCCAAGGCCCACGTGACGGTGGACGGCGCGGTGGTGGGCACGCCGGCCTACATGGCGCCCGAAAGGATCAGCGACCGCCCCGTGGATGCCCGCACTGATCTCTTCGGGCTCGGCGTGATGCTCTATGAACTGCTTGCCGATCGGCTGCCCTTCACTGGCACGTCGATGATGGCGATGCTGGCCTCGATCGCTCGTGGCTCGCCGGTGCCACTCCGTAGCGTGGCCCCCGAGACACCTGAGGATGTGTCCGATCTCGTGATGCGAATGATCTCCCACGAGCCTGCAGACCGCCCGGCCACCGCAAGGGCCGTGGCCGACGCGATCGCGGCGATCGAGAAGCGGCTGGATTCCGGCCGGTAATACATCATCCGCCGGCCTTGATCACCTCGAGTTGGGAGTGGACGGCGTCGGACAAGACATGGATGTCGCCATGCCATTCGATCGTGCTGGCGGTCTGCGAGGCCAGGTCCTTGAGCTGCGCCGTTCCCGCGGCAAACTCATCGCTGCCGATCACAAGCGCCGCGCGAAACCCCTTCTTCACCGCCATCTTCAGCTGGTTTCCGACCCGCTTGGCCTCGGGGTAAAACTCCACCGCCATGCCGTCGGCCCGCAGCCGGGCAGCGATGCGGATGTAGTCGGCCAGATGGGCCTCGTCGAAATGCACGAGAAACACCTCGGCAGATGTCTCTTTCAGATCGAGCCGGCCGAGCTCTTCCAGCCCGGCGAGCAATCGGTCGATGCCGAGCGACGCTCCCACGCCCGGCAGCGACTGCTTGGTGTAGAGTCCGGCGAGATTGTCGTAGCGGCCGCCGGAGCAGATGCTGCCCAGCGCCGGCAGGTCGTCGAGAAAACTCTCCAGCACGATGCCGGTGTAGTAGTCGAGTCCTCGGGCAATTGATGGATCGATCACCACCCGTCCCTCCGGCACGCCCGCCTGCCGCACGCCGTCGAGCAGGCTCCGCAGGGCGGCCACGCCGGCCCTGCCGGTCTCAGAAGAGCCGACGAGCCCATCGAGGGCGGCCAAGACCGTCGCTGGATCGCCAGCGAGCTGCGCCATGCCGAGCAGCTTGGCCCGCACGTCGACCGAAACACCATGCGCTTCGAGTTCCGCCGCCACCGCCTCGGGGGTCGCCTTGCCGAGCTTGTCGAGTGACCGCAGCACATCGGTCGAGCGGTCGGCGACGCCGCATTCCTGCAGGATGCCGGAGAGCACGCGGCGATCGTTGACCCGGATCGTGAAGCCGCCTATGCCGATCGCGGCGAGCAGGTCGTGCGCGACGAGCACCGTCTCGAGGTCGGCCACGGGGCTCGTGGTGCCGATCGTGTCGAAGTCGCACTGCATGAACTCGCGATACCGGCCCCGCTGCGTGTTTTCGCCCCGCCAGACCGGCGCCATGTGATACCGCTTGAAGGGCGTGCCGAGCACCCCAATGTGCTGTGCGCAGAACCGGGCGAAGGGCACGGTGAGATCGAACCTCAGGCCCACGTCGCGGCCGCCGTGGTCCTTGAAGCGGTAGAGCTGCTTGTCGGTCTCCTCGCTCCCCTTGCCGGTGAGGATCTCGAGGTACTCAAGCGCCGGCGTGTCGATCGGCGCAAAGCCGTAGGAGCGGTAGACGCGGCGGGCGATGTCGAGAATCTTTTCGCGGGCCAAGGCCTGGGCGGGCAGGTGGTCGCGGAAGCCCTTGAGCGTGCGGGGTTCGATGAGGCTGCGGGATTCGGTCACGTCGCGATGGTGTCCTGTTTTTGGGATGATGACACGCCGAGAGTGTAGCATCGTACCGTCTTGTTCCGTTCCCCGCATCGGAATGATGACAGTGACGATCATGGATGGCGTCGCACTGTCAGTCGCCATCGAAAAGTTCGCTCCAGCGGCGGGCCACGTCCGCGATCAGATACTCGGGGCGGGGCGCAACTGCCGGACGGCCGTTCGTGTACCAGTCGAAAAGCCGGTTCGCCACGGCATCGAGGTTGTGCGCATCGATGACCTCTGCAGGCGACAGCAACTCCGGAGCGGCACCAAAATGATGCGCCAGCACAGGCGTTCCGACCGCATGGCTCTCGCCGAAGACCAGCCCAAACGTCTCCGGAACCCGATATGCCGGATAAAAGTAGCAGAACGAATCCGCGAGATGCTCGCAAAACTCGTCGTGCGAAAGATGCCCTAAGTTGACGACGTTTGGGGGGAGCCTCTTCATGTTCGGCGGGGCATAGAAGGAGACATGTAGTTCCGCGTGTGGCAGCGTGCGACGGACATGCTCGAACGCTGTGAGCACGAGGTCGAGCCCCTTCCAGACGCTTCCAAAGAACAGCTTGTCTCGATGTTCCAGAGAACTCTCCCCATGCCGGGCATGCGGCTCAGAAGCGAGCGATCGCCACACGTCCGCGCCAGGGCGAAGTTCCGATGGTGGGTAGCGGCCGTGGCCGCCCGGTCCATCCAGCGGTCGGCGGGCAGGTCCGCACCAAAAAGCCCCGACGCATCAAGCTCAAACCGGTGCTTACAGTCGTTTCCCTCCCGCGATGGGCTTGGAACTTTTTGCCAGGGCACTTGCGACTGCTGCACGACTTGAAACGCGTCGTACCCGAGAGATACGAGCAGATCGAGTTCGGAGTGCGCCCGGCTGATGTTGATCTGCTCCAACTCGCAGCTTAAAAAATCAGGTCGCTCGGCCACATGCCTGAGCGACTCCAGGCAGAACCGGTCTGACCCCTCGATGTCGATCTTCATGGAATGGGGAACGCCCAGGACCCGCAAGCAGTCAACAAAATCGACGGCTGCCACCGACACCCGACGAGTTGTGGCACCGCGTTTCGCAAAGCGATCCGTCCACGAGTGGTCGGTGCTGCCCACC
>CAMCQY010000058.1 GCA_945877135.1 Candidatus Kuenenia stuttgartensis
ACTCCTTTCCAGACTCCTTTCCAGACTCCTTTCCAGACTCCTTTCCAGACTCCTTTCCAGACTCCTTTCCAGACTCCTTTCCAGACTCCTTTCCAGACTCCTTTCCAGTCTTTCCATCCGCTGAATCTGAGTCGGCCGACGGTTCCTTGTTTTCGCCGGCTGCTGGTGGCTGTTTGCCTTCGTCCTGCTTCGGCTCCATACGTTTGGCGAAGTTGCCGATGTCGCCGGCGAGGCCTCGGGTCTCCTCGGCGAGCGTGGCCTGTCGTTCGGCGAGCTGCGCCTCCCGCGTGCCAGCCTCGGTCGATCCCTCCACGTCCCGCTGCCTCGCGATCAGCTTGGCAATCCGCCCCAGAAATTGCCGCACCTCCTCCTTTTCGCTCGCCAGTCGCTTGTCGGTATCCCCCGACTCTAGCAGCGTGAGCAGTTCGCGCAGCGTGTCGATCGCATTGCTCTGGCTGGCGCCCGCCTTGAGCAACTGGCCCTTCTCCAGCAGTTGCACGATCGTGTCGAGGCGGTCACCCATCTCCGCATCCCGCGCCTGTTCGAACACGCTCCGCAACAGTGCGGCCCGCCGCGGATCGCTGGGGGCCAACAGGTCAGCCAGCCGCAGGAATGTCTTTTCGAGATCGCGAAACTGCTGCGCCAGTTCCTGCTCGCGAGTGGCCAGGCCACTCCCCGTTGGCCTCGCCGCAGTCTCGTCTGCCGCGTGCCCTGCCCCGCCCCACGCGGCCATCGTGAGGAGAAGGCACAGCGCGACCCTCAACTGCCCCTTCCCCACCACGAGGGCGGGCTCCAAACCGGGCACGCACGAGACGCTCAAAACTCGCCCGCAAGACGGACCCATGCGGCTGGTTGGCACCTGCGCATACGAGCCTTGAAACAGACTCAATCGGGAGACAGTTCTCATGGTCGCTCCAATGCCTCCCGGGCCCGCCGCTTCTGCTGCTCGAGTGTTTCGGCGCGGATCTGCTCCTGGGTGCGGATCATGCCCCGCAGCAGTTCCACCACCTCGTTGAACGACTCCAACTCCATCATCTTATCGAGCACCGCCCGCATCCGGGCCAACACGACATCGGTCCGACGCACGAGTTCGTCGCGGCCCATGCCCGCCCGGCTGGCCCTGGTCAACGCCGGGAGATCCTGCGTTGCGAGCGAGGAAAGGGGCTCTGCGATCTGGGTCATGAGCCGTGCCTCCAGCTCTGGCGTGATCAACTGGTTGTTGTCGAACTCCAGCCGGATGCCACGGAAGGCTTCGGCCAGTTCGGCGGTCTCGCCCGTGGCGCGGGAGCTGGCGTCACCGAGTCGGGCGGCAGCGTCGGCTGGATCGTCGCTGCCATCGGCGGCGGCGTCTCGAACCGGGGCGGCAAACCGATCGCGGGCCTGCGTCAGATCGGCCACGCAGCTCTCATAGCGTCGGCGGAGGATGATCTCACGGGCTTCGAGCATGGCCACGAGCGCCTCCGGGGCGACCACGTCGAGCGACCAGGCATCGCTCGTGCCGGCATTCGGCTCGCCACCAAGCGTGCAGGTGTCGGTGGCGGTCACCGCCAGTTCCAGCTTGCGACCGACCGAGAGCCCGAGGGGCTCGAGTTGCACCACTTCCGCCGCCTCCGCGGGGAGATCAACAACCGGGTCGCCAGCCCGCACCCGGGCCATCGGCAGCACGGTCTCGCCGCCGTCCGCCACCCGCAGCCGCACCGCCGCTCCTCCCAGCCCGTGGTCATCGGAGATGGTGCCTACCAGCGGCACTCTGGCCCGTGGCGTGACCGCCGTCGAGATGCCACGCAGACGCATGGCGACCTGAGGCGGCTCGTCCGGAAGAGCGGCAAGCGTGAATGTCAACGGCTCGCGGTTCACAAGGCCATCGGTATCGGTGAATCGCACCACGATGGTGCGATCGTCATCGAGCGCCGCGATCCGACCGACGATCCCGCGGCCCGTGGCCGGCGTCCCCCCGGCAGCAGCCGAAGAGCCGGCGGCGGAGAACGTGGCCAACACCTCCTCGGCGGCTGAGCCGCCGCTCGCGACCGCCACCATCGTGGCCGCCGAAAGCGGCTTCGTGGATGTGCAGGCGATCTCCACCTGTGATCCACGCGGAATCTGCACGATCCGCGCCGGCGGCGATTCCCGTGCGCCGCTGCCAAGGTAGGCGGGAGGCGTGGAGGTGATCAGCAGCTTTTCGAGCGCCGGTGGCTCGAGCACCTCGATTCTGAGATTGCGGAGCCGGGCGTCGCCGCCGCGAATCTCCAGCTCAAGGCTGTCGTTGACTGCCTTGAGCACGTGCCCAAATGCCTGGCCGTCTGCCGAGACGCCGCCCCGCGATCCCATCCGGTCAACATGCCAGGTACCGCGCAGCCCGCCGGCGGGCCGTTGCCCAAGGCCCCCGCTCGGCGCCGCCCGCCACCGCAGATCGACCACCTCAGGCAGGCGATCGGCCGCCTGCGCGTGCACGATCACGTCCACATCGCTGCCGCGTGCCACCTTCCGAACGCCCCCGGGAAAATCGTCGATCGCCAGCCGCACCTGACGCGGCCAGGGCTCGTCTCCCAGGAGCGGCAGCCGTCGAACCCACAGGCTGGCGACCGCGGGCCGCGCCACCGCCAGGCCTGCAATGGTCGACGCCGCGGCGAGCGCCGCAAAGGCGAGCATCGCCAGTTGTCGCCGCCGGAAGATCCGCTCCGGCCGAACCTGCCCCAGATGGGCGGTCGCTTCTGCGGCGGTGCGGGCGAGGAGGTCGGGATTGACGTCGGCAGGGGGCTGATCCGCCAGCTCGATCGTTGTTGACAGGCTGTCTCGAAACGACGGATGAGCCCGTTCCACGACGACTGCCAGGCTCGCATCACCAAGATCGGTGGACAGCCGCCCCAGAAGCTTTCGATACACGAGCACGCTGAGCCCGGCCGCCGTCAAGGCCAACAGGCTCGCCCGCGCCCAACGCGGCGGCTCCACGCACCAGTCGATCGCAAGCGACGCCCAGAAGAAAGCCACGGCCGCAAGACACAACCACGCCAACGACTCGACCCAGATCCAGCCGCGGGTCTGCCGACGGACCGCCGCGAGCATTCCCTTCAAGGCCACCACGTCGGCGGCAGCAGACCGCCGGCCCTCGGATGCGGAAGGCGGCGACAGTGGATCGATGACAAGCGTCACGGGATGGTCTCGGCGGGTGCAGAAGCGTGCGGGAGTGTGGGGGTATGGAAGAGTGGCCTGATGCTTACGCGAGCTTCACGAGTCGCCGCAGGATCCATTCCGTGCACAACAGGCCAACGCCCAGTGCGAGCAGGATGCCGTTGAGTCGACGTTTGAACGCCCCGTCGGGAGAGCCGGTCTCGTACTCCCGTCGGGAGCGATCCTTGATGCCGGCGGCGAGTGATTCCGATTCGACGGGCGTCCACGGCTGCGCGGCGAGAATGAGGGAAGAGCCCCCGGACGCCGCGGCGAGTTGTTCGAGCACGCCACGATCGAGCCGCGGGCGCTCCAACTCCCGATCCGGTAGCCGCGCCTGAATCCGGCGCGACACTTTCTCACCGCTCGCACCGGGCAGGTCAACATCGATCCGCCACGACCCATCACGCGCGGCCACAAACGTTCCCTGAAGCACGCCTGTCCGGTCTCGCTCGGCCACCAATGGCATCCGCAGCACCGTTCCATCCGGCCCCGTCACCCGACAGTCGGCAGGCACCGTCGAGCCGCCCTCGGGCACCACCAGGCGAACCACCACCGTGGACCCCACGGCAAACCGATCTCGATCAACGAGCAGCCTTGCCCGCCGCGAGCCACGCAGGAGCCGCCCTTGCGACACGTGGCGGACCAACTGCGTGGCAAACCGCTCATAGAGGCTGTCATCGAGCGATCGGAGCCGCCACATCTCGCCGCTCCCCATGAAGAAGACATTACCAGAGCCGTAGAACTGGCCGGCGAAGTAGATGGGGTTGGAGTCCGGCGCGGCCGCCGAACCGGGACGGGCAGCCCGCGCGTAGACCGTGGCACCGGGCTTCGGTCCCGCCGAATCAAAACAGGAAAACACCCCCTTGAACTCACTCCAGACGGTCTGGCTGGCGATGCGGCTGGAGGCCAGCCAGAGAAACTCGGCGTCGAGTCCGTCGCGAGAAAAGACCAGTGGCAACGGCTCCTCACCCCCTGCGGCATCATCGCCCGTCAGCCGACCGGCCCGCCGCAGTTCCACCGGATGGAGGTTGCGAATCAACGTGGTCTGGGAATCGGCGAGCCACGCATCCATGAAAATGCCGCCGGCAACGAAGACGAGCCCACCCGACTCCCGCGACACCCAGCGTTCGAGGCGGGTCTGGGCCGCGGCATCGAGAAGCCGCCAGTCGTAGTCGAAGGCGACGACCACATCGTATTCCGCCAACTCCTCGGCCGTTGGCGGAAAGGCTGGCAGGATGCGGCGGGCATCCTGCGAGCCCCCCTTGCCCGCTGTCCCCAGCAGCACGTCCACGGCGACGCTCTTGTCGCGTTCGAGCACGTTCCGCATGAACTGATATTCGCGGCTCGGACCACCTGCCATCAGCAGCACCTGCGTGACCCGGTCCACCACTTCGACCTCGGTCACCTGCCGATCATCGGCGGGCGTGCGGTCCGCGGCAGGCGGAATCACCCGCACGGCCAGATCGCGACGGCCCGGCGTCTCCAGTCCCGGCACGTCAAACCTGACCGCAACGAGTTCACCGCCGGCGGCGAGGATCGCCTCGGCGGTGTCGATCACGCGGCCCGGTGCTGCGGCAGTCTGCGGATCGCCCCCCAAGGTGTCGGCGGCAGCCACTTCGGAGAGTTCCACACGCACCGTCTGGCCCGCCAATCCCTGCGACTGCAGGTAGGCAGTCACGGCGAAGCGGTCACCCGGAAAGACGCGGGCCGGCACGAGCACGTCGGCGACCCGAACGTTTGTCGGCAGTCGGTCGGACCCGATGCCCAGCGTGTGCACCGGCACGCCCGCCTTGCCGAGCGCCGCCACGGCTGCCGCGGGATCGACGCCAGCGTTGTTGGCGCCGTCGGTCAGCACGATCACACCGGCCAGCACGCCAGGCGGTTCCTGGTCAAGCACTCGGGCAAGCGCCTCACCGAGGCGGGTCTCGTAGCCACGGGCCGTCAGTCGTTCGGGCCAGTCGCTCGCGGCCGGCGCGGGGTCGGCCGCAGCCGGCGATTCGCCGGACGCACTCGGAAGCGTCGTGGTCGCGTTCGGTAGCACCACCAGCGGCTCCGCATCCGCATCGAACCTCCACAACGACACCTCGTGCCGCGGCGCGAGGGCTGCGAGCAGCCCACCCTGACGCAACACGTGGATCGCCCGCTGCGACCGCGTGTCGGCCTGCCTGTCAGCGGCCTGCTCAACGGACGGGTCGCCAATGGCCTGCTCGTCAGCGGCAGAATCATCCCGCAAGGTCATGCTGGCGCTGGAATCAACGAGCACGGCCACCCGCGACGGAAACACGATCTCATGCTCGGCCGTCCGCTCGAAGTCGAGATAGGCGGCCGCCAACGCTGCCAACGCCCCCAGCCGCAGGGCCACGAGCACAAGGCCCATGCCGCGGGGCAACTCGGCCGCATCGCGGCGGTACATCCAGAGCACGAAGACCGCGACGGCCGCCAGCCCCAACACCAGGGCCGGCATCTGCCACCACTGCGAAAACCCGTCGATCAGCCCGCTGGTGATGCGATGCTGCACCCGCTCCGAGGAGGCGAGGAGCCAGGGCGGCATCGGCAGGGGCGGAAACACGGCGGAAGTGAATGGGCTCATGGGAGTTCTGGCCAACGGCTCGTCAGGCGACTGATTTTCTGCGGGGCGCGGCATGGTAACTGGCCGAATACGCCAGCACCTGTTCGAGGATGAGAACGGCTGCAAGCAGGTACAGCAGCGGCTTGACCAGCGGCACTCCTGCCAGCGTGGTGGTGTCGGGCTCGAGTGACTCAGCTCGGTCATACTTGAATGCCACCCCCGCCAACACGCGGTCCAGCCGTTCGCGGCCGATCCGCTCCAACTGGCCCTCGTCGGCGGCCACGTTCACGGCAAAGAGCCGCTCCCGCTCGGTGCCGTCGAGCCGCCGCCAGCGAGCCGTGTAGCCACCGGCAACCGACGTCTCGGCAAGGGTCGCCTCGAGCCCACCGGCAGGCGACGCCTCCGCCGTTTGATGCACGAGGGTTCCATCCGGCGGCACAGCGATATCGACCTCGATCTCGTCAACGGCCGCATCGAGCCTGACGGAGACGGGCTCGCCCACCTCGAGTGACTCCGCGCGGCGGCGTGTGCGGGCGAGATGGCTCTCCAGTTCCAGCATCACCACCACCCAGCTCGGATTGCCTCGCGCCCAGTTGTTCCACGTGGGGGCCGCCGTTGAGAGCACGGCCACGACCATGCCATCGCCGTACGGCCGCTCCACCACGAGCGGCCCGCCGCTTCGCAGCGAGAGCAGTCTCCGCAGCCCGCTGGTGGCTGCCGGTTCGAAGCCACGTTCCACCGCCATCGACCGCTCGATCCGCACAGCATCGAGCAGTGGATTCCGCTGGCCGGACAGCACGGCCACGACCGGGTGCTCCTCGACGACGACATCAGGCGCCGCGGCGGCCCCGGCGGCATCTGGAAGCAGGTCCACAGGCCCTGCCAGCGGCACGGGGAAGAGCCCATCGCCGCCGCGATGGAGCATGCGGTTGACAACCTCGGCCTTCGTGCGAGGTCCCGTGAAAAAGACCACGCCTCCGCCGGCACGAGCATAGGCCTCGAGCGCCGCGACCTCCGGCGGGTCGAGCCGTTCCACATCGAGCAGCCAGATGCAGTCAAACGACGCCAGATCGAGGGTGGCAAGGCTCCGCGGCGGCTCGATCCGCGGCCGCAGGCCCGTGGGGGCACCCGCACCCGGGGCCAGTGCCGTGGCCACATAGAAGGCATCTCCAGCGCGGCCGCCGCCGGTTGGATCACCGTCGATCAGCAGCACATCGACGCGATCAACCACATCGACCGCCATCGTCCTCGTATTGTCGGCGGCCACTGCATCAGCGGGGATCGTCGCCTCGACGAGGTGCGGGCCCGACTTCGTGAAGCGAACATCAAACCGCTGCGTCCCCACGCCGCCAGCGGGAATTTCCGCGATCCGCACACCCGGCCGGCCCAGAGCATCCTCGCGGAGTTCGACGGCCACGTCGCGAACCGGTCGGTCGGTGTTGTTGCGGACCGCCACCTCCAGCGGCACGAGCACGCCGGTGGCCGGCACGCCCCCGGCCATCTCCAGCCGCTCCACCGTCAGGTTCCCCGGCTGCCGGCCATCGCCCCCTTCGGCGGCGCAGTCCACCAGCCGCACTTCGCACCCGGCGTCGGACAACTGCCGCAACAGGCCGGCCGTCTCGTCGGCGGCTTTCCAGTCCTTGAAGCGAAAATCACTGATCAGCCAGATGACGTTGGCCGCCCCGGTGCCGCCGCCGAGCACTCCGGCGGCGGCAGCCACCGCCCCCCGCGGGCCTGACGCCACCGCGGATGGAGACCGTCCGGCGAGATCGTCGCGGACCTCCTGCACCAATCGCGGCGTCACCGGCTGCAGGCGGATGTCGAATCCTTGCTGGGCTGCCTGTGCTTCGACAGCCGTTCCCGCCGGCCGATCAACGGCAGCTGATCCCTTCTCATCAAACGCCGAGAACCGGCCGATCGCCACCTCCTGCTGCCCCTGCACAGCGGCCAATTCGGTGCAGATTCGTTCCACCACCAGCCGACCGCGGTCGAAACAGCGCGTGTCGCCGAGGCGGCCTTCCGCCGACAGGTCGCCCATCGAATAGCTGTCATCGAGCAGCACGACATGCTCCGTCCGTGCGCCACCGAGCATCCGTCCGAGCGCCGATTTCCAACGCGGCTGCGCCAGGGCCAGCACGATTCCGAGCACGGCCGCCACCCTCAACAAGAGCAGCAGGAGTTGCTTGAGGAGCACCTGCGTTCGGTACTTCCGCTGGCTCGCCAGCAGAAATTCCATGGCCGCCCACGGCACCTTGCGATGCCGCAGCAGATTGATGAGGTGGATGATGACCGGTGCCGCGACGAACGGCAGGCCCCACCAGAGGAGCGGCAGAAAATCAAATGTCGGCATGGCAGGCTGCTCTCCTCTAGACAGCCATGCTGGCGCGACGCGCGAGAAACTTCACCAACGCCGCATCGACCGGTTCGCCGGTGCGGATGAGGGAGTAGTCGCATCGCACGGCCGCGGCCCGGGTGCGGACATCGGCGAGAAACGCCTCCACCGCCGCCAGGTAGCCCGCCCTCAGGCTGCGCGGGTTGCAGGCGAGGGCGTCGGGCAGTTCCAGCCCCTCGAACCGGGTCGGTCCCTCGAACGGAAAGTCGAGTTCGTCGTCATCCATCACATGGAGCAGAACGAGATCATGACCACGCTTCCGCAGGAGCTGCATCCCCTGGAACACGCCGTCGCGGTCTCCGAGCAGATCGGAAATCACCATCACCAGTCCCCGCCTCGGCAGCGTCTCGGCAAGCGATCTGAGCACCGGCATGAAGGCTGTCGGCCGGCCCGTACGGGGCGTCTCGAGCACCTCCACCACGCTCGCGAGGTGCGACCGCTTCGTCCGCGGCGGCACGCTCGCCCTGATCTTGTCGTCGAATACGCTGCACCCCACGGCGTCACCATGCGAGAGCGCCAGCCAGGCAAGGCTGGCCGCGAGCGTGGCGGCGTAGTCGTATTTCCCAAGCGGGCCCGAGGCGTAGTTCATGCTGGCCGAACCGTCCACCACAAGCGTGACGCGGAGGTTGGTCTCCTCCTCGAACTCCTTCACATAGAAGCGGTCCTGCCGTCCCCAAACCTTCCAATCGACGCGGCGCAGGTCGTCGCCACGGACATACTCGCGGTGCTGGAGAAACTCCACCGACTGTCCCTTGTAGGGGCTCTTGTGGAGGCCGGCGAGCACGCCCTCGACAACAGCACGCGCGCGCAGCTCCAGCCGCGCGATGCGGGCAATCGCCTCAGGATGCAAATATCGTCTGGAACCGGGCGTCACGGGTGAGTTCGTCCTCTCTGGCCGGGGTCGTCTCGATGATCCGCTGAATGATGCCGTCGGGTGTCACGCCCTCGCT
Organism: Candidatus Kuenenia stuttgartensis; assembly: GCA_945877135.1. Classification (GTDB taxonomy): domain Bacteria; phylum Planctomycetota; class Planctomycetia; order Pirellulales; family UBA1268; genus CAMCQY01. The sequence continues at coordinate 9,080 of CAMCQY010000058.1, forward strand.
CTCGGCCGCGAAGCCGACGACGATCCGGTGCCGCAGCACGGGGCTGGCGAGCGCCTGGATATCTTCCACCGCCACATGGCTGCGGCCCTGCAGGATCGCACGCGCCTTGGCGCCGATGATCAGGAACTGCACGGCCCGCGGCCCCGCGCCCCAGGAGAGCTGGTCACTGACAAAGTCAGGGGTTCCCTTCTCGCCCGCACGGGTCTGCCTGACGAGCGCCAACGCATACCGCACGAGATGGTCGCTCACCGGCACACCCCGCACGGCCTGCTGCAGGCCGATGATGTCGGCCGCCGAGAGCACCGGCTGGGCATCTTCGGCAGGCAGGCCAGTCGTCCGACGGGCGATCTCAAATTCCTCCTGGAACGTCGGATAGCGGACGAACACCTTGAACATGAATCGGTCCTGCTGCGCCTCGGGTAGCGGATAGGTGCCCTCCTGCTCGATCGGGTTCTGTGTGGCCAGCACGAAGAAGGGATCGACCAAACGGTGCCGCACGCGGCCGACGCTCACCTGCCGCTCCTGCATCGCCTCGAGCAGCGCGGCCTGTGTCTTTGGCGGCGTGCGATTGATCTCGTCGGCGAGCACCACGTTGGCAAACAGCGGCCCTTCGAGAAACCGCAGCTGGCGCGTGCCGGTCGCCTTGTCCTCTTCCAGCACGTCGGTGCCGATGATGTCGGCCGGCATCAGGTCGGGGGTGAACTGAATGCGGCTGAAGGAGAGGTCGAGGCTCTTGGCCAGCGTGCTGACCAGAAGCGTCTTGGCGAGGCCGGGCACGCCCTCGAGCAGGCAGTGGCCGCGACTGAAGAGGCAGATCAGCAGTTCCTCGATCACCTGACTCTGGCCGACGATCACCCGCGAGAGCTGCGCAAGGATGCGATCGTGTGCCTCGTGCAGGCGGTCGATGGCGGAAGGGTCGAAGGGCGTCTGCGTCATGGATGATCTCCGGGCAAAACCTGCGGGGCGTATCTGCGGAATGAAAAATAGTCGGTGGCGGCGAATCCGCTCACGGTCGGCACGTCAGCGTTGGTAAATGGGGAGCGTGCCGCGGTCAAGTTGCAGCATGGTGAGGTTCGTGGCCGTCGTGTAAACCGGGCCGATGTAACCCTGCGGCCAGAACAGGCCGTCGCGGTCGTTCTGCGACTCCGACACGAGCCGTTCCTCGATCTGCTTGCGGTAGGTCTCCCACTTCTTCCCCCCCTCGCGATACATCACCTGCGCGTAGTAGAAGTGGGCGTAGTGCCAGTGTCCGAAGCCGTTGTTGGCGATGTTGCCGAGGTGCTTCTCCGCGTAGTCGATCATCCGCGGCACGTGGGTGTCGTCGTATTCACCGGCGTTGAACAGGCAGGCGATGGCGGCGGCGGAGATGGCCGGGCGGCCCCCGCCCCCCTTGGAGCTGTACTGCACGCCGCCATCCGGCATCGTGCACTTGTGGATGTAGGCGATCGCCTTGTCGATGATCTCCCGCGGCACGGCGATGCCGGCGTTGCGGCAACCGCGCAGGCCCTGCACCTGCGTAATCGTGGTCGAGCCCTCGTCGAAGTTGTTGCCGTCCTTCGCGCTGACGTAACCCCATCCGCCGTCGGACGTCTGCGCGCGGCCGGAAAACTCCACCGCCTTCTCGAGCACCCGCACGAGTTCCTCGCGACGGCGTTCGTCCTCCTCCTCGCCGAGCACCTGCGAGAGGAAGAGCATCGAGAAGCCGTGGCCGTAGGTGTAGCGATCGTCCCCCTTCGGATCGCCGATCAGGCCGTTGGGGCGGGAACGGCTCACGAGATAGTCAACCGCCTGACGGATCGCCTCGGCATACTTTCCCTGCGTGGTCGTCGAGCCCTCCATGAGCAGCGCCGTGCCGGCGAGCGCCGTCATGGCCGTCGGGTAGCGGCCCTCGTTCGCCGCCCAGCTGCCCCGTCTCGACTGCTTGCGAACCAGCCAGTCGAGCCCCTTCGAGATGACCAGATCAACCTTCTCCTCCGACGGCGCGGCCGCCAGCGGCAAGGGCCCGCCGACGAGTGTCGCCAGAATGGCAGCAAGCGCGCAGAGGGTGCGGATCATGCGGAGCTTGCAGATGATGAGGATCATTGAGGGAAGCCGTTGGCTGTCGGACTCAGAAGGGGAGCGGAATCGTCAGCGCCTTCTTGATCCAGAATTCAATTTCGACCAGGGGATCAGCCGCGACGGAAGACCGCGTCGCCGAAGCCTGGTACGGCGGCCGCGGGGCGGTCGGCGCCCCGGTAAACTCGAGCTGCAGATCAGGGACGTCACGCCTGGCCTGCGAGAGTGCGATCGTGTGCGTCGCGGGGTCGCCGCTGATGCCGCAGCCAATCACCATCATATCCGGCCGCGTGGCCGAGCGGCCGTTGAAGCGGTCGTCGGCATAGACCGCCTGGCCCGTCCGCTTGTCGATGCAGAGCACGCTGAGCCGCTGGCGATCGGGCTCACGGGCAGGCTGGATCGAGCGGGCGAACAGCAGCACCGGCAACTGTGAGCCACCCTGAGCCTGCAGCGAGTGTCTGAGGATCGTCGCCGGAACTGGCCAGAGCATGTCGCCGCTCACGCCGTCCACCGCCCACAACGACCCCGTGACAAGCTGGGGCAGTTCCCTGCCCGGCATCCCTGGCAGCGGCCCGATGGCGCCGATCCTCTCCAACTGTTTCTGCTCCTCGGGCGTTTCGCCGCGGCCCACCAGCACGAGATAGCTGCCGTTCCAGGAGAGCACCTGCAGGTGCTCCAACCCCGCAGGCATATCGGACAGTCGCGTGCGAAACACCACCCCAGCTGTATCGACGTCGAGCAGGCTCAAGTCTCCGGACGGCTCCACCACCGCAACCCGTCCGTCGCCAGCGGTCGATGCACGCGACTCGCCAGCATACTCGCCCAGCGGTTGACGCTGACCATCCAAGGGATCGATACGATCGAGCCGCACCCGGCGTGCCCCGCCCCGCCCCGCCCCGCCCGTGTCAGACGATTCAACACCGCCGGCTGCCTTGCGATCGGCCACCCCATCGATCGGCTCTACCGCCAGAATGTGACGGCCGCTTGTGAGCAGTCGCCGTTCGCTCGGCGGCAGGTCGAACGTCCGCACGATCCTCCCGTCGGCCATCGAAAGCAGGACCGCACCACGACCACCGGGAGGACAGATGCAGAGAAAGTCGTCGTCGCCGATCAATTCACCGACCGCGGGCAACCGCTGACGCTCCCACAGCAGTCGCCCGGTGAGTGGATCGTGAACCTTCAGTGAGCGGTCGGCCATGATGGCCACTCCCGTGCTCCGCACGACCCAGTCGGGCACACTCGTTCGCCGGCCACCCTCGTCGGCCTGCCTTGGCTCGGAGACGCGTGCCCCTAGAGCGATGTTCGGTGCGATGGTGCCGTGGCGTGCGGCCTTGCCGCCACCGATGTTCATGACAAAACCGATGGCCCGCGCCTCGCCCGTTGGATCGGTTTTGTCGGCGAGCATCCAGAGCGGTCGGTTTCGCTGGTTCCCCTGCCTCTCCCCGCCGGTTGCCGCCATCTCGAATGCGGCGACACCTGCTCCGGCGCGAATGTAGACAACCCGGCCCATGACCGTAGCCTGATCGATGCCCCCCGGCTGAAGCATCGGCACCATGCGCCCGCCGTCGGGCCGCGACTTGATCGCAAAGGGATCGCCGATCGGCCGGCCATACCCGTCCGTGGCGATGATGCCCGACTGCTGATGCTGATCGAATGCGAGTTCGAGGCCGGGAAGGAACGAGCCGACACTGTCCGTCACTGGAATGTTCGTCAGCCTCGACCGCACGAACCGCACGTCGTCCGCGTCGCCCTGCCGCACGGCAGCGTTCCGAACGACCGCCCCGCGTCGCTGAACGACCCGGCCGACCGGCCACGCCGCATCCTCGGCGCCGTCTGCGTTCACGCTGACTGACTCTGCCCCGGCTGTTCGGTTTGGTGTTCCGGCAAACCCACCGCGGATGCCCGCGAGCACGGCAGCGGCGTACTCGCGATCGGCGGGCTTGCCGATGCGGGCAAGATCCAGGAGCACGAAGTCTCGCTCGACCACGAGCCCCCGCCGATCGTCGCCGGCGGCCTTGGCCTCGATCGCCTCCCCCAGCACCTCGGCCAGCTGTCGGCGGGCCTCGAGGGCCCGATCATGGCGGCCGAAACGTTCGATGAACTGCCGCAGCCGCGTCATCCGATCGCGGGGCATGCCGCCCGCGGGTGCGTCCGCCAACGCGACGGCGGAGGCCCGCGCCGCGAACGCATCGAGTTCCACCCGCAGCGGCGGCGTCGCCCTGGCGAAAAGTTCGGCAAGCCGCCCGCGGATCCACCGCGCAGGCGCGAGGGCAACCTGGGCATCGGAACCATCGACAACCAGGCCGTCCGTCCCCGGGCCGTCGAGGCCCGAACCATCCCCCGAACCATCCATGGCGGACTGTGACTCAGCCACCTGCCCCGTTTCGAGCATCGGCTCCGCTGCGGCGACGTCGGACTGCGTCAGCAACTGCTGCATCGCATCCCATGCTTGAGGCAGATCGCCGGTGCGCAGAAATCCATCGACGGCGGCCCGCAGCGCAACGACGGCAGTCGCCGGCGAACTACTCAAGGCGACTGCCTCACGCCACAGCGGCGCCGCCTGGGCGAAATCGCGTTGCATGGCAAACAGCATCGCGTTGGCCACGACGGCGGCGGGCACGCGGGTCGGCTGCAACGCATGCGCCTCCCGCACGGCCGCGATGCCGCTGGCGATCCGCCCCTGGTCGAGGTCCAACTGGCCACGCCACAGCAGCGACCATGCATCCTGGGGATTGGTCTTGAGCGCCGTTTCGATCCGCGACTCGAGGGCCGCAGACTGGTGGAACACATCGAGCGAGTCGCCCCCCTGTGAAATCACCTCGCCGCGATAGGCCACCAGATTGCCGGGCACTGCGTTGCCGCGAGCCGCCGACCGGCTGACGATGCGGCCGTCGGCAAGGTCGATCTCCAGCACCTCCGGGGTGTCGAGCGGCAGAAAGAACCTGTTGGCCGTGAGGATGCCGTGGCCGCTGGGGCTGCCCTGGTCGGCAGTCAGGGGACGCTGCCAGAGCGGGCGGCCGTTCGCCAGGTCGAGGGCCTCCACGCCCCGTCGGCCGATGACGATCGCCCGGCCATCGACAACACCGGCGACGTAGAGCCGATCCTTGCGCGGCAGCCGCCACACGGTCGTGCCCCGTCGCAGGTCAAGGCAGTGCAGCTCCTGAGACTCTCCAGGCGTCAGCAGCACGCGACCGCCCGACAGGATCGGGGCGGAATCGAGCCAGCCGCCGGGGCGTTGTTCGCGTCCACCCTCGCCCCCGACACCGGGGCCGCCAAAGCCGGCCCGGCCCACGCGGATCCCGTTGGGAAGCACCGTCACGCCGGTCTGACGGGGCTGCGGATACTCGTGCGCCCAGAGCAGGGTGCGGGTCGCGAGATCGACCGCGATGACGGCGCCGGCGCCGGTCGGGCAGACGAGCACTCCCTCGGCCAACGCGGGAGAGAGGCCGGCGAGCCGGCGGCGATGGCTGTCACGGTTGTCGATCGCCCGCTCCTCGTCGACTTCGGCGAACGGCTGCGACCACTCCAATCGACCGGTGTTGCCATCGAGCACATCCAGCCGAATCTCCCCCTTCTCTTCGACGAGCACAAGCAGTTGCTCCCCCACGGGAAGTGGAGCACCGAGATACCAGGCCGTGGACGATGCCGGCAGCGCCGCGTCATTGCCCGCACCACCGCGGGCGGGAAGCCGCCACCGCAGGCCGCCGCGGTCGGCGATGTCGTAGGCGGAGATCGTGTTGCCCCCCTTCCAGCCGCCGGCCGCACGCATGCCCATCCCCTGCATCGCGGGTCGGAAGTTCATGCCCCCGGCCTGCGGCGGAGCAGCGGCATCGGGATGGCTCTCGATCACAAACACCAGCCGACCATTGCTCGCCATGGTTCCGCCCGTGGCGTCATCGAAGACGGTGGTGAACGATCCGCCGGCATCGGTATCGGCCGCGTCGCCGGCACCGTCACCCCCGCCTGCAGCTGCCTGCAGCGGGGCCGCGCCAGGCCCGGCCTGCAACCACACCCGCTTGCCGGTTTCGAAGTCAACCGCCAACAGGCCCATGGTGGTGCGCACAAGGATCATGCCGTTCACTGCCAGCGGCGTGCCAGCCGGCAGCACCGCAATCTCCTGCTCGGCATGGAGTCGCCGCTGCGCATCGAGCTGCCGTGATTCCTCGGGATGACGGGACAACGGCACGCGGTACCGCGGTGCCAACAGCGGACAAGACGCCGCAGAAACCCCATTGCGGGCCGGATCGCCGCGGTGCATCGCCCAGTCGCCGGCACGGCTCCCGGGCCTGCTCTTCGGCTCGCCGACGAGCGACGTCAGCCAGGCGAGCCCGCCGCCGGCGGGAAACGACACGGTGACATCCTTGCCGGCAATGCGGACCACGTTTCTGCCGCTGGCACGCGCCTGCTCGAGAATGGCATCTGCGGCAACGCGATCACCTGCCCGCAGCCATGCGATGGCCCGCATGATCGAGAGCGTGGGTTCGAAGGAGACTCCGCCGTCCACCGTAGCCAGTCGATCGAGCCAGGTCGCCGCCGCCAAAGGCTGGTTCGCCTCGAGCGACTCGATCGCGGCCAGCAGGGTGGCGCGGTATCCGGCGGGGGTGTGAAACCAGCGTCGGGCAACGGCCACGACGCCGGCCGTGTCGTTGGTGGCAATGGCCTGTTCGAGCATCCGGTCGGCCCGAGCGCGAAACTGAAGTTCGTAGGCCTCGCGGCCAGGCTTGTCGAGTCCGCCGATCAGCCGATTCGTTTCAGACTTGATGCTCTGCCACGTCCGTTGCTGGCGGTCTTCACGAAAGAAGCAGTCGCGGTCCGCAGCCAGAATCTCGTCGAACAGGATGGCGGCGTCGCTCCAACGCTGATCGGCGATGAGTCGGCGGCCCCGATCCAGTTGCCGCTCTCGCAGCCGGTCGCTGGGAAATCCGATGCCTCCTTCACTCTCCCCTTCGTCACTGTCGCCAGAGTCGCCATCAGCCTGCTGCTCGACGGCGTTATCTGCATCGTCGGCCCTGCCCAGGCTCCCTCCCCCAACGCCGAAGCCAACCGCAAGCAGACCGCCAACCAATACGACAGCGGCCCACTGGCAAGCAGCCGCAGACCAAACCCCGTTCAGGTGTATCGGGCGCATCAGGCTGGCCCCACAAAGAAGACGTTTCGCCACTCCGAACCACCGCAACGGCCCAGAAGACGGGCCAGGAACCATCGCGTCCTGCATCGTATCACAGCCTACGAATTCGGCTGGAGAAGCGTTCGCGACGGGACAAACCGCCGCTCAAACGCCCATTTTCGGCACAAACACCGGCGAAACCCCGATTTTCCGGGCCTGAAACCATATTTTTGGGTTGCATTTTCATTCCTAGAGTCTCTAATCGGCCTCGCTTTCGGCATCTGTGCCGGGCTCCGGTTCGCGGTGGGGAACTACCGCACACAATTTTTTTTGGCTTTTGGAGGTAATGGCGATGGCGAAGAAGTCGGGTAGCAAGCCGATGACGAAGACCGAAATCATGCGGAGCATCTCCGAGACGACCGGTCTGCAAAAGAAGGATGTGGTCGCGGTGATGGAGGCTCTCACGGACGAAATTCAAAAGTCCCTCAAGGGCCAGGGCATCGGGGTGTTTTCCATCCCCGGCCTGGTGAAGATCGAGCGTCGCAAGGTGCCGGCTCGCCCGGCTCAGAAGGGTGTCAAGAACCCCTTCACCGGCGAACTGCAGGACCGGCCCGCGAAGCCGGCCAGCGTGAAGGTTCGCGTGCGTGCGCTCAAGAACCTGAAGGCCATGGTGAGCTAAGGACATGGTGAGCTGAGCCCTGCTCGACTCACCGAAGCCTCGCTCTGCGGCATCATGCCGCAAGACAAAACGACGGGCGGTGCCGCAGTGGCACCGCCCGTTTTTTTGTGCGCGAGGCCAGTTTGTTGCTGGAGCCGTTCAGCCAGCTCCGCCGGCGATCGCGAGCCCTTCCCAGCGGCTGCCAAAGCGACCAACGATACCCTGGGCTTTTTGGCCGATGCCTGCCGCCCCCGGGAGCCGGTGGGTGGGGCGTCGATCAGTCACCACCGGCGTCGCGTCACTCCCTTTTGCCATGACATGGATCCCCTCCTCGTAATACCAGCGGAAGTGGGCCCGCACCTCCGCCAGAAGTGATCCCGCCTCGGTGCGATAGCGTTCGAGGTCGCGGTGGCGACTCGGACCGACGTTCAAAAGGCCGAGTTTGGACTCCGCCACGTTCAGGCCGAACTCGCGGCAGACCTGCACGAGAGCGGGCTCCAGGGCATTGAAGTCGAGCAGTCGCGTGTTGGCCGCGGCAGGCCCGTGCATGTCAAAAAAGTCGTGGTAGTTCGCGAGGCCGCCTTCCGCGACCGCCATCGCGACAAACCCGCGAAAAGTGCCTCTGCGGGCGCATTGAATCAACGGCTGCGTCGGCTCTTCGGCGAACTCATAGGAACGCCAATATTCGAACAGTGACACGAGCATCTCGAACGGTTCCCGGACGACGCCGATGATCCGCGTCGCGCATGGCCTGCCAGTTGCGTTCTCTCCGGGGCGGCCCACCGGCCACCAGCGGTCGAATCTGCGTGCCAGCGTGGCGCAGGCCCGCATCAGCCGGAGGCCTTTCCTCGGAGACCGATCCTGTCGTGGCACCAGCCCGAGTTGCTCGAGCGAATACCGAACGGGAAGGTGATTCACCTCATAGAGCGGGTGCGGCTCTACCAGTCGCGCATCGGGAAAGACCTCCCGGAACCAACGCGTGAGGGAATGCCCGGCGGTCTTGGGATAGTGCGCGAAACCAATGTCCATGGACTGGCTGTACAGCATCGTTGTACCCCCATCGCAGAGTTTCTTCAGCGTGATTCCCACGGGGCCGCCCGCCCCCACACGAAGATTCTTTCCGCCGGCGATTCTTTCCATCGGCCATACCCTGCATCCAGCCTGAGGAAATATGACGGTCTCGTAATGCGAGCCGCTTGTTTCGCTCAGCCAGCCGCGGCGGGATGCGAAGACTGGGGTTCGTCTAGGCCGCCCGAATAGAACGAAGCCAGACCTGGCAGTGATGCCGTCTATTTGGCCTGGGGGATCTGGGTCGCCCTTGCCGAGCGGCGGGTCGCGGCGGTCGTGCGGCGGGCGCGTCCCCGGATCGTGCCCCCCCTGCGGGCTTGGATGGATTGCTTCAGCCGTTCCCGTTTCCAGACAGTGGACGGGGCCGGAATCGAACCGGCGACACACGGATTTTCAGTCCGTTGCTCTACCAACTGAGCTACCCGTCCAGGGTTTTCTTTTCCATTTCGTAGGCCGAATCAGCGGGTCTGTCAACGCAGAGGACTCCCGTGCGGGCGGAAAGCCATGCCCGGGGCCCGCGCCAGCCCGCCCCCGTCACTCCCGGTCCCGGCCCGCCGCCAGAATCAACTGAATCGCCATCAACAGGCCGAAGGTGGCCCATCCAATCACCTGGAGGGCACCACCGCCGAGCATCCCGCCCGTTTGCTGCTCGACGGACGCAACCATTCGCACAAGGGCCACGGCAGCCAGTGCTGTCACAGCCGCCACAACAACGCTTCTCCCGAGCACCCATCCCCACCCAGCCTCCGCAGGCAGTGGTTCGCCTTCGGGCTGCAACTCGCCGGCCCGATCGGTCTCTTCGCTCTCCGACAGTAGCCCACGAGTGGACGGATTGGCACCTCGAGATGAATCTGGCAGCGATGAATCTGGCAGCGATGAGTCGTGCAGGGACGACTGATGGCCGCTGCCTGCACTGGCGGGAGAAGAAGTCGCTTTACGATGGGCATAAGCCTCACCATGGGCATCCTCGTTGACCGCATCCGTCCCCCGCGGCTTTGAGGACCGCCCTTGCTTCACTCGAGGCATCGGGAGCGGTGCAGGCGGCGTCCACGGCTTCAGCAGATCAATCACCGCCTGGGCGGACGGTGGCCGCTTACCCGGGTCTTTTTGCATCATGGCTTCGACCACCCGACAGAAGTCGTCGCCGACTCGCGGCTCCAGTTGCTGGATCGCGCGGGGCTGCTCCCCCAGCTGACGCCGTGCCTTCTCCTGACGGGTGCCGCCGGGAAATGGCACCTCGCCGGTGACGGCGAAGTAGAGCGTGCAGCCGATCGCATAGATATCGGCAAGCGGCCCGACCGTGTCGGCCGAACGGATCTGCTCGGGTGCCATGAAGTCCATGGTGCCGACGACGCGACCGATCCGCATCGCCTCACCCTCGATAACCGATCCCGCCAGACCGAGATCGAGTACTTTGACGATACCTTCCGGAGTCACCAGCAGGTTGGCCGGTTTCATGTCACGGTGCACAAGGCCCTCCGTATGCGCATAGCCGAGCCCAAGCGCCGCCTGCGAGATCACCGATGCCGCCCTGATCTCGTCCAGCTTCCCATACTTGAGTACCTGTTGGCGAAGGTCGAGACCGGGCACCAGTTCGGTCACCATGTAATACACCTTGCCATCGTGGCCGGCATCGAGGGCCCGAACGAGGTTGTCATGGTCGAGCCGGGACAACATCCGGATCTCCCGCTGGAAGGCCGCCTCGGCCTCACTCGTTGACTTTGCCTTCGGCAGCACCTTGACCGCGACCGTTCGGCCCATCATGACATGCTGGGCACGAAACACCTGCCCCATGCCGCCGCGGCCGAGTTCGTCCAGGATGCGATACTGTCCCAGCGTGAGTTTCCTGCGTCCCGCCAGCAACTGTTCGGCCTGAAAGCGGGTGAGCGCTTGCCGCGTCACGAGGCACTCAGCCACCGCGGCATCCCAACGGACGGCATCGGCCTGGCCAGCCGCGCCGAGTTGCTTCGCGACATCCTGTTCGCAGGCATCGATCTGCCCAGCATCGATTACCCCGCTGGCCAACGCCGTCTCGCGAAACCGCGGCACTGTTCGCGGAGAAGGCTGTCCGCCAACAGGTTTGGGCGAACGGGAATCTGGGGTCAGCGACATCGCAGCGACACGGCGGGGGAAGGCGGGTAGTCCCGATCGCGAGAGATCGAGATTTCACACTTTAGCCTACACCATAGCCACAAGAACCATTATTTTGGCGAGATTTCGCTGCCCGTCGGGACCAGGCTTGGAAAGCGGGTCATCCAGGCGGCGGGCCAGTCCGCCTGCAGAACGACCGGCTGTTTCGTGCTCGGATGATCGAATCCGAGGCTGCGAGCGTGCAACGCGATGGCCGGCCCGCATCCGGGCGTGGCTGCGAAGGGGAGCCGAGCGCCATAGAGCCTGTCTCCAACGATCGGGCAGCCTCGACCGGCCAGTTGTGCCCGCAGTTGGTGCCGGCGGCCCGTGGATGGTGCGAGTTCAACGAGCGACACCTCGCCAAGTCGTTTCACCACTCGGGCCCGGACATGGCACTCCCCGCCGGCGACCTCCTCGTCGGCTTCGTCGGCCCCTTGCGCGCGAAGCCGACTGTCGGCCGCGGCGGGCCGCAGCTGCGATCGGCGTTCTTCTCCCTGGCGTTCGATCCGATCGTGCCAGTCAACCCACTGCCCGAGAGCCGCAGGAAACCGCCCCTCGACCACGGCTTCGTAGGTTTTTTCAACCGTTCGCTCCCGAAATTGTCGGGATAACTCGGCGGCTGCCGACCTCGTCTTGGCCATCACCAGGACGCCCGACACCGGTGCATCGAGCCGGCTGACAACCCCCAGAAATGCTCCTGCAGCCAGTGTTCGCTGCAGGATCGTGAACACGCTGGGAGTGCCGCGGGCGGCGTTGGCCGTCGCCAAGCCGGCTGGCTTGACGACGGCGAGCAGATGGTCATCCTCAGTAATCGTCTTCAGATGTGAGAGGCTTGCGTTCATGGCTCCAGCGTCGCGTCGCCAGATCGTGCTTGCAAGCGGATCCCCGCGAAGACGGGAACTGGCCACCGCCGAGGGGTGGGACGTGCTGGTTGTGCCGCCCCCCGAGGCAATCGAGGCCATGGCTTCCCCGCGAGCCATCGACGAATCGCTGGAGGCCTACGTGCTGCGGCTCGCCCGGGCAAAAGGTCAGGCTGTGGCTGACCTGGGCATCGGGGCCACAGTCCTCGCCTGCGACACGCTCAGTGAGGTCGATGGTGTCGCCCTGGGCAAGCCGGCAGACCGCGACGATGCCCGCCGCATGCTGATGCAGTTGTCTGGCCGCACCCACCGCGTTCTGACAGGGGTCTGGATGTACTGCCCTCTGATCAGCTTGCAGTCAGGGAGTGCCTTTTGCGGCACACTGGAGGCCGTCGAAGAGAGTCTGCTCGTGATGGGACCGCTCGAGGGACAGCTGCTCGAGTGGTATCTCGACAGCGGCATGTGGCAAGGAAAAGCTGGGGCCTGCGGCTTTCAAGACGAACGCCTGCCGTTACACCTTGTGTCAGGCAGCGGATCCAACGTCGTCGGCCTGCCGCTGGAGCGGGTGCGGGCGATGCTCGCCGAACTCGACCGCAGGTCTGTCTAAGGGAAAAAGCGACCCCTCCCATAGCCGACCCCCAGAAAACCCGACCCCCAGAAAACCCGACACCCAATAAAAAAACCGACCCGTGTGGGGAGTTTTGCTCCACCACACGGGTCGGTCGAAGAAAATCCGGCGATACCTACTCTCGCGCTTTTGGCACTACCATCGGCTCTGAAAGCTTAACTACCGTGTTCGGGATGGGAACGGGTGTGACCTTTCAGATATGTTCACCGGAAAATACAGCACTGTTCCGGCACTTTTGTGCCGGAACAGAAGGTCGTGGTAATTGGCATGCTCCGAGCCGACTGTTGACTACAGCCAGCTTCAGAAGCACTCGATACGAGTGGTCAAGCATTCGTCCGTTAGTACCGATTAGCTAAATGCATTGCTGCACGTACACATTCGGCCTATCAACCAGGTCGTCTTCCTGGGGACTTTCGGGTATTAACCCTACGAAACCTCATCTCGGGGCGGGCTTCACGCTTATATGCTTTCAGCGTTTATCCGTTCCGTTCATAGCTATCCAGCCGTGCCGCTAGCGCGACAACTGGGACACCAGAGGAACGTCCTTCCAAATCCTCTCGTACTAAAGAAGAATCCCCTCAAGTTTCGTACGCCCACAGCAGATAGGGACCGACCTGTCTCACGACGGTCTGAACCCAGCTCACGTACCACTTTCATTGGCGAACAGCCAAACCCTT
>CAMCQY010000059.1 GCA_945877135.1 Candidatus Kuenenia stuttgartensis
CACGTACCAGGGGCGACGGATGACGATCCTGTGGGATGAGACCGGCGACCGCTACGGCCTCGGCCCCGGCCTGCGGGTGATCGTCGACGGCGCGGAGATCGGTCACTCCGATACGATCAGTCGGATCGTCACGCGGCTGCCCTGAGCCAACCGCACACCCTCGAACTGAAGGATCTGCCGAAATCGTTGAGTTACGCCAAGGACCGCGTTGACGATGCGATCAAGGTCGTCGTTCGCATGCCGTCCGCCGTCTCCAGGAAGAAGATGGCGGCTGAATAGTCTTGCCATTCCTCCTGTTGCACGAAGGCGAGAAAATCGCCACTGCAAGGAGGCGGGGGGGCCGGAGCGTCAACTTCGGCAACGTCCCCGGGCCCACACGGGGATCGAACCGTTGGTCACCGACGGCGCACCCACGGGATTCCCGGGCGAGACGGCCAGGAATCCCACTTTTTTTAGCCGGCCCGTAAGCGACCGCGCTGCAGGTGGTTATCTACGGGGTTTCGGTAGGTATCCGGCTCCGCAAGTTTTGGGCCGGACGGTTCGCTGATGCCGTGGTTGTGATCGGAGTCGGCGACTCGACGCTCGTTCGGAAGTGCGACGCGTCCTCGGAGTGTCCGCATGGTGCGCGAGGAATGGTGCGTGAGGAGGAAAGGCGAATGAGACGGGGCGTTGCGGTGCTTCTCATCCTCTGTTGCGCAGCCACCGCTTTGACCGCGCCGGCTGCCGAGCCAGGGCTCACCGAGGAGGGTTTCAATGAGGATCTGTCTCCCGCGTGGCATTGGGGTCTGGGCACATGGACGGCCAAAGGGGGCGTGTTACGCGGCTACGAGTCGGGGCCCCGGCGGCATGGCCCGGTGAAGATGCGCCGCTGTTCGCTTCGCGATGGACTTGTGGCGTGTGACTTCCGCCTCGAGGGGCGGGCCACGTCTGCAGGCATCATTTTCAACGGCTCCCAGGAACGCGGGCACATCGTCCACGTGGTCATGGCGACCGACCGGGTACGGATCATTGCCCATCCTCAGAAGGGTGAGAAAGCGGTGCTCGTCGATCGCAAGGCCGACCTGCCGGTGGATGCATGGCATCCGGTACGGATCGAGTTCAAGGGTGAAAGGGTCGCGGTCGCGGTCGGCGGCATGATCATCACGGCGACCCATCCCTGCCTTGCAGAGCAGAAACTCGCATTTGGCCTGGGAGGAGAGTCTGGCGGCCCAGAAGGGGAAAAGGCCGGTGCGATCGAGTTCCGCGGCCTGCAGTTTGGCGCGGGCGGAAGGCGGCCGAACGTGCTCGTCATCTTCACCGATGATCACGACTTTGAGGAAATCGCGGCTGTGCGTCGGTGGGGCGATGCCAGTCTGGCCGGTGTATCACCCAAGGGTTCGCCGCCACTGACTCCTCACCTCGATCGCCTGATTGGCGAGAGCATATTGTTTCCACAGTGTCACGTGGGAAGCGTGGTCTGCACACCGAGCCGCTATTGCCTGCTCACCGGCCAGTACGCGAGTCGGGCCGCGTCGATCGCGAAGCGGTTTCCAGCGCATGCTCCGGCAAACGTCGAGTTCAACACCGACATCGAGCCGGGCCAGTGGCATCTTGGCCGTGGGCTCGCAGCGGCCGGGTATCGGACAGGGCATGTGGGCAAGTGGCACAACACCGATCTCAAACACTCCGATCTCGTCGTCCGGCCACCGATCTGCGACTACCGCGGCATTGAGAATGGACCACAGGATCCGACGCTTCCCGACAATGCCCGTCGCGTCAGGGAGGCATATGAGCGAGCTGTTTCGTACATGAAAGACAGGATCGGGTTTGATTTCGTCTCGAGCCTCTACATGGGCAATGCGAATCAGCTCGGGCTGCCGAAGCCGCTCTGGGAGACGGAACACAACATGGAGTGGTTCACGGCCGGGGCCGTGAGGTTTCTCGAGCAGCAACGACACTCGACGAAGCCGTTCTTTCTCTATCTCGCCCCCAATATCCCGCATGGTGGAGGGAAGCGTTTTCTGGACGCCGACCCGCGGGCCACACCCGAAGGCCTCGTCGACTGGCATGTCGGGGTGCAGCCGTCTCGCGAGGATGTGCTGAGGCGGGTACTCGAAGCCGGGGGCGAGCCCAATCAGGCCTGGACCACGTGGCTTGATGACGGCATCGGGGTCATCCTCAAAAAACTCGCGGATCTCGGCTTGGCCGATGACACGATCGTCGTTTTTTCCAGCGATCAGCAGTCCGACGGAAAATGGACCTGCTACGAGGGAGCCCGCGTGCCGTTGGCGATTCGCTGGCCGGCGCGATTCGCGGCCGGTCGCGTCGACCATGCACTCATGTCGAGTGTTGACATCGTCCCTACGATCCTCGACCTGTGTGATGTTGCTCCCGATGCGGGTGATCGGCCGGTACTCGATGGCAGAAGCATCACTCCTCTCCTCCGAGGCGAGGAGATGCAGGAGCGAGCCGTCCTGATCGAGATGGGATACGGGCGGGCCGTCATCGCCAACGGCCAGAAGTACATCGCGATCCGCCACCCCGCGGAGGTGCAGAAGAAGGCCGCCGACAGAGGCGAAATCCCCGACTTTCTCGGGCGGTTTGGGGCGCGGCGGGATGTCGAGACGATGCGTCAGCGCTGGCCCGCCTACGGCCGCCCCGACCAGCTCTATGACCTCCGCAACGACCCGCTCGAGCAACACGATCTCGCTGGTGATCCGGCACATGCCGAAACGCTGGCCGCCATGCGAGCGTTGCTCCGCGAGGCGATCGCCCCATTGCCACACGCCTTTGGAGAGTTCAAGGTTGCCGCTGCTACGGGTGAGGGTGAGAAGGCCCTCCCGGTGGGCCACGCGCCGCCCACCTCTCCTGCTCGGGCCTGCGCGCATCCGAATGTGCTCTTCATCATCGCCGACGACCAGGGCTTGCAACAAACGCGGCGGAGATCCCAAGCAGGAGTTCGATGAGCAGGAATGGGCGGTCCGCAATGTTCATCAGCTCCGCGGCCATAAAGCGTGGGTCTTCGAAAACGGCATTCGCGTGCCTCTGCTCATCCGCCGGCCGGGCGTCATCGAGCCGGGCGAGCGGAAGCAGTTCGGCTGCGCCGAAGACGTCCTCCCGACTATGCTCGATCTTGCGGGGCTGCCGCGCCCGGTGGGACGCGATCATCTCCGCCGGGCGGACTTTCGCGGCCCCCCGGTGATTCCAGCGGGCCGGGGGCGGACGGCGGGCCGCGGATCCGCTCGCTCCGCCGTCCCGCCTGCCTGAACGCCTTCGATGAAGTTGCATCCGCTCGGCCCAGAGCCCCCAGCTTCCTCGCTCCCGGACGCTTTGCCCTTGCGGTCTGCGAGTACCAGTCGCACGCCGGCAGGGTCGCGACGGCACGAATAGCCAGATTTCATCGATGAATCGCGAATGAGGGCAAAAAACCAAAAAAGTCTTATTGAAATATCGGAACCTTCCGATATAATGACGAACGCCGACGACGTGCCCGTCGAACCGGCGTGCCTGCGAGGACGAGGCCATGGTCGATACAAAGCGAACAAACCTCCGCCTGTCGAAGCTCACCAGCCTCGAGAGCCTTGGGCAGGCCGCAGAATGTCTGCGAACGCTCGCGCATCCCCATCGGCTGCGGATCATCCAGATGCTGCTGGCTGGCCGCTACACGGTTGGCGAACTGGCCGAAGCCTGCGAGATCCCCAGCCACATGGCTTCCGAGCATCTCCGGCTCATGCAGCGGTGTGGGTTTTTGGACGTGTCGAAGGATGGCCGATGCGTCTACTACACCATCGCCGAGCCTCACCTCGCCAGCATCATGGCCTGCATCGAGGCGCGGTTTGGCGGCTCAAAGGCCGCCCGCGGGAGCGCGTCTGCATAGTGACCGGTGTTCTGCTTCGCCTGCCACCTCATCCTATCTGTCGTACTGTACCGATCTATCGACCTTTTTTCCTGGTTCCTGACATTACGGAGGACATTTCCATGGTTGCCACAATTACTCCCATGACGCTTGCCGAGCTCCGCCGCAAAGGCGAAAAGGTGATGCTCATCGACGTTCGCACTCCGGCCGAGTTTGGCGAGGTGCACGTCGATTTCGCCCGAAACGTGCCACTCGACCGTATCGATCCGGAGGAGATCCAGGCCCTTGCCGGCAGCGACCCCGTCTACGTCGTCTGCAAGTCGGGCAACCGAAGCCAGAAGGCATGCGAGAAGCTCGTGGCGGCGGGACTCAAGGACGTGATCAGCATCGAGGGTGGTACGACCGCCTGCGAGGCAGCAGGGGTGCCTGTCGTACGCGGCCGGAAGGCGATGTCGCTCGAACGGCAGGTGCGGGTCGCGGCCGGGGCGATGGTGGCCATCGGGGCGGGGCTGGCCGCATTCGGGCCCGATCTGCTCTGGCAGCGTATTGGGGCGGGCCTCGCCGGCTTCGTCGGCTGCGGCCTCGTGTTCGCAGGCATCACCGACACCTGCGGTATGGCGATGCTTATCGCGAAGATGCCATGGAACCAGACGTGTCGGTCGGCAAAATCCTGCTGCTCCCGCGCAGTTCTCTTCTGGCTGGTGCTCGGCGGACTCGTGCTCGGTGGCCTCTGCGGGACGGCGTTGGCGGAGCACACGAGGGACTCGCTCGACGCCGTGCGGAAGGCTGTGGCCGAGCAGAAGGCCGTAATCATCGACGTCCGTGAGCCCGAAGAGTGGCAGGAAGGTCATCTCACGGGTGCGGGACTCCTGCCGCTGAGCGTGCTCGAAAAGGGTATCGATGCCCAGAAACTCGCGAGCGTGCTCCCCAAAGACAAGATCATCTACTGCTACTGTCTCGCAGGCGGCCGCTGCGCAGAAGCGGCGTCGCTTCTCAAGCCGCTCGGTTACGACGTTCGGGCCCTCAAGCCCGGCTATCCGCAGCTCGTAAAAGCCGGCTTTCCGGCCATGGTCGGAAAGTGATCGATCCCCTGCATTGCCCCCCAATCCCATCTCAGGAGCTCAAGCCATGAAAATCCAGCAGTATTACCTCGCCTGCCTGTCGCACGCGTCGTACATGATCACCGATGAAAAGACCAAGACGGCCGCTGTGGTCGATCCTCAACGCGATATCGATCAGTATCTCGCCGACGCCAAGGCCGGCGGATACACGATCAAGCACGTTTTCCTCACCCATTTTCATGCCGACTTCATCGCCGGTCACATCGAGCTGCGCGACAAGGCCGGCGCCTCCATCCATCTCGGGAGACGGGCCCAGGCGGAGTTTCAGTGCGTCCACATGAAGGACGGTGATACGGTCGAGTTTGGCGACGTGCGTCTCGAGATCATGGAGACCCCGGGCCACACCCCCGAGGGCATCTCGATCCTCGTCTACGATCTGGCGAAGAGTGCCAAGGAGCCGCTCGCGGTGCTCACCGGCGACACGCTTTTCATCGGCGACGTAGGCCGGCCCGATCTGCTCGCGAGTATCGGCGTGACAGCCGATGAGCTCGCCGACATGCTCTACGACAGCATTACCAACAAACTCGTGAAGCTGCCCGATGCCACGCTCGTCTACCCGGCCCATGGTGCCGGGAGCATGTGTGGCAAGAGCCTCTCCAAGGAGACGGTCTCCACGATCGGCGAGCAGAAGAAGTTCAACTACGCCTTGCAGCCGATGAGCCGGGAGGCCTTCAAGGCGATTGTCACTGCCGACCAGCCCGAGGCCCCGGAATACTTCGTGCACGATGCGATCCTGAATCGCAAGGAGCGGGCTTCGCTGGAAGAGTCGATGCAGAAGACCTTTAAGGCCCTTTCTCTCGATGAAGTCCTCGGACTTCAGAAGTCAGGAGCTCAGATCCTCGACGTCCGTGACGGTCTCGACTTCGAGGGCGGCCATCTGAAGGGCGCTCTCAACATCGCGCTCAACGGCAAATACGCGACGTGGGCCGGCTCGATGCTCACCCACGACAAGCCGATCGTCGTCATCGCCGAGGAGGGCGGCGAGCAGGAGGCCGTCATGCGGCTTGGCAGGATCGGTTTCGACAATGTGGGTGGCTACCTCGACGGCGGTATGAATGCTCTGGCGAAACGTGACGATCTGGTCGAACGCACGGAACGCATCACGGCCCCCGCGCTCGCCGAATGGCGTGACGGGAGTCGGACCGATGCCGGCGTGGCACCCTCGGTGGTCGACGTGCGAAGCGCGGCGGAACATGCCGGCGGACACATCAAGGGCAGTCTCAACATCCCGTTGCCCCACCTCGATGAGCGGATTGGCGAGATTCCCACGGGCAGGCCGATCGTCGTGCATTGCGAAGGTGGCTACCGCTCCGCCATCGCCGCCAGCGTGCTGCAGAACCTCGGCCGCACCGACGTGCACGACATGGTTGGGGGCTACAAGGCGTGGCTCGCTGCCAAGCTTCCCGTCGAGTCGGGGCCCCAACCGACGTCGACTTGAGCCTGCGGAATCCGCATCACCGATTGGACAACCGTTATGAACACCGTGCTGGCCGCCATCGAGGCAGTTGCGTCCACGAGTCCCTCAGCGTGGGCGGCGGCCGCCTCGGTGGCCTCCGGCGTCATCGTGGGCCTGTCGCTGGGCCTGACAGGTGGCGGCGGGGCGATCTTCGCCGTGCCGCTGCTCGTCTATGGGATCGGCGTCGAGCCGCGGACGGCCGTGAGTGTTTCGCTGGTCACGGTCGCGGTGACGGCGGCCGTCGGTGCGATCGAGCGGTGGCGCTACGGCCAGGTCGAGCTTCGTACGGGACTGCTCTTCGCAGCGGCAGGCATGCTCACGGCACCGCTCGGGGGTTGGCTTGGCGATCGGATTCCTTCCCAAACGCTGCTCGTGTCGTTCGCGGTCCTCATGGTCGTGATCGCCGTGCGGATGTGGCGGAAGGCCGCCGACAGCACCGAACGTACGGCATCCTCCGTCTTTGCCAGCGGTGTCGGGCCGACCTGCAGCCGTGATGCGGAGGGGCGGCTCAGGATGACCACACGATGCTTCGTGCTGCTCACGCTCGTGGGCCTCGTCGTTGGCCTCCTCTCCGGACTGTTTGGCGTCGGCGGTGGGTTCCTGATCGTCCCGGCGCTCGTGGCATTCGCGACGATGGACGTTCTTCGGGCGGTCGGCACGTCACTCTTCGTGATGACACTTGTCGGCGTGTCGGCCGTCGCCTCGCAGTGGGCGGCAGGCCGACCGATCCCGCTCGACATCGCAGGCAGTTTTGTGGCTGGCAGCGTGCCGGCGCTCTTCGTGGGTTCCATGGTTGGACGCCGACTCGGCGGCCCGACGCTGGCCCGAGTGTTTGCTCTGGCGATCGTCTTGGTAGCGATCTTCATCATCGCCAAGACCGTATTTGGATGGTGATCAACGTTCCTTGCATTCCATTTCACACAGGAGTAGTTCCATGATTCGGCATGTCCATGTTTTCCGCATCGCGAGCCTGCTTGTGCTCGCATCGACGACCGTCACCACCATGTGCCTGGCTGCCGAGCCCACCGCACCGCTCCAGCCGCAGTTTCCGAAGATCGAGAAGTATGGCGCTGTAGTGTCGCTTCCCGATGCCGGTGAGCGGCCGCGGCCGGGTGGCAAGGTGGTGTTTGATACGACGGCCGCGGCCCCCGAGGGCAAGCCAAACCGCGGTCTGGAGAGCGCCGCCCGCCTCGTGAACATCTTTGAACTCGAAAAGCTCGGGCAGGCACGGCCTCAGATCGCCGTGATCCTCCACTTTCAAGCGACTGCCGCGGCCCTCAACGACGCCGCCCACGCTAAGACTGCTGCCGGAGCCTCTAATCCGAACCGTGAATTGGTTGAAAAACTCGTGGCCAACGGCGTCGAGGTCTGGGTCTGCGGCCAGTCGGTCATCCGTGGCGGTCACTCGCTTGATGACGTCATGCCCGGTATCCGCATCGCCCATTCGGCGATGATCTTCAACCTGAACCGCCAGACGGATGGATGGGCGTCGCTTGGCGTGTACTAAAGACGCCAGTCGGGACGTGGGCGTTTCCTCCATCGCGTTGCCAGGAAATCGCGACCGGGCCGACCGGTCAATCTGGAGGTAGATGGCCCAGCCAAGGCGTTCGCTAGAGCCTACCGCGAAGCATGCCGTACCAATACAGACGGGGTAGCACCTGCGTCTTGAGGAGCCACATGCTGTATCGCTCCTTCGATTGGTCGAATGGGAACGATTCCTTCGGCTTGTTGTCGTAGTCGAACTCCGCGAGTACCATCTTCCCGTACCCGGTCACGACTGGGCAGGATGTGTAACCATCGTAGGCGGCGTCGGTCGGGCCGCCCCGCATCGCAGCCAGCAGGTTGTGCACGAGCACAGGCGCCTGCTTGCGAATGGCGGCTCCGGTCTTCGACGTGGGCAGTCCGGCTGCATCGCCCAGTGCAAACACGTCGGGAAATCGAGGGTGCTGGAGCGTACGTTTGTCTGCCTCGCACCAGCCATGTTCGTTGGCCAGCGGGCTTTGCTTGATCACGTCGGGTGCGCTCATCGGCGGCGTGACGTGCACCATGTCGTACGCGACGACACTGCGCTCGTGCGTGTCGAGGTTTTCGAACACTGCCTCGCGGGCATCGGGCCGCAGTTCGACCAGGTTTTGACGAAACCGTGTGTCGATCTTCTTGCGGGTGATTACGGCCTCGAGCGTTTTACGGTACTTCTCGACCGCGAAGATCGCCTTCTGCGGCGACGCAAAAACGATCTTCGTGCGATCGCGAACCCCTTGCCTGCGGAACGCATCGTCCGCCAGGTACATGATCTTCTGTGGCGCGCCACCACATTTGACGGCAGTGTTGGGCACGGTGAAGAGTGCCGTGCCTCCCTTGAAGGTACGGATTGCCTCCCACGTGTAGGCGACATGCTCAAACGAATAGTTGCTGCAGATGCCGCGAGTGCCGATGCCCTCCGCGAGGCCCGGGATCGCCGTCCAGTCGATCTGGATCCCGAGCGCGACGACAAGCCAGTCATATGTGATACGTCGGCCGCCCGCGGTCACGACGGCTTTTTCGTCAGGCCGGATGCTTGAGACGCGATCGCGGATCCAGTCAACCCGCGGTGGAATGAAGTCGGCTTCCGGCCGTCGACTGGCCTCCGGCCGAAAGACGCCCGCGCCAACGAGGGTCCAGAGCGGCTGATAGAAGTGGCTCTCCGAGGGTTCGACGATGCCGATATCGAGCCCTGCGTCTGCACGCCTCAGCCGTGCGGCCGCCGAGATGCCCGCGCTGCCGCCGCCGAGAATGAGAATGCGATGATGGTCTTGCATGGCGTTTCTCCTTTCCAACACTATTATATCGAGGTATCACGATATGTCAACTAATCGGTTCTCGCGGTAGCACGTTGGCGTGGGCTTTTTTTGTGTCGCGGGACCGGCGGCCCCTGCTCCCGGGGCCGGAACAGTTCGGCGCCACGCAGGACGGCCTCGCGGTGTTCTACGGATGCGTGCCCTTCATCCTCGGGATTCACACGGCGGTCCCGTTGCTCGTCTGCGGCGTCAACGGCGAGTGGCTCTCGCCCAACAACGATCTTGAGGGCTGGTCAAAGTATCTGCTCGGCCTGATGCAGACGGGAATCGCCCTGGCGCTGTTCTACGGCGGATTCACCCGCGTGGCAGCCGCGCTGCTGGGGCTCGTGTGGCTGGCCGGGGGATTCTGCTTCGGCCTCGAGCAGATGCTGGAAAACTCCCACTTCCTCGGCCTGGCGGCTTTCTTCTGGCTTTGCGGCCGGGGGCCGTGGTCGATCGACAGGCTGCTGTTTCCGGCGTTCGAGCCGTCGCCTCGACTGCAGCGTCATGCCCTGCGGGCGGCCAGAATCGGGCTGGGGCTCAGCCTGATCGTGGTTGCGTTTACGGAGAAACTCGGCAACCCGGCGCTGGCGGAGAAGTTTCTCGAAGTGCACCGACTGAACTTCACCCATCTCCTCGGAATACCGCTTTCCAACTACGTGTTCGCCATCTGCGCCGGCGCTGTGGAGTTGCTCGTCGGCATCTGGGTGACGTTCGGCATCTTCATCCGCCTGATCATCGTGATCGCCTGGTTTCCCTTCAACCTCACCCTGACCCACTTCAACTGGATCGAACTCATCGGACACCTTCCCTTCTACGGCCTGCTGGCCGTGCTCCTCGTCTGGGACCCTCAGCGGCACGAGGAGGCGTTGCTCACCGGCCTCAGAGGCCGCCCGGCACGGGAAGGCAACCCGCGAGACGGGCAGGCCGTATCTTGGTGCCATGGCCCCGGATAGGCCCGGGCATGGCGTCCTCGGCCGACTGGCGGGCAGACTGCGTCAAATTGCCCAGACGCAACCATCGAGCCTTCTGCTGTTGCCGCTCGCCCTGCCGGTCCTCTGCGTCATGGGGACCGCATACCTGTTCGGTAGAGCATCCGCGGGACTGTGGCAGCCCCGCGGACTTCCCGACGCGAGTGCACGTGCGTCATGACGACAGTTCCCGCAAACATCGCCGTAAACGCGACCGCGCAAGGGAGTTGTCCTGCGCTGCAGGCCTGCGAGTCGCTCGCACAGCCGGCTTGCGGCCCCGGGTTTCTTCACCGCCTGCGGGGCTGGCCCGGCGACGGGCCTTTGCGTCTCTCCTTCTCGCGGCGTCGAGTTCATGGCTACCGTCCGATGCGCAACGAGCGACAGGTTGAGCGACTGCTTGACGCCTGCCGTGGACAGGCGTCGCCATCGCTTTTAAAACCTGCTGTGTCCCTATCTTTGGCGTACCTTCACGCCTACGAGATCCAGCTGATCAACGACACCGGCAAGCCGCTCTCGGCGGAGTCGGGCGGATCGCTGTATCGATATGTCGCACCCACGGCCCACGCGATGAAGCCAGCTGGGGAGTGGAACACGATCGTAGTGGCGTGCCACGGACCATGGATACGGGTCACCCTCAACGGCACGGTCGTACAGCACTTCGATCACACGAGCCGTATGGAAACCCGCGGGAAGCCGCTCGAAGGATACGTCTGCCGTCGACTTCGCACATGATGTGGTGCCGGTTCTCCGCGTGCACTGCGGCAAGTGCCGTGCCGGCGACGCCCGGCAGGGCGGCTTCTCACTGAACACGCGTGAGACCAAGCTGGCCGGCGGCGATTCGGGCACCGCCGGCTTCGTGGTTGGCAAGGCGGCCGAGAGCGAGATCATCGCCCAGACGGCGAGGGAAAGTGGGTCGAGGCAGTGTTTGCCTGACGGTGGGTGTGGGCGGTCGCCCATTGGACCTTCGACGAGGCAGGGGCTGAAGGCCGTGATGCCAGTCGCCATGCACTTTGTCGGTGTTGACCTTCATGTCGAAGAGATTCGCCCCGACAACCGTTTGAACGAGAGGCCACGAGGGACGCCGTGCCTGCAACGGTCGCCGAAGAAATCCTCGGTGGTGCTGAGGCTCAATCGACCGAAGGAGATGGAGGAGATAGCTGCTGGCAGGGACACTGCATGGTCACGCTTGTGGAGTCTCGGTGCCGAATAGCGTGGGGGTGGTTACGATCGAGGGACTGCCGCCCGTCGTGAAGAGGTTGTGAATGGCAACGATTCAGGAGATCGAGAGGGCCATCGAGTTGCTCGCCGACCAACTGCGGCTGTATCGTGACCTCCCCCACCTGATCGGCGGCGGTCGGTCTTCCGAAGCCATCGACTGTCCGGCTGCTGAAGCTGGTATCACTCGATGTTCAGATACGAGGATCCAATCATGCATATTTTTTTGCTGGTGTTTTTCCTTGCGACGATGGCCGCGTGGAGTGGCGGCGTGGCTTCAGCGGCGGCTCCGGCACGCCGCCCCAACATCGTCATTCTTTACGCCGACGATCTGGGTTATGGTGACGTGCACCGATACAACCCCGACCGGGGCAGGATTCCCACGCCGCACATCGACAGGCTCGCCGATACCGGGATGCGGTTCACGGACGGGCATTCATCGTCCGGCGTCTGTTCGCCGTCCCGCTACGCGCTGCTGACCGGACGGTATCACTGGCGGACCCGACTGCAGGCGGGCATCGTGGGCACGTGGGGCAATCCGCTCATCGCCCCTGACCGTCTCACGATCGCCGGCCTCGCGAAGCAACACGGCTACCGGACCGCGGCCATCGGCAAGTGGCATCTCGGCTGGGACTGGCCGATCAAGGCGTCCGAACGGCCTCTGCTTACCGGCTTCGGAGGTGCCAAGCGAGTGCACGGCAATACTGCACCGCAGCCCGAAGTCACCGCCGCTCACCGGGACGCCTGGCACGCGATCTTTTCACGGCCGATCGGCGGCGGGCCGACGACTCGGGGCTTCGACCGCTATTTTGGCACCGACGTGCCCAACTGGCCGCCCTATTGCTTCATCGAAAACGACCGGACGGTGGGCATCCCGACGACGATCCTGCCGCCGGAGGATTTCAAAAACAACCGTGCCAGCACGCAGGGGCCAGCCCTGCCCGGCTGGCGGCTGGAGGACGTGCTGCCCGCCCTGCGAGACCGGGCAGTTGCTTTTATCGAGGAATCCGCCAAGCGAGAGGAGCCCTTCTTTCTCTACATGCCGCTGACATCGCCACACACACCGCTGGCTGTCAACGAGGAGTGGAAGGGCAGGAGCGGCCTCGACAATGCCTGTGCCGATCTCGTCATGGAGACCGACGCAGTGGTCGGCCGTCTGCTCGACGCGATCGATTCAACCGGCGAGGCGGACAGCACGCTCGTCATCTTCACCAGCGATAACGGCTTTGCTCCGTATGTCGGTGCCAAGGAACTGGAGGCGCGAGGGCATTTCCCCAGCGGCCCGCTCCGCGGCTACAAAGGCGGGGCGTGGGAGGGAGGACACCGCGTGCCCTTCATCGTGCGATTCCCGGGCGTGACCAGGCCCGGCAGCGTCTGTGACCAACTCGTGCATCAGGCCGACGTCATGGCGACGATGGCCGACATCATGGGCACGAAACTGCCGGACACGGCGGGCGAAGACAGCTTTAGTCTGCTGCCGTTGCTTCGCGCATCCTCTCCTGGGGCGGCCGAGCCCATCCGTCGGCACGCGGTGAGCTGTTCGATGGGGGGAACGCCAGCAATCCGCGACGGCCGCTGGAAACTCATCTTCGGCTCCGATCCGGGCTTTACGAAGCAGGGGGCTGAGAACGGCAGCATGGAGGCGGTTGACTTCCAACTCTACGATCTGGCCGCCGACCTCGGCGAACAGAAGAATATCGCCGACGATCATCCGGCCCGCGTGGCAGAGATGAAGGCCGCCTATGAAAAGCTCATCGCCGATGGGCGGAGCACCCCCGGTGTGCCGCAGCGCAACGACGTCGAAATCGTTCGGCACACCACGCGTTAGGAGGCCCACCCTACGAATTCGACCCTGGGCACGCCGATGGGATCAGGCGCGCGGATTGTGATGCGGGTGTGAGGGTGCTGAGCGAGCTGAGCGAGCTGATCTGGGAGTGCTGGCGATATCCGGAGGCGGCGCGGGAGGCAGTGCTGTCACGGGTGACTGCCGAGCTTGCGAATGCCGCCGAACGTCAGCTTGGCGGGCGATGATTATGGTCTGCATGCCCTTGGTCCGGCGTCTCTGAATGCTAACGTTTGATCTCGATTCCTGCGGGATGATGACGGGAAGGGGGCGACGCGTGAGTTAGGATCGCGGGAGAGACATGAATGTGACCCCGGAGTGCGGGCGGGTTGAAAAGGTGAAGCTCTGCCAGCCGCCGTCGGAAGTGCACTTGGCCGACCTGCCTTTACAAGAATCGTCAGACATGGGCGTCGGCATGGTTTCAAAAATTGGAGGGCCAATCATGGTGCGGCGTGGAATTCGGATATGGACCGTGATCCTCATCGCCACGTGCGGCATCGGCCGTTGTGGTGCTGAACCCTTTGCCGACGGTGATGTCATCTGTTTCCTGGGAGACAGCATTACGAAGGGTGGGCTCTATTCCGGATTCGTTGAACTGTTTTACGTGACCCGTTTTCCCGATCGCCGGATCGACTTTCACAACTGTGGATGCGGCGGCGACCGAGCCGCCGCGATCATCCAGGCGGCTGATTATCGGCTCGAAGATGACGTATTCGCGCGGCATCCGACGCACGTGGTCGTCATGCTGGGAATGAACGATGTCGAACGCACGCTTTACGGGACCAAAGCCGGTGTGGACGACGTGGTTGCCGCGCGACGGACGGCGATCGAACGGTATCGCGAGGGGCTCGACGAGATCTGCCGGCGGGTCGTCTCACATGGGGCGAAGCTGATTCTCGTCACACCGTCTTGCTACGACGAAACGGCCGTCATCAATGCCCCAAATCGAGAGCCGCTCGTGGGCGTGAACGACGCTCTCGCCGAGTGTGCCACGGTGGTGCGGGGGCTGGCCGCGAAGCATGGTGCGATCGTGGCCGATGCCCATGCCCTCATGGACCGTATCAACCGGGAGACACAGGCTCGGGATCCGACGTTTTCGGTAACCGGCGCCGGCCAAGCCTGGAACGACCGGGTGCATCCCGGCCCCGTAGGTTCTTTTCTCATTACGAATGCGCTGCTTACCGCCCAGGGGCCGTTTCCGCCGGTGGCGACGATTGCCCTCGACACCGCAGGCGCCGCTGGGCCGGAGCGATGCACCATCGAACAATTCGAGGCGGCCGACGGGCGGCTCACGTTTACCTGCCGGGAGGAAGGGCTGCCATGCGTGCTGCCCGAAGCTGCCACGCGTGGGCTCGACTTAGTGCCGTTCACGGATTCCTGCAATCGCGAATCGCTCCGGGTACGAGGACTCGATCCCGGTGATTATGAGCTCCTCATCGATGACGAATCGATCGGCGTGTTCAGCTCTGCCGATTACCAGATAGGCATCAATTTGGCCGAGTTGCCCAACACGCCGCAGTATCGGCAGGCGCGACAGGTCACCGCCCAGCAGGAGATCGTGCGGCGGGCGGGCGAGAATCTGCGTGAGCCGGCCACGGTGCGGTACGGCCTGGCCAAGCGGGTACTTGTCAAGAAGAACAGCGAGGCACAGGTGGATTGGCGAGCACCGGCGGCTTATGAAGCATACGTTCGTGCCTTGGTCGCCAAGGAAACGAATCCATCCAGACTGGTGCGTTGGCTGCGGGTGGCGCTCGAGGAGGTGGAGCATCCCGGCACGCTCACGGGCACGCATACTGAAGCCGTCGCCGAACTGCGGCGGCTCGCACAGCCCGTTGCTCACCGCTACGAGATCGTGCGGGTTGCATCACGGTGATCCGATGGAGTCGCTCGCACGACGCATCGGTGGTGCGTATGGTCATGCTCCGAAGGAGCGAAGGGGGGCTGCCGTGGGTCGGCCCGGGCCCTATCCGTATGATCCTCAAGCATCCGGGACAACCGCTCAACTCACCCCTGACTCTCGAACGACTCTCCGTACCCGACCGCGACTCGCCCTTTCCGACCGCGAATACGCGCCCGCTTGATCCGCCGATAAACATCTTCCCGAAGCTCAATACCGCAGGCTCTCGATCTTGTCACCGGTCGAGCGTGAAGTTCCAGGCCAGCGTGTGCGCCCATTCGTGGCAGAGCACCTCGACGGCCTGCGGCTCACCAAGATCGCGGTTGAGCTGGACCGCGAACCGCTTATCCCGCCGAAGGCACTGGCCCAGGAT
The DNA here is from genome assembly GCA_945877135.1 of Candidatus Kuenenia stuttgartensis. Lineage (GTDB taxonomy): Bacteria > Planctomycetota > Planctomycetia > Pirellulales > UBA1268 > CAMCQY01. The sequence goes on from CAMCQY010000059.1 coordinate 15,528, forward strand.
CGTTTCGGGCAGACAGGGAGGCCGAACGACCACAGGGAGGGCTGAAGGGCATTCCCGTCGAAGCCCCGCCAAAACAGTCAGAAACTCGCGCCAGCCCGGGCGGTTTACGAAGGAGTGGGCAGGCGTGGAGAACAGACTGCCGGCCCCCATCAGGGCTCCGCGGTGGCAGTAGAGGACGCGCGCGGAATCACGACGACTGGAAATCATGCGTGCAGTGTAGCGCCGACGAAGCCCGCGCGCTACCTTGGAGCATATGGACGCGCCGCAACCACAACCCACCAATATCGAAGCCAACATCCGGAAGGCTGCTGAGGCCATCGCCGAGGTGTTGCAGATGAAGCAGGAGTTCATTCGCTGCCATGAGTTCCTCGCCAACAGCACACACAGACTCGTCGAACTGCTTTGTCAGGCGGAATCTCGTGGGTATCTCCTCAAAGACTCCCTGGCGCTCGTAGACACAACGTATTGGCTTCAGCACATCGACTGGCAGACCAAGTTCCTGACGCTGGTCCTGAACTTCAACAAGGACCCCAGCAGCAAACGGCGGCCCGGCTCTGGCGAGGTGCTTCAAGGTGCCCCGCTCGACTGCCTATGGATGGCTGGAGTGGTTCGAGAGCCTGCCAGAGGGCGTGCAGGCGGGCATTCTGGAGTTCATGGATACGCAGGTGCCGATCATGGCCGCGTGTCAGGTGCCTGCGGTCGTGCCCAAGGCTGCTGCGGCGAAAGAGGCCGGCCAGTCGGGTAGCGACCCCAGTGGCACAGACGGCGTGAGGGTGGCGGTTGGGTGGCCGTTTTTCAGCTGACACAGAAGGTCATGGTTTCAGACGTCGGCCAACACACGGAGTCTTCCATTGCCTGCAAGGGCGTGTGGGTTCAAGTCCCACACCCGGCATTGCTGGCTTCGAGTGGATTGCTACGGTGGATCAGCCACCAGCCGATGGCGAGCTGTGCAATCAGCGCGAGGAGACCCGACTGCGGGCTGCCCGTCGCCAGCTGCAGCCCGCCGAACGCGAGGCTCGCGGCGAAGCCCGAGAGCTTCGTGCCCACCTGCAAGAGACCGAACGACACGCCTGCATGTCCGGGCGGCGCGAGCACGGCGATGGCCGCGCGGAGCAGGCTCTGGATGCCTCCGAGCACGAGGGCCAGCAGGACGGCGAGACCGTAGAGCTGCTGCGTCGAGTTTACGAGCCAGGCGAGCACGAGCACGAGAATCCAGCCGCCGAAGCAGAGCAGGGTGGCCGGCCTCCTGCCGACCCGCGTCGAGAGCCAGCCGACGACAAGCGCACCTGGAAGCGCCACCGCCTGGACGAGGAGCACGAGCCGCACGAGTGCGGGGCCGTCGAGATCGAATCGCTGCAGGGCGAGACTCGAGAACTGCGCGATCGCTGTCTGCACGCCGCCGAGGGCGAGCATCGCCCCCCCAAGGACCGCGGCGAACTCGCGGTCCGCAGATCCGGGCGGTGCATGCCACAGGCCCGAGGCGAACGCACCGAGCTCGCGGCCAGGTGTCGCGGCATGCCGGGCGCCGTCGCAGGGTGCAAAGCGGACGAGAGCCGCGGGTATGGAGAACACGAGCCACCAGGCCGCCGTGACGAGGAAGGCGAGCCGGAGGCCTTCCCCCATATCGAGACCGAGTCGGGCGTGGGCGGTGCCGACGGCCGTGGCGATCACCAGCGCAATCGCGCCCCCCGCATAGCCGGCGGCAAAGCCGATGGCGGAGAGACGATCGGCATCTTGTTCCCCGGCGACTCGGCGCAGGAGGCTGCCGGTGAACACCTGCGCGATGTCGAACCCGACACAGGCCGCGATGACCGCGGCCACGACGGCGATCCGGGCCTGGGGCGGTGTGGCGGCAAGCACGATCAAGCCGCCGGCGCCGATGCAGGTGGCGATGATGACGGCCCGCTGGTGGCCGTCGCGGCGATCGGCCCAGGCGGCGACCCACGGCACCGACACGGCGGAGGCCAGCATCGCCACCGCGAGCGTCCAGGCCCAGATGACCCCGGCCTTGACGCCCCAGACGCCCGTCGCGAAGACCAGCTTCTCGACGTAGGCCACGACGAGCGTGATCAGTACGGTAGAGAAAGCGCTCGCGGCCCAGTCGAGCAGGATCCAGGCAATGCGGGCGCGGCGTGGCGTCGAATGCGATTGGCGAGTCATGCCCACAGATCCAGGCGGTATGAGATGCCGGCCACACCGTTGCGCCGGGTGGCTGTGATGCCGGGTGCCGGACTATCCTTACAGACACAGACTGCTTGCTCACATCCGTATCGAGTCTCACATCGTGCTGAAAGCCTACGCCGGTCAGTGGTGTCTTGTCACCGGGGCCTCTTCGGGCATCGGAGCCGAGTTCGCGCGGCAATTGGCCGCCCGGGGAATGCATTGCGTGCTCGTGGCCCGTCGCGAGGATCGGCTGCGGGCCGTGGCGCAGGAGATCGAGGCGGCCCACGGCACCCGCTGCGAGATCATTCTCGCCGACCTCGCACAGCCTCATGCGGGTCGGGAACTCCTCGCCGAGGTGACCCGTCGTGGCATCGCACTTGAATTGCTGGTCAACAACGCCGGGTTCGGGATGGTTTCGTCCTTGGATGAGACCGACGTCGCGCGGGCCCTGAAGTTGATTCAGGTCAACGTCACGTGCCTGACTGAGCTGACGCTCTTGGTGGCGAAGGAGATGGCGCCCCGCGGGCACGGGGGAATCATCAACATCGGATCGGTCGTGTCGTTCCAGCCCGTGGGCTACATGGGGGCCTACGCGGCGAGCAAGGCGTACGTGCTGCATTTCAGCGAGGCCCTGTGGGCGGAACTGCGGCCCCGCGGCGTCACGGTGACGACCCTCTGCCCGGGAACGACGCGGACTGAGTTCTTCGACCAGTCGGGGGTTCCCGGATGGGCCGAGCGAAACCGCGGCCAGGACGTGACGTCGGTGGTCCGCACGGGGCTCGCCGCGTTCGACGCCGGGCGGCCCTCCGTGGTCTCCGGCTGGACCAACTATCTCGTGACGCTCGCCGCGCGGTTGGCCACGCGGGTCACGGTGGTCAACTGGAGCCTGTCGATCTTCCGCCCGCGGCGCACGTGATGGGATCCATCAGGCCAGGGCCGCCGGCTCCAGCCGCAAGAGCACGGGCCGCGAAGTGCGGAGCGTCACCTGCGGCGCGGGCGTCACCGGCTCCGGTCCGGCGAGCCGCACCCGAAACCGCGCGAGCAGGGTGCCCGCGATGATCTGCGACTCGATCATCGCGAAGCTCGCACCCAGGCAGATCCGCGGCCCGGCGCCGAAGGGCAGATAGGCGAACTTGTTCTTCTGGTCCTCCCGGCCGGGCTCGAACCGCTCCGGCCGAAACGCCTCGGGCTCGCTCCACAGCTGCGGCAGCCGATGGATCGCATAGGGTACGAAGATCACAAGGTCGCCGGCCCGCACCCGGGTGCCACCAAGATCATCGGGCCCGAGGGCCCGCCTGTCGAACATCCAGACGGGGGGATAGAGCCGGAGCGTCTCTTGGATCACGGCCTTGAGCCGCGGCAGGTTCGCCACGTCGTCCACGGTCGGCGGCCGGCCCCCGGTCGCCGCGACAAGTTCGACCCTGAGCCGCTCCTGCTCGTCGGGATGGCGATCGAGCAGCACCCACAGCCACGACGCCAGCCTGCCGCGATCGGCGGCAGAATTCGCCGAGCGCATCGTTGGCCAGTGCCTCGAGATCGCCGCCGAGGAGTTTGAGGAGCATCGCCTTCACCTGCCAGATCGGCGTCTTCCTAACGCCCGTCGCCATCGCCCGCAAGAGGCGAAGGCTGGCGTCCGCCCGGCCCGCGCTTGCCGAAGAGCCGGCGATCACCCTACTCTCAACCAGCGCCAGTGTCATGGTGGACATCAACTCCCAGCGGATCTCGAAGTTATTTCCACGTCGCCAAACGCACCCGCCGTCGCAACGAGGCGCACCGATCTCGACGCCCTGCGCAGCTTCGCCATGCTGCTCGGCGTCGCCCTGCATGCGGCGCTGAGTTTCGTGCCGTTTCCCTCGCCGGTGCGGGACGTCGAGCGGAGCGACCTGCTCGTCCTCCTGATCGTGGTCGTGCACGGCTTCCGGATGCCGCTGTTCTTCCTCCTCAGCGGCTATTTCACGATGCTCGTCTTTAGCCGCCGCGGGCTCGCGAGACTGCTCGAGCAGCGGTTCACGCGGATCTTCCTGCCGCTGGTTATCGCCACGGTGACGATCGTGCCGCTCGACCAGGTGATCGAGGCCTACGCCATGCGAACAAACCGGCCGCAGCCCGCCCTCTCCGACATGCTCTCGGGTGACGAGGCCACGGTGCGCCGCCGGCTCGCAACTCCCGGCGCGGCCGAGCGGAAGGACGCCATCTGGGGCCTCACGCCGCTCGCGTGGGCCACCATGCGGGGCGACCCGGAAATCGTGGCCGCGGTCCTCGATGCCGGCGGCACACCCGACGAACGCGATCACGGCGGCAACACGCCGCTCCACCATGCCGCGTATTTTGGCCGGGATGCAGCGGCCAGACTCCTGATTGAGCAGGGTGCGAACCCCGCCGCCGTGAACGGGGTCGGCCGGATGCCGGCGGCGATGCTGAGCCTGCCGGCCGAGCTCGTCAGCGAGTTGGCGCCCCTCACCGCCATGAATCCGGTCGCCGTGGACGAGGTGCTCGCGGGCCGTGAGCGGCTGCGACCTCTTCTGCCCACGGGGCCGAATCCCGAGGGCACGCTCGGCGGGCCGCTCGACCGGGCCACGCTCGCCTGGTCCCAGATCCTGTCGGCCGACTGGCTCCGCCTGCACGTCGGCTCGTGGGAGTTGCACCTCGTGCAGACGACCGTCTTCCACCACCTCTGGTTCCTGTGGTTTCTCTGCTGGCTGGTCGCCGCCTTCGCGATCCTGGCGGTGACGGGCCTCCTGCCGACGGGCCGCGGCCGCTGGTGGCTCGTGGCGGCCTCGTGCGTGCCCCAGCTGGTGATGGGCATGTCGATGACGGCAGGCTACGGCCCCGACACCTCGTTCGGGATCCTGCCGCGGCCGCACCTGCTCGCCTTCTACGCTTGCTTCTTCTTCTTCGGCGTCGCCACCTTCGCCGCGGAGGGCCTCGACACGCGGCTCGGCCGCCACTGGAAACTGCTCCTGCCGGCGGCGATCGTGCTGTTCGGGATCGGCATCGCGATGATGAACGACCGGTTGCTCGCCAGCGTGCTGCAACCCGCCTTCGCGTGGACGATGTCGCTCGGGCTGATCGGGCTGTTTTCCCGATTCTGCTCCCGGCCCAGCCCGCTGGTGTCGTGGCTGGCCGACGCCTCGTACTGGATGTACCTCGTGCACGTGCCGCTCGTGATGGTGGCGCAGATGGTCGTCCGTTCGTGGACTATGCCGGCGGACCTGAAGTTTCTCGTGGTCATGGCGATGGTGACGCCACCGCTGCTCGTGAGCTACCGCTACGGCGTGCGCCACACCGCGATCGGCCGCTTGCTCAACGGCCCGCGGGGCGTCTCGGCCGGCCGCGCGGCATCACCTTTGTAGCCGCCCGGGTGTCGCTCGTGCGGATTGCACGGTGGGCCAGAGGAGTGCCACGAGGGCAGCGATGATGGCGATCACCACCATGAACTCGACGAGCGTCGAGCCCGAGCGGCCGCAGGAGCATCGTCGCCTTACCAACTCGTTGAGGCCCGTTGTCACCAGCCGACCTTCCTGGCAAAATTCGTGTCCGGGAAGGTCGTAGCCCAGTGCCCGGTCACGTCGGCTAATCCTCCTGGATCCTGGCGAGCTGGAACCTTCGATGACGACCACTTCCCCCGCCGCAGATCGCCCACCCCGCGGCACGCTCGAGGAATTTTTGTTGGCCGATGACATCGTGCCGCTGCCGGCGATCGGCGACCGGGAATGGGACGCGCTGCGGCGGGTTGCGGGCCGGCGGCTGGCCTGGCGGTTCTGCACGCTGCGAAACCTCGTCGCCTACCGGGGTCAGTTCACCTTCGACGCCATGGGCT
>CAMCQY010000060.1 GCA_945877135.1 Candidatus Kuenenia stuttgartensis
GGCTGGTCGGCCTCATGATCGGCGACGGCTCCGGCTCGATCCGGATGCAAAAAGGGGCGGTCGCGTCGATCCGGCTCGATGACGGGCCGGGGCATCCTGGCGAACTGGAGTGGCTTGCCACCGACGACATCGTCTGACTGCCGGCTACCATTTTCAGCCTCGCGTCCTATGATGAAAAGGTCGACGCTCGGGGTTTTCAGCCTTCAATTCGTCCGGGATTTTGCTCGATCACCGTCATAGCCAAAGGGAACTGCTGCCGTGACACGCCATCGCTCCACATTCCGCGCCGTCCCAACCGCCACCGTCGCGGTGACACTCGCCACGTCCTTCGCCACCCTCGTGCTCACGCTCGCGGGCTGTGCGCCTTCCGGGCGGACCGGCTCCACGGGTGAGGTCGTCGAGATCGAAACGATCGAGGCCATTCCCGCGGCAGACCAGGCCCAGAAGAACACCAAGGCCTTGGCGATCGACCAGGAAGCTGCCAAGGCGAAGCAGACCGTCGATGCGGCAACAGCCGCAGCCGATCTCGCGATCGCAGAGGCAGGCAAGACGATCGAGGGCAATGCAACCGAACGCAAGGCAACCGAAGGCAAGGGAGAGGCTCCGGCCGCGGTTGAGAAGCAGCCCGTGATGGAGAAGCCGCAGGCCGAGCAGGTGGCCGTGGAGAAGGTGGAGAAGAAGACCGAGGAGACTGCAGCCGCACCTGCGCCTGCTGCGACTCCTGCAGTTGCTGCGACTCCTGCACCTGCTGCCGCGCCCGCCATCGCCGCTGACGCCACCACACCTGCAGCGACAGCCGCTCCTGCATCGTCCCGTGAACGCGTCGCGCCTCGTGAACGGGTTGCGCTGGGCGATCCGTCACTGACAGCCGGCGTGCCGGGCAGCGGTCCGATCACGCTGGAGCAGATCGACCAGTGGCTGGCCGACCCGAAGAACGCGGTTGAACTGGAGCCGGTGCTGCCGCTGGGACTCTCGCAGGGAGCAGCGCAGATCGACCGTGTGGGCCTCGAGAAGAATCCACTCACCCGCGCGAAGATCGAACTTGGCCGCCAGCTCTATTTCGACCCACGGCTCTCGGTCGACTCGACCGTCAGCTGCGCCAGTTGCCACAATCCCGCGGAGGGCTACTCCGCCAACACGAAGACGGGCGTGGGCGTTCGGGGCCAGCTCGGCGGCCGGAACTCGCCCGTGTCGTTCAACCGCATCCTGTCGGGACCGCAGTTCTGGGACGGCCGGGCCGGGTCGCTCGAGGATCAGGCCGTCGGTCCGCTCCAAAATCCGATCGAGATGGGCTTCACGCATGAAGGCGTGGTGAAGCGGCTCGGTGAGATGCCGGTCTACAAAAAACAGTTCGAGACGATCTTCGGCGAACTTTCGATCGACCGCGTCGGCCAGGCGATCGCCGCCTTTGAGCGTGCACTGGTCACCGCTCCCTCGCCCTACGACTACAACGAGCAGTTGCAGTCGTTCGCCGCCCTCGACCCAGACGACATCGCCGAGGACGAGGAGCTCGCGGCCAAGTATGCCGCGGCCAAGGCCTCCGTTGCGGCCCAGCCCATGTCGGACGAGGCCAAACGTGGCCGGGAGATTTTCTTCTCCGAGAAGGGCAACTGCACCGCCTGCCACGTCGGTGCGAATCTCGCCGATGAGAACTATCACAACATCGGCATCGGTATGGACAAGCCGGAGCCCGATCTGGGCCGCTTCGCCGTCACGAAGGATCCGGCCGACACCGGCGCCTTCAAGACGCCGACGGTTCGCAACGTCGCCCTGAGCGGTCCCTACATGCATGACGGTTCGGTCGCGACGCTGGAGGAGGTGGTTGAGTGGTACGACAAGGGCGGCCATCCCAACCCGCATCTGAGCGCGAAGATACGGCCGCTCAAGCTCTCTGCCCAAGAAAAGGCTGACCTCGTCGAGTTCATGAAGGCCTGCACAGGTCCGACGCCGACGGTCGAGACGAGCCGACTGCCTGCCGGGGATTGAGCCGGTTTGGCCATGAGCACGAAGAAACGTTCCCTGCTACCACTCTCAGAGGCCCGCCGGCCGTTCTACGCAGGCATTGATCTGGGTGGCACGAACATCAAGTCGGCGCTCGTTGACGACGATGGTCGGATGGTGGCGTTTCACACCGAGCCGACCCATGCCGCCCGCGGCCCCGAGGACGCGGCCGCGCGGATGGGCCGCTCGGTACATACTCTCGCTGGCATGGCGGGCGTCGCCACGAGTGACATCGCCCGCGTTGGCCTCGGCACCCCAGGCCCGCAGGATCTGAAGACGGGCGTGATCCTTCGCGCGGGCAACCTGCCCGGCTGGGACAACTTCCCGATCCGTGATCGTGTGGCGGTGCACTGCGGCCACGAGGTGACCTACGCCAACGATGCCACCGCCGCGGCCTACGGCGAATTCTGGGTTGGATCGGGCCGCGACTACGACAGCCTGATCCTGCTCACGCTGGGCACGGGCGTGGGCGGCGGTATCATCATCGACAACGCATCGATCGACGGCGCCCACAGCCATGCCTCGGAGTTTGGCCACATCATCGTCGACACGGCCGCGACTGCGCGGACCTGCCCGTTCGGCCACAGCGGCGATCTTGAGGCCTACAGCAGCGCGACAGCCCTGAAAGCCCGGGCCCGCGACGCGATTCCGCAGAACATGGAGAGTTCACTCTCCAAGGCAGTCGCCGCAGGCGAGGAACTCACGCCGATCCTGATCTCGCGGGAGGCGGCCGCAGGCGATCCGCTCGCCACCGACCTCATCCTGGAGACCGCCCGCTGGCTGGGGATCGGCATCGTCACACTCATGCACACGCTCGACCCTGAGGCCGTTCTGATCGGCGGCGCGATGACCTTCGGAGGCGAAGAAGCCCCCGTCGGCAAGGTCTTCATCGAAAGGGTGCGGGCGGAGGTGAGATCCCGTGCGTTTCCCCTGCTCGCGGAAAAGACGATTATCCGCTACGCGAGCCTGGGCGGCGACGCCGGCTCGATCGGCGCCGCCGGATTGGCCCGAAGAAACGCAACTCGCTGACGCCGCCCGTATTTCCATTCATCGGGCCGGAAACTCGTCTACAATCTCTTCATGAGCATCGACTGCAAGCACATCCGCAACTTCTCCATCATCGCCCACATCGACCACGGCAAGAGCACGCTCGCCGACCGGCTCCTCGAAAGCACCGGTACCGTCGAGAAGCGTCTCCTCAAGGCGCAGATGCTCGACGATATGGAACTGGAACGGCAACGGGGCATCACGATCAAGGCCCGGGCCGTCCGCATGGAATGCCGGCACAAGGGGGAGCTTTACGAGCTCAACCTCATCGACACGCCGGGCCACGTCGACTTCCACTACGAGGTCTCGCGGAGTCTGGCCTGCTGCGAGGGCGCGGTGCTCCTGGTCGACGCGTTCCAGGGGGTCGAAGCCCAGACGGTTGCCAATGCCTACGCGGCGATCAACCAGAATCTGGCGATCGTGCCGGTGATCAACAAGGTCGATCTCGTGCACGCCCGGGTCGACGAGGTGCTCACCGAGATGGAGCAGAGCCTCTCGATCGACCCCACGGAGGTCATCAAGGCGAGCGCGAAGACGGGCATCGGTATCGATGATCTCCTCGCCGCGATCGTCGAACGGATTCCGCCTCCCACGGGCGATCCGCAGGCTGTCTTGCGGGCGTTGATCTTCGACAGCCACTACGACAGCTACCGCGGTGCGATCACATATGTCCGGCTCATCGACGGTACGGTGAAGAAGGGGCAGAAGATCCGCTTCCTGGAGACGGGCGTGACGCACGAGGTGCTCGAGCTCGGCCAGTTCGTGCCGCAACGGCGGGCCTGCGAGGAACTGGTGGCCGGCCAGGTGGGCTACCTGGTCTGCAACATCAAGGATGTGAAACAAGTTCATATCGGCGACACGGTGACGATTCCCGGCGACCATGCGGCCTCGCCCATGCCGGGCTACAAGCCGCCGCAGCGGATGGTCTATTGCGGTCTCTATCCTTCCGAGGGGGAGAGCTTCGAGGAACTCCGCGACTCGCTGGAAAAGCTGGCAATCAACGATCCGTCATTCGAGTTCTCGCCGGAGTCGAGCGAGGCGCTTGGCTTCGGCTTCCGGTGTGGATTCCTCGGCCTGCTGCACATGGAGATCATCCAGCAGCGGCTCGAGCAGGAGTCCAATCTCGACCTCGTGCAGACGGCCCCCAACGTCACCTATCAGATCCTGAAAACAGACGGTGAGACGATCAACATCAGGAACCCGCAGGACGTTCCCGACACGGGCGAGATCGAGGAATTTCGTCAGCCGATCGTGCGGACCAACTTCCTGACGCCCGTCGAGCACATCGGCCCGATCATGCAGCTGTGCACCGACCGCCGCGGCGTCTATCTCAAGACCGAATACCTCTCGCCCACGCGGGCGATGCTCACCTTCGACCTGCCGCTGGCCGAGGTGATCTACGACATGCACGACAAGCTCAAGAGCGTGACTCGTGGCTACGGCACGATGGACTACGAGCTGGTCGGCTATTTCCCAGCAGATCTTGTCCGCCTCGACATCCTCGTCGGTGGCAAGAAAGTCGACGCGCTCTCGATCATCTGCGACCGCCGCGACGCCGACCGCCGCGGGAGGGCGATCGTGAAGAAGCTCCGTGGCGAGATCGACCGACACATGTTCGAGGTGGCCCTCCAGGCCGCGATCGGCACGAAGGTGATTGCCCGCGAGACGATCTCTGCCATGCGGAAGAACGTCACCGCGAAGTGCTACGGCGGCGACATCTCCCGCAAGAAGAAACTGTGGGCCAAGCAGAAGGAAGGCAAGAAGCGGATGAAAAGCGTTGGAAGCGTCGACATCCCGCAGAAGGCATTTATGGCGGTGCTCGACACCGGCGCCGAGCGGACGTGAGCAGGCGTTTGCCGATGAGCAAGCCGCGTGGCTCGGTCAGCGAGCCACCGGCACGAGCCTGACCTGCCGGATGTCGCAGGCGGCCTGTTTGGCGATCTGCTTCGGCATGATCCGCAGCGTGTGCTGGCCGGCCGCGAGTGGTCCGACGCGGCCAATCATGCGAGGCCGAAAGTCCTGAAAGCCGCCCGTAGCCTCAACCGTAAACACGAGCGGCTCGGCCGCCGCCTGCTGCCCGGCATCGACAGCGACCGTCATGACGCTGCCACCTTGCCCCGGACCGCAGCCCTGCAGCACCTCCACGTCAAACGTGCCTGCCCGCGTGACCGTGAACGACCAGACGGCCGCATCGGTGGGCCGGGTCCAGAAGCCGAGGGTCTGCTTCTTCTCGGCAGGCTCGTACCGCAGAGCCGTTCCCTGCACGGTGGCGTCTCGGCCGTGCAGCGTCACGACGCCGTCATCCGCCTGCATCGGGGACTTGCCCTCGCATGCGGGCGTCAGTGTCACCGTCTTCACTTGCACGCCATCCACCTGCCGTGTGCATCGGACCGCGAGGGATTGGGGCTTGGTGTCTGCCACATAGAGCCGTCCGAGCGACAGCGTGGCCGAGCCGTCGCGACTGCCCGCGGTATCCAGCGTGCCCGTAACCTTCGTCGGGCCGTACGCGACCTCCACCTCGGAGCCGGCCGGCCCGGCGTTGGCGTAGGTCAGCGACACGTCGTACATGCCCCAGCGGGTGGGCGTGTAGTCCCAACTGCACTGGTTCGTCTCATCGCCGACGTTGCGGTCAGCCGTCACGGTGAAGATGATCCGGCCATCATCCTCCCGCCGGACACCCTCGCCACCAGGCGATCGCGAACCGCAGAGGACCGTCATCACCATCGAGAGTAGGATTGCTCGGACCATCAATTGACCTCGATGAAGGGAAGAAAACGTGAGACCTTCTCTCACGACTCCAACGGGAAGACACACTCAAGCCCTTTAAATCGCATGAAATCGCGATCCGCGGTGTGCACCGTCGCCTTGTGCGCCATCGCGATGGCCGCCACCTGGGCGTCGGTCACAAGGTTTGGACTGGCGGCTTGTACGCCATGCAACAGGTCGAGAACACGCGTGACGTGGTCGTGGTCCGGCTGCAACACGCGGGCGACACTGCGATCGAGCCACGCGGCCACGTGCTTCGACACCTGTTCAAGCGACAGCGGACGCTCGAACGCCCGCGTGCTCGTGCCGATCCGGACAAACGCGAAGATCACCGGATGCACAAGGCCGATGGTCTCGCTCCCGGAAAGGCATGTTTCCCACCACGTCCTCGCCCGATCATGAAACGGCGAACTGCCGTCGTATGCATAGAGCAGCAGGTTGGCATCCGGAACGATCATGGCTCGCTGGCGGCCGGCAGAAGGCGGCGACTGAGTTCGAGAAACGCCTGCACGTCGAGTTCGTCGCCGAGTTCCTGCAGCCGTGATGGGTCGATGCCAGCCCGCAGACCCATGGGCTGCGCCTCGACCCGAAACGGCGGCTGCGCCGCGCCGACAATGGTTCCGGCCAACCCTCGCCTCACCGCCTGATTGAGCGTGGTTTTCAGGCTCTGCCCAGTCTGCTGCATCGCCAGCCGGAGCAGTTGCTCGACGTCGGCATCCACAGTGATGGTTGTTCGCATCAAGGCATCATAGCATCAACATTTCGTGACATCAAGATGCTCGCCAGTCTCCCCTTCAGTGGCCCGAAACACCCAGCGAACGCCAGCCGGCCCGGCGGGCGGCGGCGATATCGAGTTCCGGATCGTCCCCCACGAGCAGCACCTCGTCCGGCCCGCAGCCGAGCCGCTGCTCGACCCAGCGAAAGAATTCCGGCGCCGGCTTCCGCCAGCCGATCTCCGACGACGCAAAGACGTGCGGCACCCACGAGAGCGGCTCGAGCCGCTCGGCGATCGCCAGCAGTCGCTCGTCAAAGTTGCTCGCCAGAGCGACCGTCACTCCGGCATCGAGGGCCCGCCGCACGAGGTCGCTGCCATGGGCAAGGGGCTGCCAGGCCTCGACTAGGCCGAAGTGTTCCCAGAGATCGGCGAAGATGGCGCCCGCGGGAGCAGCTCCCTCAAAGACATCGTCGACGATCGCCCGCCACCGCTCGGCTTCGCGACCGCGGCTGGTGGCAAACGCCGGCACCGCCGCCGCATCGATCGCCTCCTGCCGCCGCCAGGCGGCCTTGAATCGCTGCTGGATGAGAGCCGTGTCAACCGGCAGGCCATGCCGCAAGGCAGCCTGCTGATAGGCCACCGCCACTGACGGACTCGGCGTGACGAGCGTGCCAACCACGTCGAACACGACCACGGCCACACCCGCCGGCGGAAACACGTCTCCTGAGAGAGTCTCCATCAGAGCCGTGTCAGCCGCCGCCATGGGAGTTCCAGTCGAGCTACCGTCTCGGGATCAATCCCAAATCGAGCCCGAAGACAAACATCATCAGGCTTAGGATCAGGGCCAACCCGAGATAAGACAGCACCGCCACCACCTTCTCGCTCGGTGGCTTGCCGCGGATCCATTCGTACACCAGAAACACCATATGCCCACCGTCCAAAACGGGGATGGGCAGAAAATTCACCACCGCGAGATTCGCGCTGAGCATCGTCAAAAACAGGAGAAAGTGGCTGAATCCCTCCTCCGCCGACTTGCCCGCCTGCTTGGCGATCTCGATCGGCCCCCCGAGCAGGCGGGGGCTGATCTGGTTGCTCGTCAGCTTGTGGAGGAAGCGGTAAACGAGCGACAGGTTTTCGAAGGCCTTGCGGCTGCCCCGCGACAGCGCGTCAAAGAACGTGCTGGCCCGCACGATCTCATAGACCGGCTCGAACACGAGCCCGCGGTCCACAACGAACTGATCGTCGGCGTCCTTGGTGGTGAGTTCCACGGTGCGTCTCGTGCTGCCGCCGGCTGCATCGGCAGCCGACTCGACCTCAACTGCCAGCTTCGTCCCCTCGCGCACCTGCTGGAGCACCGATGCAACGTAGGGCCAACTCGGCGACGTCGCCGACAGCTCGAGCCCTGCCTCGGCCGCCGGCTCCTTTTTACCAGGCTCGACAAAGGCCACGCGGACCACCCGCTCGCCCGACCGAATCCCGGCCTCCGCCGCCGGACTGCCGACTTCGACCGCCGCCACGGTCGCATCGACACCGATCGCCGCGCCGATCGCGGAGAGCGACACCGGACTCGACGGCCACCGCGGATCCTCGATCCAGGTCACCGCGCGGGGCTCGACCTCCAGGTCAACTGCCGTGCCGGCGCGATCGAGCGCGAGCTTCACCTTGGCGCCAGCCTTCCCGCGCAGCCGCTGGTCAAGTGCCAGCGGGTCACCCACCGGCTCGCCATCGATCGCGGTGATCATATCGCCGGGCTTGAGTCCGGCAGCCGCCGCGGGCGAGTCGTCCTGCACCGCCTTGATCGGCCCGGCAGTCATCACGAGCCCCGTCGTCCGGGCCGCCTGAGGCGGCAGCGTCACCATCAGCTTCTCGGCCGCCTGGCCCGGCTTGGCCCGCCGTTCCACCGATAGCTGCGTTGCCTTGTAGGGCTGCCGCGACAGCGCCGTGATCAGTTCGGCGTAGGTCTTCACGGGCGTGCCATCGACACCGCGGATCGTGTCGCCCGCCTCCAGCGGCGGCACGGCCTTCCCCGCGGAGCCCGGCAGCCCGTCGGCCAGATCGGCCGGCAGCGTCACGGAGAACGGGCTCGTCACCCCCACCGTGGGCACACCCAGATCGGTATCGGGACGGAGTGTGACCGTCCGCGTCGAGTCGTCGGCCGGCCGATGGATCGTGAACTCCACTCCCTTGACCGCATCGCCAAGCGTCACGCCGTTGCGAAGGTCGGTGAAGATCGGGTTCTTGCGACCGCCGATCGCGGTGATCTGGTCGCCCGTCCGCAGCCCGGACCGCCAGGCCGCGCCGCCGGGCCGCACGCTCGAAAGCTCGCAGGTCATCTCGCGCACGCCCAGGCCCAGGGCCCACGATGCCATCAGCACCGCGAAGATCACGTTCATGATCACGCCAGCGGAGATGATCGCCATCCGTTCGGGCACGCTCTGGGCGGGATAGCTCCGCGGATCCCAGGCGGGATGGGGGTCGGAGGTCGGCTCCGCAGGCAGGTCGCCCGACTCGAGCGCCGCCCGCGCGCGGTGGGCCTCCTCGGCGGCAGCGGCAGGATTGTCGTCTTGGCCGAGCATCTTCACGTAGCCCCCGAGCGGCAACGCGCCGATGCCATATTCCGTCTCGCCCCACTTGAAGCTGGCCAGTTTCATGCCGCCCACGTCGAAACCGAGAAAAAACTTCTCGCACTTCACGCCGCAGGCCTTTGCCACGAGGAAGTGACCGAGCTCGTGCACGAAGATCACAAACCCCAGGCCGAGGGCCACCTGCATGATCACCCACCAACTCGACGGCTGGATGATCCACTCGAACCAGGTTCCTGCAGCGAAACACGCCGCCGCCATCAGACACATGCCCACTTCACGACCTCCTGCCTGGCCCATGCATCGAGTCGACGGACATCGTCGAGCGACGGATCGGGCTGAAAGCGGTGCTCGTCGAGCACCCGCGCACAAACCTCTGCAATGTCGGTGAACCTGATCGCGCCTTCCAGAAATCCGCGCACCGCCTCCTCATTGGCGGCGTTGAGCACGGCACCGGCGGTGCCACCCCGCGCGGCCGCCTCGTGCCCCAGCCGCACGGCCGGAAAACGATCAGGATCCGGCGGAGCGAAGTCGAGTGTCATGGCTTGCGCAAAATCGAACCGCCGCGTCGGGCCGTCGATCCGCTCCGGATACGAGAGCGCATATTGGATCGGCAGCCGCATGTCCGGCGGGCTGAGCTGCGCGATCACCGAGCCATCCACAAACTCCACCATCGAGTGGACGATCGACTGCGGATGGATGAGCACCGCCAGCTTCTCGGCCGGCTGACCGAAGAGCCACCGCGCCTCGATCAACTCCAGGGCCTTGTTCATCATCGTGGCCGAGTCGATCGTGATCTTCCGGCCCATCGACCAGGTGGGATGCTTGAGCGCCTCTTCCGGAGTGACGTGACACAGCGTCTCGCGCGGCCGCGTGCGGAACGGCCCGCCGCTGGCGGTGAGCACGATCCGCGTCACCTCATCGGCCGAACCGGTGCGGAGCGCCTGATGGATGGCCGAGTGCTCGCTATCCACCGGCACGATCCTGCCGCCGGTCCGCTCGGCCAGTCGCATCGCCAACGGCCCGGCCATCACGAGAGTCTCTTTATTGGCAAGCGCCACGGTCTTGCCGGCCTCCAGTGCAGCCCACGTGCTCTGCAGACCCGCCGCGCCCACGATCGCCGACACCACCCGGTCCACCTCCGGCGACTGGACGAGGTCGTCGAGGGCCTCCGGGCCGACCGCCAGACTCGTGCCCTCGGGGAGAGCTCCGGCGCCGATCTCGGCGGCCGCGGCTGGATCGACGACCACCACCCAGCGGGGACGGCAGGCCTGCGCCTGTTCGAGGAGCCGCCGCGTGCTGCGATTCGCAGCCAGCAAAAACGGCGAAAATCGCTCGGGAGACGCGGCGATCACGTCCAGCGTGCTTGTGCCGATGCTTCCTGTGGACCCGAGCACGGCGACACGGAGCGGTTCGGAAGGCTGCCCGCCGACCACGGCACGGACGTCGGGAGCCGCGCTGCAGTGTGATGAAGGCATGGCAACAGGAGGCACAACACGTTGGGAGACCGTGAAAGTGTAGAAGTTCAGCGCCGAAACTTCCACTTTCCCCTGCGTTTGTCGCCAGGTTTTTCCCCGCATAGGATGTGAGGCAGTATTCACGCTTTCCGCGACAGCATGTTTGAAAGGGATTTCCTCGCCCATGGCCAAGAAACGCGACTCCGCCAAGCGTCCCGCAGAACGCCGACCGAATTTGGGTGGCTCCAATCTGCTCTGGTCGCTGATCGCGGCGGGCGTGGCTGGCCTGTTTGCCATGAGCCTGATCGGGGTTACGCCGGAGATCGAACTGTCTTACAGCGATCTGGAACGGCTGATCCAAGCATCAGGAAAGCAGGCATCCGGAAAGCAGGCCTCAGGAAAGCAGGCCTCAGGAAAGCAGGCGTCTGGGCCAGCTCAGGCCAGCGACCACGTCGATGAAGACGCCGTCGAGTGGGTCGAGATCTCCCATCCTGGCACCGACGGCCGGCAGACGGCCCGCTACGGCGACCTCCGCGACGTCGTGATCGGCTCCTTCCAGGTATCCGGCACGGTCCGCGAACATTCCTCTGCCGCGGCCGCCAAGCCGCAGACAGAACCGGCCTCGGGCCCACAGGCGGCCAAGCCCGTCGGGGTAGCCGACGGCCGTGGCACCGTGCGGCGGTTCCACACGGCGAAACTGCCGAGCGAAAACTCGGAGAGCCAACTGATGCGGCAACTGTCGGAGCACGGCGTTCCCTTTCGCTACGAGGAAGCGCCGAGCCCCTGGAGAAACTGGCTACCGATGCTCTTCCTGACGAGCCTGTTCGGTCTCGTCTTCTTCATGATGATGCGACGGATCGGCGGTGCCGGCAGCCCGATGGCATTCGGACGCAGCCGCGGCAAGATGTATGCCCAGGAAGATCTCGGCATCACGTTCGACGACATCGCGGGTATCGACGAAGCGGTCGAGGAACTG
Organism: Candidatus Kuenenia stuttgartensis; assembly: GCA_945877135.1. Taxonomy (GTDB): domain Bacteria; phylum Planctomycetota; class Planctomycetia; order Pirellulales; family UBA1268; genus CAMCQY01. Next base: position 11,545 of record CAMCQY010000060.1, read on the forward strand.
CGGGAGGTGGTGGAGTTCCTGCGCAACTCGGAAAAATATCAGGTGCTCGGAGGCCACATCCCCAAGGGCGTGCTGCTGGTCGGCCCGCCGGGCACGGGCAAGACGCTCCTGGCCAAGGCGATCGCCGGCGAGGCGGGCGTGCCCTTCTTCGGGCTGTCGGGCAGTGACTTCGTGGAGATGTTCGTAGGCGTGGGGGCGGCGCGGGTCCGCGACATGTTCCAGCAGGCGGCCGCGAAAGCCCCGTGCATCATCTTCATCGACGAACTCGACGCGCTCGGCAAGACCCGCGGCTCGAGTGTGGTCGGTGGCCACGACGAACGGGAGCAGACGCTCAACGCGCTGCTCGTCGAAATGGACGGCTTCGGCAGCAACTCGGGCGTGATCGTGCTGGCGGCGACCAACCGGCCTGAAACGCTCGATCCGGCATTGCTCCGGCCCGGCCGGTTCGACCGACACGTGCTCGTCGATCGGCCTGACGTCCGCGGTCGCGAGGCGATCCTGCGGGTCCACGTCGCCAACGTGAAACTCGATCCCGCGGTCAATCTCGAACAGATCGCCCGGATCACGTCGGGCTTCGTGGGCGCCGACCTTGCCAACCTCGTCAACGAGGCGGCACTGCTGGCGGCCCGCAACAACAAGACCTCTGTCGGCATGCAGGAGTTCAACGAGGGTGTCGAGCGGGTGACGGCGGGGCTCGAGAAGAAGAAGCGGGTCATCCACGAGGATGAGAAAAAACGCGTCGCCTACCACGAGGCGGCCCACGCACTCGTCGCCTTCTCGCTCCCCAACACCGATCCGGTCCACAAGGTGTCGATCATCCCCCGCGGGCTGGCGGCACTGGGCTACACGATGCAGCGGCCGGAGGACGACCGCTACCTGCTCACGCAGTCGGAACTGGAGAGCCGCATCGAGGTGCTGCTCGCGGGCACCATCGCCGAGGAGATGGTCTACGCCGATATCTCGACCGGCGCGCAAAACGACCTGGAGCGGGCCAGCGCGATCGCCCGCTCGATGGTGATGGACTATGGCATGAGCCGGCTGGGCAGGGTGGCCTACCGGGAGAGCGGACGGTCGCCGTTTCTGGCTGGCAGCGGTGGCGACCTCTCCCAAGCCAGAAGCCACAGTGAGCAGACCGCGCGGGAAATCGACGAGGAGGTTCGCCGCATCATCGACACCGCCATGGAGCGGGTCCGCAGGATCATGGAGTCGAGGCGGGTCGCGCTCGAAGCGATCACCAATCGATTGATCGAGTGCGAGGTGATCGACGGCGAAGAACTGCGAACGATCATCGAGGCCTCCATCGGCACGCCGCAGCTCGTGCCGGGCACGGAAGCGGAACGCCGGGTTCCCGCGGCGACGCCCGCTTCCAATACAGCCCCTCCGCCCCCCCGTTCGGCGACTGACGCCCCCGAAAGCGGAGTCGGACCGGCGGATATTTCTGGCTGAACGAGCGGTCCGTCTGCCATCGCAATCGCTGCAACTGCTACGGTCGCTCTCGGAGCACCTGCCGTGCAGGCGTCGCCTGCCGCGGGCCGATAGATCCCCTGGAAGCAGTGTGCGGATCAGGTGTCTTCGGTTCCCGCCAGTGGCGGGCAGGCAGCCATGTGGAAGAGCGTATTTCTGGCGGCGGGCATCTTCGCCTGTGTGGCGGGCGTGGAACTGCTGCTCATCGACTCCGCTGTGGTTCTGCCGGTGGACGGCCGCGGCGACCCCGCCGTCTTCACGGCACCAGATTGGGCACCGTGGAGCCTGATCTCGGCGGGAGCCGTGACGATTCTCCATTTCTGCACGCTGCCAACTGGCGGCGGCAAGGGGGCGGTCGGTTCCCTGGCAGCGGAGCCTCGATTCCGGCCGTAGCCCGCTGTTCTTTTGCTGACAGCGTCGTAGCATGACTGGTGAGCGATGATCACCACCCGCCACCACCCGGCCCGCGACACCGTGCTTTACGACGGGCAGTGTCGCTTCTGCCGGAGCCAGATTGCAGTCTTGCGGGGGCTCGACCTCACCGGCAGGCTCGCCTTCACCTCGCTCCACGACCCGGCTGTGGCCCGCGACTATCCGGAGATTGCTCTGGAGGATCTGCACCGGCAGATGTATGTCATCGATTCTCGGGGACTCGCCCGTGGCGGTGCCGATGCGGTCCGCTATCTCACACGGCGGCTCGTGCTGCTCTGGCCGCTCGCCCTGGTCCTCCACGTGCCGGGCACGATGCCGATCTGGCAGCGGCTCTACGCCTTCGTCGCCCGCCACCGGCTGAAGATCGCTGGCTCCTGCGAGGACGGCACCTGCCGCCTACCCTAGGGCTGGAGTCCGGTCACCCACATTCCCTTGCTGGCGCTGCGGGCTTGGATGATGTCAGGGGCGGGCGGGCGCGGCTTCACGCACGCCGAGAAAGAGCAGGTGCTGCCACGGCAGCCGGTCGAACTCCCGCACCATCCCAAATCCCGCCGGCTCCAACTCTGCCCGTACCTGTGCCTTGGTCATCTTGTGGAGCGGCTTGATCGGCACCGCCGGATCCTCGCCACGAAACTCCACCAGAACGAGTTGGCCGTCGGGGGCCAGACTCTCCTTGATCTTCGCCAGCATCGCCTCGGGGTGGGAGAACTCATGATAGACATCGACACAGAGCATCATGTCGATCTCCCCCGCCGGCAGCCGGGGATCAATTGCCGTGCCGAGCACCGGGCGGATGTTGGCCAGTCGCGCCTCGGCCGCGTTGCGGGCGAGCATCTGCAGCATCTCCGGCTGGATGTCAACGGCGTAGACGAGGCCCCGCGGGCCGACGAGCCGGGCGAGTTGGAGCGTGTAGAACCCGTTGCCGCACCCCATGTCGCAAACGGTCTGGCCGGGCTTCACCCCCAGCGCCCGGAGCATCGTCCGGCAGTCCTCCTCACGCTGACGGCTCTCGCGGACCAGCCACGGCGCACCGGTGAAGTGCATCGTCTGCGCGATCTCCCGGCCCATGTAATGCGTCTGGGCCGGGGGAATCACGGCCGTCTGGTCGACGGCAGCATCGATCGCCACCGCCTGCGGCTGCGCCACCGCCGTTCCCGCCAACGGCAGGCCCAGCGCGATCGCAAGCAGCAAGAGGAACAAAATGGTTCGCATGGTGACGCCCAGTATACGCCCTCATCCAAGCCCGCAGCGCAAGCAAGGGAATGCGGGTCGCCTCACGGTGCGGGACGCGGATTCCCTCGCTCGCGCGTCGGGCTTGCATGGGAACCCGCCCTCATCCAAGCCCCGCACGCCTGCCCGCCTCAGGCCGCGGTTCGCAGCTGCGGCGCTCCGGCTTCGTCGCAGAGGCTCACGATCGTGATCCCGCTGCGGCGGGCGAATTCGGCGAGTTCGTCAGGGTCAACGAGGATGGTGCGGCCCGCCTCGATCGCGAGCACAGTGGCCCCAGCCGCCCGCAGCGATTCGAGCGTGCCACGGCCGATCGTCGGCATGTCGAACCGTAGATCCTGCCGCGGCTTGGCCACCTTCACCACCACCATGCCGCCTGACGAGCAGAGCCGACCCGCGCGGCGGATGCATTCATCCGTCCCTTCGATCGCCTCCAGCGCCAGAGGCGCCCGGTTCTTCACCACCACCGTCTGGCCGATGTCGAGCCGACCCAGTTCCTTGGCGAGCTGCCAGCCGAAGGTGACGTCGGCCTGTTCGCCAGCCGACAGCGGCCGGCCGGCGAGCACGCCCTCGTCGGCCAACAGCTCCGGCGCGAAGTCGGTGGCGGGGCACATCGTCACGCCGGCCGCGTCGAAGGCCGACGCGATGGCCGCCAGCAGCGAATCGTCGCGATTGTCGCGGCGGCGGCTGATGAAGTGCGGCCAGAAGGTCATCAGGGCCTGCCAGTCGGGCAGGTGATGGATCCATGCATGGCGGCCAAAGAGCTTCGTCTTGTGAATCTTGCCTGCCATCGTCGCGCGGGTCACGCCGTGCCGGCGGAAGAAGTCGATCGCCCCGCCGAGCTGGGCGACGCCGACGTGGCCATGGACGTCGGCCAGCGGCTCGAGCGCCGCGTCGGCATGGTCGCGAATCGACAGGATGGCAGTGCGGCCGCCGCGACGACGGACCGCCTCGGCCACGGCCACCGGAAACCGGCCCCAGCCGGCAAGAATGCCAATCGTCTCACCCGCGAGCGGGCGTGGATCGTGAGGCAGGGTCGGATGCATGAGGTTGTGCGTAAGGGGGATGAGGATGAAGCGGCTCCACCGGCCCGTACGGCCTCGCATGGAGCCGGTCCATGATGAATCAGGCGGCCTCGGTGCCGCAGCCGCCCTGTGAATGGGGCTGGGACTGAGACCGCGACCGCTCGATGGCGTCCACGCGGGCGTTGAGCTGCTTGAGGTCTTTCCGCATCTCAGGCAGCTTGCTCATGGTCGCGAGTTGGAGCTTGCGGTCGCGAAGTTCGATGGCGGGCTCGCCCAGCACCGTGATGCCAGGCGGCACATCGTTCGACACGCCCGACCGGGCTCCCAGGATCGCCTTATCGCCGATGTGCACGTGATCGCGAACACCCACCTGCCCGGCCATCACGACCCAGTCGCCCGTGGTCGTGCTGCCCGCCACACCCACCTGCGAACAGATCATGTTGTGGCGGCCGAGTCGGCAGTTGTGGGCGATCATCACGAGATTATCGAGCTTCGTGCCGTTGCCAATCGACGTCGGCCCGTAGGTACCGCGGTCGATCGTGGTGCCGGCACCGATCTCGACGTCGTCGCCCACCTCGACCCAGCCCAACTGGGCCGAGAGCGTGTAGCTGCCGCCCACCACCTTGTAGCCGAAGCCGTAGGCTCCGAGCACGGCACCAGCATGGATCACGCACCTTGCCCCCACCTGCGTGCTGTCGTAGAGCACCACATTCGGGAAGATCACGGTGCCGGCACCAATCCGGGAGCCGGCCATGATCTGAGCGCCCGAGTGGATCGTGCAGCCTGGCCCGATCTCGACATCCGCACCGATGACGGCGAGAGGGTGAATGTCGGCATCAGCGCCGATGCGGGCCGTGGGATCGACGACTGCTTGCGGGCTGACGCCGATACGGGCGGCCGTGCGGGGCGGCCGTAGACGGGTGATCACCGCGGCAAACGCCGCATGCACATCGGCCACCTCGACCGAGGGCCGGTCGAGTGGGCCTGACCCTTGCGGCACGATCGCCGCACAGGCGCGGCTCTTCGCCAGGAGAGGCAGTTTGTCGGCTGCGTCAATGAGCGTGATGTCGGTCGATCCGGCGGTCTCCAGCGTGGCCGCGCCGGTGATCGACAGCCCTGCGGTGCCGCTGACGACCGTTCCCTGAACATGGCGGGCGAGTTCTTCAAGCGAGATGGACATGGGATCCTCCATGGCGTCGGCCCGCTCCGATACCGGCGTGGGTCATCGGAGGGCACGGACCGGGTCGGGAGGGTAGGAAGCCTGAGGGCGTGGTGCAAGACGGGTTGCAGCCGTGGGCCGGGCCGGTGGACCGGACACGCTCCGCTCGCTGGGAGGCGTGAACACGCATCATCCAAGCCCGCAGCGCAAGCGAGGGAATACGGGAGGCCTGCCAGCGATGGGTCGCGGATTCCCTCGCTGGCGCGTCGGGCTTGCATGTGGGCGGGTGGAGGAGCCGCCGCAGCGAGCGGAGCGGGCCGGGCCACCGGCCCAGCGGCATGGGAGGCTGGGATTACCTCGCCAGTTCCGGCTCCGTCTCGAGATCGTCGTGCGTGTCGGACGCCGTGGCCAGCGACCGGGGCGGCCAGAATGCCACCAGCAGCAGCACGGCCGCGGCCAGCGACATGGCTGCGGGCACGAGGAAGAGTTGCCGGTAGTCGGTCATGCCATCATGGGTGAGCCGTTCCTGCAGCGGGATGAACAGCCACTTGGCCGCCAGGTCGCCCAACCCCAGGACGAGCAGGTTGAACAGACTCTGGGCGCTCGACCGCACATCCTTCGGAAACGCGGCGTCGATGAAGATGTAGAGCGTGGCGAAGAAGAAGGCGTAGCAGATGCCGTGGAGCACCTGCACCGCGATAATCATCGCCTGGTTCTGCGGCATGAAGGCAAACACGGCAAAGCGGGCCGCATGGCCGAGGATGCCGAGGATCATCGTCGTCTTCCAGCCGAGCCGGGCGAGCACGCTCCCCAGCACCGCCATCGTGAGGATCTCGGCTACCTGCCCGATGCTCATCACCGGCATGATCCACTGCTGCGCGATGTTGGCGGCGTTCTTGTCGCCGAGAAAATTGCCGGCCAGCAAAAAATAGCCGTTGTGGATCACCGAATCGATGAACGTCGCCACGAAGAGCACGAGAAGGTATGGCTTCGAGAGATATTTCGCGGCCTTGAGCCACGCGAACCCTCCTTCGCCGGCGGCCGCCCGCTTCGGTGGTGTATGCGGCAGCGTGAGGCTGTAGGCGGCGAGAAGCACGGACGCGATACCGGCGACGAGGAAGATGTTCGCCTTCGCGGTCGTCGCCGCGAAGCCCGTCTTTCCTTCCAGCAGGAAGAACAGTGGCCAGGCGGCAAGGATCCAGCCGATCGTGCCGCCCATCCTGACGAGGCCGAACTCCTTTTCGGCGTTCTTCATGTGCGCGAATGCGATCGAATTCGAGACCGAGATCGTGGGAACATAGAGCAGCGAATGGATGAGCATGAGGCCGAAGAAGGTGGGAAAGTCCTTGGCCCAGTACATCCCGAGCATCGCCAGTCCGCCGATGAAGTGGCTGGCAGCCATGAACTTCTCAGCGGCAAACGTGCGGTCGGCGAATTGGCTGGAGAAGAAGATGCCCACGATCGAGGCGATCGCGAAGGCACTGCCGACCCAGGCGATCTGCGCAGGGGTGAAGCCGAGGCCCCCATCTGCGATCGAGGCGCCCATGTAGCCCCAGATCAAGGGCAGCCATGCGCCCCAGATGGCGAACTCGAGCACCATCATCAACCAGAGGCGAAACGTCGGCGCAGCGGTGTGGGTGTTACTCATCCCGCAGAAGATAGCAGGTCGGTCGGTCGGCCACGACTCCAGTCGACCCGCGTTCCCGCCAGCCTACAGCCAGTCGCCGACGGTCTGCTCGAGCCGGGCTTCGGTGGCCATGCCACGGAGTTTGTCGAGGGCCCGCGTCTGAATCTGCCGGATCCGTTCCTTGCAGACGCCCATCGAAGCACCCAGTTCGCGGAACGTCCGTGGCGGCTGGCCGTCGAATCCGAAGCGGGCCACCACGATCTGCTGCTCCCGCGGTTCCAATTCTCCGAGGAACTTGGCAAAGAGTTCTTTGAGCAAGGCGATCTGCTCGGACGAACACTGCTCGGCGTTGGGCTCGGCGGCCGGCAGCCCCTTGAACGACTGATCGTCAGACACAAACCGCTGTCGTAGTTGCCGAGCCTTGAACGACAATCGGAAGAAATGCCGCTGAATGGCGTAGGTTGCATAGGTGCTGAAGCGATTGCCAAGTGCGAAGCTGAACTTCTCCACCGCTCGCATCAGGGCGACGTTCCCCTCGCCGACCAGTTCTTCGAACGAGTTCGTCGCGTCGACGAACTTTTTGGCGATCGAGACGACGAGCCGGAGGTTTGACGTAATGATGATCGACTTCACGGTCTCTGCCTCGGTCAACCAACCCTCGATCCTGTCGATCTGCCGCTGGGTTGCCCGCCGTCGGTCCAGCCGGCCCCGGACCGTGGCGGCCCGGAACTTCAGCCAGTTCATTCGACGGAAATAAAACTGCTCCTCGTCCTTGGACAGCAGCCTGGTCTGATAGAGGCTCGCGAGGTAGGGCGTGAGACTTGCGCCCGCAGGTGACTCCGAGCGAACGCTCTGGAGCGGCACCGCGGCCTCACCCGGGGGGGCAGTTGCGAGCCGTTCGGCGTCCTCGGCGAGAAACTCTCGACAGGGAACGTAGTCGATCACGCGATCGAAAAGTTGCGCCCGCCGGTCCTGCAGCACCGACTTCCGAGGAGCCGACTTCTTGGGGGCGGCCTTCCGGTGAGCCGACTTCCGCACAGGGGCGGCGGCTGGCCGACGGTTCGACTTCGCTGTCGAACTGCCGACCGTCGCAGGACGTCGCCGGGATTTCGAACCGTGCTTGGCGAGTGCGATCACTGGGGCCTCCTTACGAGAGTCTGACAGACGTGTTTGCTTCTCCCCTCCAACCGCACGCGTTGAGCACACGTAACAGGCCGTCGAATTTGTCCAGTCCGAATTTTTGTGGCTTCCGGTCCGTGGTAGTCTGGTGAAAAAGGCGCCGCCAGGATGAGGAATCCCGAGTGATCGACGTGGAGCCAGAGCCGGTTGCCCGGCCGGACGAACCGGAACACTGTGCCGAGCAGGCTCTGCCGAGCCGTGCGACGGTCTGGGCCGTCGTGCTGGCGGCCGTGGTGGTGGCGTTATGGTTCCCTGCCGCTGACGCCGCCGTCTGGGCGGTCTCGCCGGCGGCGCACCGCTTCACCAGCAGTGACTCCCTGGTCGAGATGCTGCCGCCGGTGGGGGGGGCGGCGATCCTGGCGGTGTGGGTATTCGTCTTTTGGTCGCTGATCGGCAGTTTTTTGAACGTGGTGGTGTACCGGCTGCCGCTGGGTGAGTCGGTCGTGCACGGCGGTTCCCACTGCCCTCGGTGCGACACCCCGATCAAGTGGCACGACAACCTGCCGGTGGTGGGCTGGCTGTTCCTGAACGGACGCTGCCGATCCTGCCAGTTGCCGATCGCGGCCCGCTATCCGGTCGTCGAGGCGATCTGCGCCGGCTTTGGCACAGCGCTTTACTTCCGCGAACTGCTCTCGGGCGGTGCGAATCTGCCGCAGCGTGCTCCAGACTTCCTGCACGGCGGCGTGCTCATGCTGTTTCCCAATCCCTCCTCCGATCTCCTCGGACTCTCTCTCTATCACTGCGGCATGCTCTGTATTCTGCTGGTCTGGGGACTGATCGCCTGGGATCGCCATCCTCTTCCGGGTCGGCACGTCGTGGCCGTGCTCCTTGTGGCCATCCTCCTGCCAAGTCTGTTTCCGTCCCTGCATCCCCTGCCGCTGAGCCTCGATGCCAGCGAGAGCCGCACCGCCGACGATTGGCTCGTCAACGGGCTGGCGGTCTCAGTGGCCGGCGGACTTGCCGGCCTCTGCTGCGGACAGTTCCTGCACCTGCTGCTCAACCGCCTCCTGCGTGGCGATGCCGCAGGCCGTTGCGGTCTGCCCCTGCTGCCCACCAGCTCGATGGGCGTCGGCCTGGCGCTTGTGGGCATCGTGTTTGGCTGGCAGGGCATGCTCGGCACGGTGATCCTGTTGCTCGTCGCGTGTCTCGTCCAGATCCTGATCTGGTCGGCCGTGATGGCCTGGCCGTCGATGCCGCTCGAACTGCTCCTCGTACCGGCGACCTTCATCCATCTCTGTGTCTGGCGGCAGTTGGTGACGAGTCTGGCCCCGTGGTGGCCGGGCTCGCCGACGCTGGCCTGTCTGGCCCCGCCTGCGGTCCTTCTGCTCCTGGTGTCGCTGGCATTGCCGGCGATCGCGCCCGCCGTGGGGCAATCCCAGCCACCGATTGACGCCGATCCCAATCATCGCGGTGACCAGCCCGCGTGATTTTGTAGAAAGCCATGCCATGCCACGCCGTCTCGTCCTTGTGCTTGGCGACCAACTCGATCGCACGAGCGCCGCCTTCGATGGCTTCGACCGCACGAGCGATTCCGTCTGGATGGCCGAAGTGGCCGAGGAGTCGACCCATGTCTGGACGCACAAGGCACGGATCGCCGTCTTCCTCTCGGCCATGCGGCACTTCCGCGCCGCCCTCTCCGCGGCTGACATCGACATCGACTACACGGAGCTGAC
>CAMCQY010000061.1 GCA_945877135.1 Candidatus Kuenenia stuttgartensis
CTCACCATGCCAAACCGCAGCGCGTCGGCGCCGAGGGCCTCGATCACGTCGAGCGGATCGACGCCGTTCCCCTTGCTCTTGCTCATCGTCTCGCCGTAGCGGTCGAGGATCTTGGGGTGGATGGCCACGTCGCGGAACGGAATCTTTCCCGTGTCGAAGAGCCCCATGATCACCATGCGGGCGACCCAGAGCGTGATGATGTCGCGGCTGGTGACGAGCGTGGTGGTGGGATAGAAGCAGTCGAGCTCGGCCGTCTGAGCAGGCCAGCCGAGCGTGGAGTGCGGCCAGAGCGCCGAGGAGAACCAGGTGTCGAGCGTGTCGGGATCGCGGACAAGCGGTTTACCCGCTACGACGTCAACGCCGAGCGATTCATCCGACGAGCAGACATGCCAGCCGCTGCCGCCGTCGGTCTTCCACGACACGGTCGGCCGGCCCGCGAATGCCTTCTGAAGATCGGCCTCCGCCACGCCCTCGACGTGCCAGATCGGGATCCTGTGGCCCCACCAGAGCTGCCGGCTCACCGGCCAGTCGCGCTTCTCGCCGAGCCAGTCGAGATAGCTCTTGGCGTAGCGGTCGGGCACGATGCGGATTTTTCCTCGAGTGACGGCGTCGAGCGCGGGCTGCGCGATCTCGCTCATGCGGATGAACCACTGATCGGCGAGGAATGGCTCGATCGGCGTCTTCGACCGGTCGGAGTGGGCCAGGTCGATGACGCGATCCTCCACCTGCACGAGCTGGCCGGCCGCCTCGAGATCGGCCACCACCCGCGTGCGGGCCTTCATCATCGCGAGGCCGGCGTAGGGGCCCGCCTCAGCGTTGAGCGTGCCATCGGGCTTGAGAATGTTGATCATCGGCAGCTTCTGCCGCAGGCCGACGTCGTAGTCGTTGGGATCGTGGGCCGGCGTGATCTTCACGCAGCCGGAGCCCATCTCGGGCTTTGCCCACTCATCAGGCACGAGCGGAATCGCCCGGCCGAGCAGCGGGAGCCGCACCTGCCGCCCGTCCTTCGCCATCGCCGCCAGAGTTTCGAGCACGGGCAAGAGGTCGCGACGTCGCGCTTCGAGGTCTTCGATCGCCCGGTCGATGTCAGCATGCTCCTTGGCCGACGATGCGGCCCGCTTTTCACGCAGCGCCCTTTCCGCCTCGGCAAGGGCCTCAGCTGGAGCAGGGTGCACAGCCACGGCCGTGTCGCCGAGCAGGGTCTCGGGCCGCGTCGTGGCCACCGTCACGCTCGTCGGCTCGCCGGGCTTGGCGTCGATGACGTCATAACGGATGTGCCAGAAGTGCCCCTTCACCTGCTCGTGAAACACCTCGTCGTCGCTCACGGCCGTCTGCAGAAAGGTGTCCCAGTTGACGAGCCGCTTGCCGCGGCGGACGAGGCCCTTCTCGAAGAGCCGGAAAAACGCCTCCCGCACGGCTCGGGCGCACTGGTCGTCGAGCGTGAAACGCACCCGGTCCCAATCGCAGCTGGCTCCCATGTCGCGGAGCTGCCCGAGGATCCGCTTCTCATACTGTTCCTTCCAGGCCCAGATCCGCTCGACGAGCTTTTCGCGGCCGAGGTCGTGCCGGGAGAGTTTTTCCTCTTCGAGCAGTCGGCGTTCGACGACGGCCTGCGTGGCGATGCCCGCATGGTCGGTGCCGGGCATCCAGAGCGTGTTGTAGCCCTGCATCCGCCGCGTGCGGACGAGCAGGTCCTGGAGACTGTTGTTGAGGGCGTGCCCGAGGTGGAGGGCGCCGGTGACATTCGGCGGCGGGATGACGATCGAAAAGACTTTTCCTTCCCGATCGCCCTGGCTATTCCCTACGGCCGGCGGTTCGGCGTGCCAGTAGCGACCGGTATCCCAGAGCGTGCGGCAGCGGGCCTGTGCGGCGGCGTGATCGTATTGCTTCGGCAGTTCGTGCATGGTGTTGCGTGTCTTTGGGGAACGTGATCGGAGATCGCAAAATGTAGCGGACAACGGCCAATTGCCGCCATGGGAAGACCGATACCCGGGAGACGTACCGGCGTGCGGGCTCCGTGTCGTCTGGATGCTGCCACGACGGCCGTGAGAAGAGCTCGTCTTCCACTTTCCCCACTCCAAGAGCGACGATGGAGCGGAGTCAGCCACGAAACGAAGGAAGAAAGCATGACGCTCGTCCGTTCGAGATGTGTGTTCGCGATCGGATGGCTCCTCATGCTTGGTGCCGCATCAGACACGGCGCTGGCCCATCCGTGGCACCGCCATCGGCGTGACGACCACGAACCTGCCAAACAGCAGACCCCTCAGCCCGTCTCATCCCGGTTCCTGCTCACGGCCAACACCAAGCCCAGGCGAACGGAGGCCACCGACATCGCCAAGGCATTCGAGCCCTTCGTCGAGCTGAAGGCGATCTCAGTCCGCAGCGACGATCGGTATTTCTACGTCGAGAGCAACGGCATCCCCGATCATCCGCTGATGGTGGGCATTCGGGCGTGGCAGCAGCAGGTGCCGCTGCCGCATAAATACACTGGCGACAACGCCTGGCAGCTCCCGCTCGAGCCGGTGCCGGCGGCCAACCCAGCCACGACGAGGAACAGGTTTCTGCGGGGCGCGATCGCGCTGGCGGTCAACGGCGTGCCGATCTTCAATCCGCTCAACAACCGTGGCGAAGACGCCTTCCTGATCGGCGAACTCGACGAGTATGGCGGCCACTGCGGCCGAGCCGACGACTACCACTATCACATCGCGCCGGTGCACCTGGAGAAGGATGTCGGCAAGGGCATGCCGATCGCCTACGCGCTCGACGGCTATCCGATCTACGGCTACACGGAGCCCGACGGATCGGCGGTCAACGGGCTCGATCGGTTCAACGGCCACGAAGACGCCGACGGCAACTACCACTATCACGCGACGAAGACGTATCCGTATGTAAACGGCGGCTTCCACGGCGAGGTGACGGAGCGGGACGGCCAGGTCGATCCGCAGCCCCGGGCCGAGCCGGTGCGGCCTGCGCTCCAGCCACTCCGCGGCGCGACGATCGTCGGCTACACGGCGTTCACGCCCACCAGTCGCCGTCTCACCTATGAAGTCGGCGGCCGCCAGGGTTTCGTCGACTACAAAGTGAACGGCGACGGCACGCTCGTGTTCGACTCCACCGATCCGTCGGGCAAGAAGACCACGGAGACCTACACGCCCCGCGGCCGCGGCCCGGGTGGACGCGGCCGACCCGCCGGACGTGAGCGGGCCGGAACATCATCTGCGAAGCCGTCGGGAATAGCATCACTCACCGTCACGAGTTCGGCCATCGGCGCTGACGGAAACCTACCGGCGGAGTTCACCTGCGACGGAGCCGGCGCATCGCCGCCGCTCGAATGGCAGGCCGGTCCTCCCGGCACGAAGTCCTACGCCATCACGCTCTGGCACGAGGCGCCGGATCAGGTGAAGTCGTACTGGGTCGTCTACGGCATTCCTGGGAATAGCACGCATCTGGCGAAGAATTCCCGCATGGTCGGCACGATTGGGCTCAACGACAAACGTCGAGCGGAGTACGAGCCAATGTGCTCCAAGGGGCCGGGGGCGAAGACGTATCACGTCACCGTCTACGCGCTCTCGGCGATGCCGACACTCCCCGCGAACGCCGCCACGCGGGACGCGTTGCTCGCGGCGATCAGGGACATCACGCTCGCCGAGGGCACGCTGACCTACACCTACGAACGCGGGACAAGGCGATGACCCGCATCACCGCGACGACGCAGCGGACGTCAGAGGGCGAAAGCCGGCTGACAACGAGGGTGGGAGCAAATTCCCGCTCTCGATTGCTCCCAGAATCCTCCGTGCTGATCAGCCGACCGGAGGGGTGCGGAGCTTATAGCCTGCGTCGATCACCGCGTCTGGCAGTGGCTGGCTCTCCTCGTTCGGGATCAGCACCTCCACGTAGGCCGCTCCGTCGTGCCCGTCGATGCGATCGAGCACGGCATCAAGCTCCGCAACCGTCCCCACTTTTGCCGTGAGCCAGCCCCGACAGCCAAAAGCCTCGGGCAGCAACTCGTAGCGAACGGCAGCCAGATCGTCGTAGGCATGCCCGCGCTCACTGATCACGTCTTCGATGCCGTAGAGTCCGTTGTTGAGCACGAAGATCACGGGCTTCACGCCATAGCGGCCCATCACGGCAAGTTCGTTCAGCGTGAGCTGGTGGGATCCGTCGCCCGTGATGAGCCAGGTGCGGCCCGAGGTCTTCGCCAGGGCAACGCCGAGGCAGGCGGGCGTCGCCCAGCCGATCGAGCCCCAGAGCGCCTGTTCCTCGACGCCCACACCTGCCGGCAGGAGCATCCGGTTCGCGTGGAGCATGCAGGTGCCCGTCTCGACCACGATCGTGTCGCCGGCTCGCAGCCGCCGCTGGAGCCGCGGGTAGAAATTCGCGGAGGCGAGGCGGTCAACGCCCTCCCCGACAAGGGGCAACGGCTCCACGCGAATCGGAGCGTCTGTCGCCCGGGCCTGCACCCGTGCCACAAGCCTCTCCAAGACGTCGTCGATCGCGACGTTCACAAACACCTTGTCGCCCGCACGCACCCAGTTGCCGTGGATCGAAACGACCCGTCCGGGTGCGGGCAGGTCTGTCCAGAAGCCGGTGCTGAGTTCGTTGAGCACCATCCCGCCGATGTCAAGCACGAGGTCGGCGGTCGTGACGGCCTCAGCCACCGCGGGCGGCGACGACATCCCGCCGTTGTAGAGCCCGATGAAGGAGGGCAGGGATTCATCGACGGCGCCCTTGTCGTTCGGCATCACCGCCACGGGCAGATTCGCCCGACGGATAAACTCCATCGCCCGCTCCCGCAGGCCGTAGCGGGCCACGAGGCTCGTCACGATCGCGACGGGCTGGCGGGCCGCCGTGATGCGAGACACGAGCGTGTCCACGGCGGCGTCGAGTTCGATAGACACGCTCTTCTGCCGCTTGATCGTGGCCAACGGTCCGCCGGCGACCGGCCTTCCGAGCACGGGCATGATGCCCTCGACCTCCGAGATCACCAGATAGGCCGGCATACTGTGGCGGAGTGCCTCGCGGATCACCCGCTCGAGTTCCTCGACGCAGTTGTCGGCGGTCAGCCTGGCGCTGACGCAGGCCGCGGCGGCGGAGAGCGGCATGAAGCGGTCGTAGACCGTGTCGCCGAGGTTGTGGTGGGTGACCAGTCCGAGCCGCTGGATCCGCTCGCTCGGCATGCCGACCAGATGGAAGACCGGCAGCCGGTGCGCCTTGCTGCCCATCACCCCGTTGATCGCAGACAGTTCACCGACGCCATACGTCGTCGACAGCATCGCGGCCCCACGGATACGGGCGTAGCCGTCGGCCGCGTAGGCGGCGTTGAGCTCGTTGGCACAGCCGACCCACGAGAGCCCGGGCACACGCTCCGCCGCATCGTCGATCGAAAAGGCATAGTCTCCGGGGACGCCGAAAATCCGGTCGATGCCGAGCTGAGAGAGGCGAGTCAGGACATAGTCAGCAACGGGGGGGGTGTTCATGGAAACGACGCACGGGTGACGTGCGATCCCGGAAGGCTACGGATCTCTGCAATCCTCGGAATCAAGTTCGGCCACGGCCGCCGACGCGCCGCCGCCTTGCGACCATCCAACGCTGCCGACTCTGTTGCCGGCACCGCGATCGCCGAGCATGCGCGCAGCATGGACGAGGTACACCGCATCGCGCGCCTGGGTCCGGGTGACAATGTATCGATGTTGCCCCGGGCTGCCGAGGCCTTGGTAATCCGTGGCACAGACAACGTAGCCATCGTCGATGAAGCCCTGCAGTCCGGGCACGCCGCTTGAGTCCTTCGGGGGCTGAACACGATCCACGAATCGCCCGTCCAACATGGTCGGCCGACTCGGCACCGACGATGCGAGATGAATCAACGCAGCAATGCGACAGTGGTTGGGTCTCTGACGGGCTTGGCGCAAAGCTTCGTCACGATTTCAAACTCCCCGAGTTCATGACGTCATGACGGATTCCCGAAATTTCCACCTCAGACTCAACCGCGATCGCTGCGACGAGCAGCCAAGCCGCCGGACGAAGATTATCAGGCAGATGGTGTCGACGTCTGGCCGAAGCCACCGGGCCGGGTGAGGGCAGCGCGATTTGGTAGGAGCCGCAGGCTGTAGCTCCAGAACGCGACACTCACCAGCACGAATCCCCAGGGCAAGAGTCCCACCACGGCCCTGAAGCAGTTCTCCGCGCCGATGATACGGCCATAGGCCGCCGTCGCGGCGGCGAATCCGATGCAGCCGAGGCCGTAGCCGACGTTCACCGCGAGTCCGCGGAAGCTCAGGACCGTCGCCCGCCGCCCCGAGTCGACGAGCTGGTTCAGGTAATGGCTCTGGAGAAAAACCACCATCCGTAGCACGGTGGAGAGCAGGATCATGAACGCGACTCCCCCCAGCGGAATAAAGGTGGAGATGCCGACGAGGCCGACGATCGTGCACGCGGCCAGCACGAGGCAGTTGGCCCGGGCGCTCGCGCCGAGTGCCAGCCGACGCAGCGGGCTGGCCACTGCCAGCCCGAGCAGCGCCGACGCCGCGCTCATGAGGCCGAAGGCCGGCGTGGGGATGCCGATCTCGGTGTAGATTTCGCTCGACACGACGAGCACTTGTCGGATCGGGAGGTCAATCAGCACCCCGGCAACGATCACGAGCAGGACGAGCGGCTGCGTGAGAATCCAGCGGCCGGTGGCCGCGGTCTGGCGAAACGCAGCCGCGAGCCCGGGCGCCTCTGCAAGCCCGGGCGCGTCTGCTTGCCTGCCAGCGGGTGCTATCCGAGGAGGCTCGCGCATCGCCATAGCCGCGGCAAACGCGCCGAGGGCTGAGGCGAGCGTGAGCCAGATCGGCAGCCGAAACGTGTCGGGGCGGGTGAAGCCACCGGCGAGGCCAACTCGGCTCACGATCGTGTTGAGCATACCGGGATCGTAAACGAGGCTGCCTGTCACCATGCCGATGATGGTCACGATGCCGCTTGCACGCAGGAGCCGCTCAAGCACTCTCGGCCACTCGCCTGTGCGGCCGCAGGCGGCGAGCGACTCAAACGCAAGGGCTTCGTCGGCTCCAGAAATAAAAGCCTCCGCTGCGCCGCTCACGATTCTGTTGGCTGCGAGCGCGGGAAGCACCCATGCTGACGGCACCGGCACGACCACGAGCAGGAGCATCTCCACCACCATCAAAGCCGCCCCGGCGACCACGAGCCGCCGGCGGCCGATGAGGTCCGCGAGCGCCCCCGACGGCACCTCGAGCAGCACGATCGCCGCCGCCCAGATGGCGTTGAGCAACGCGAACTCCTCGACCGTGATCCCGTAGTCGAGGAACATCACCATGAACACGGGGTAATAAAATCGCGCGTTGAAGAGAACGCGAAAGGCCACGAACAGGCCCACATTCCGGTCGGCTGCCGCGGAAGAAAACTCGGAGGACTGCGGTGCAGACATGATCGGGTTAAATCGCAGCGTTGCGGGTTGGACGTGCCAGCGACATCATGACTGTTTTCACCGGTGGCCGGAACCATAGGCCGGGTTGGGTTTCATGTACCAGGCGATGTGAGGGTTTAGGAACAGAGGTGACCAAGGGAACGAGCGTGTGCGGCTGAAGCCGAGGCGGAAGCCGCACACGCGGCGGTGAATCTGCAACCAAAGCGGCATTTGAGGCGAATTCATCCGCCAACGCGACAGCCTGCGTGGGTGTTTGCTCCACTTCGCCACGGTCCTACTATGCTGTCGATGGTCAGCAATGTTCTGACGGAGCACTTTTTATGACTGCCGCCGACTGGCACATCGTGCGATCCGGCCACCCACAGATACTCGGGGATCAGAGGCAAATGACGGGCGATCCGTTCCAGTTTTTGCCACTTTTTCGCACCCATCGCGATGCCGAATCCTACTGCCGGACTTCAGGGCTGTGGCATCAAGGCATCCGGCCCAAGCAGAACTCCCTCGCTGCCGCTGATGATCGAAGCCCAACGGCAGGTCTCTCTATTCTTCTTCGTCAGGTGATCGCAGACGGCGTCAACGCGATGGGTATCTTTGTCGGCTTCGACGCCTATCACCAGTCGCGCTGGGAGTATTATCGCGTCTCGAGCCCGACCCTCGGTGGCATGCCAAAGATCGAAACGCTCCCGGAGGACGAGCGGCCCGTTTAGGAAGCCGGTCAGCACCGCCGCGTTTCTTCGATTCCTGCCGGGAGTAAGGACACGTTCAAAGCGTGCCGCCGCGGGACGCACTGGGGTTTTGCACCCTTACTGCACGGCACGTCCCAGGAAGTGATGGAACGAGTCGGCGAGCGCGAGCCAGCTGGCTTCGATGACGTTCTCGCTCACGCCCACCGTGCCCCAGACGGCGTCGCCGTCGGTGCTTTCGATCGACACGCGAACCTTTGCGGCCGTGCCCTCCTGCGCGTTGATCACGCGGACCTTGTAGTCGAGCAGGTGCATCTGCGAGAGGGCGGGGTAGACCTCGGAGAGTGCCTTGCGAAGCGCGGCGTCGAGGGCGTTCACCGGGCCGTCCCCCTCGGCGACCTCGTGCCGCTGCACGCCGGCCACGGCGAGCTTCACCGTCGCCTCGGTCTGCACGTCGTCGCCGGCACGGCTCTCGACGGCCACGTTGTAGGCGAGCTTCTCGAAGGCCGGGCGAAACGTGCCCGCGATGCGGTCCACCAGCAGGTCGAACGATGCCCCAGCAGCCTCGAACTGCCAGCCCTCGTTTTCGAGCCGGCAGACCTCAGTCAATACGCCGTCAAGCAACGCCCGATCGTTCTTCACGTCGGGCCTAGTCACGAGCGCGGCGATGTTGGACCGGCCCGACAGCTCGCTGACGAGAATCCGCCGCGAATTGCCAACCGACTCGGGCGGAATGTGCTCATACGACTCGGTCGCCTTCGCGATCGCATGCACGTGCATGCCCCCCTTGTGGGCGAACGCGCTTGTGCCGACGAACGGCTGGCCGGGCCGATAGCTCATGTTGGCCGTCTCGTAGACGAAGCGAGAGAGCTCGGTGAGATGGCTCGTGCCGGCGGCCCCTGAGCCACCGTTGAGCACGGTATAGCCCGGCAGCTTGATCGCGAGGTTCGCGACCACCGAGATCAGGTCAGCGTTGCCGCATCGCTCACCGATCCCGTTGATCGTGCCCTGCACCTGCACGGCGCCGGCTGCGACGGCTGACAGGGAATTGGCGATGGCCACGTCGCAGTCGTTGTGGCAATGGATGGCGAGAGGCACGCTCACGCCGGCGGCGTGCAGCGAGGCAGCCGCCTCCGCAACCAGCCGCGCGATCTCGTCGGGAAGCGTGCCGCCGTTGGTATCGCATAGGACGATCCGTGTGGCGCCGGCCCGGGCTGCGGCAGCAATCGTCTCAGCCGAGTAGTCTCGGTCGAGCTTCCAGCCGTCGAAGAAATGCTCGGCGTCATAGAAAACCTCACGGCCCGACTCCGTGAGGAAGCGGACCGTGTCGAAGATCATGGCGAGGTTTTCCTCGCGTGACACGCCGAGCACCTCGGTGACATGGAAGGCGGAGGTCTTGCCGACGATCGTGACCACGCTCGTGCCGGCATCGAGCAGGGCCTTCATGCCCGGATCCTCGGCGGCCGTCATGCCGCGGCGACGGGTCATGCCGAAGGCGCAGATCCGCGAGTGGCGAAGCTTCAGCGCGCGGGCCCGGTCGAAATACTGTGCGTCTTTGGGATTCGAGAGGGGATAGCCACCTTCGATGAAGTCGATACCGGCCTCGTCGAGCCGCCGCGTGATGGCGAGCTTGTCCTCGAGCGAAAAGTTGACGCCCTCGCCCTGCGAGCCGTCGCGGAGTGTCGTGTCGTAGATCTCGATCGTGCGCACTGGTGTCGTCCTCTGCTGCGGGCGGGCTGCCCGCGAACCGCCGAGTATAGCCCGCCGGAATGCAATCCGCCGGGGCTACCAGCACTTCCCCGATTCCCCGGCTGCCGGCTGCGAGGCGATCCGGGCGATCAGCGAAAATGAGCCGGTGTCAGTGGGCTGTTGATTCGTCGATCAATCGTCGTCGTCGTCAGACGCCTCGTCGGAATCGTCCTCGTCTTCGGCGTCCTCATACTCGGCTTCGTCCTCATCAGATTCATCGTAGCTCGCGTCATCGTCGGCTTCCTCTTCGTCGCCGTCGTCGTCTGAGTCCTGTTCGTCCTCATTCTCGAGATGAGCGAAGGCCTCCTCACGATCGGCGGCCTCGTCGTCCTCCTCCTCGATCTCCTCGAACTGCTCCACGACCTTGGCATGGGGCTGGATCTTCAGTCGCCGAGGGGCCGGGTCAGGAGCGGGGGCTGTCGTGCCGTTTCGCTCGGCCCACTGGTCCATCGTGAGGAGCACCTCGCGGGCCTGCGAGCCGGCATACTGGCCGACCACGCCGTCCTCCGCCATGAAGTCGATCAGCCGGGCACCGCGGCCATAGCCCACGCCCAAGGCCCGCTGCAGGAGCGACACGCTGCCGCGGCCCTCGCGGATCACCACTTCGACGGCGGCCTCGTACATTTCGTCGCGGTCCTTGCCGGCGGAGCCCTTCGGCGCATCGCCCGACGGAGCCGGCTGGAGATTCACAAGCTCGGCGGCATACTGTGGCTCGGTCGTGCCGATCGCGGCCATCACGCGGCCAATTTCCTCGTCAGAGAGATAGGTGCCCTGGCCGCGCAGGATCTGGCTTGTGCCCGGGGAGAGGAAGAGCATGTCACCGTTGCCGAGCAGCCGCTCTGCACCGCATTCGTCGAGCACGACGCGGCTGTCGGTGCGGCTGGCCACCTGGAAGGCGATGCGGGCCGGCAGGTTGCTCTTGATGAGGCCCGTGATCACGTCCACCGTCGGCTTCTGCGTGGCAAGAATCAGGTGGATGCCCACCGCCCGGCTCTTCTGCGCCAGACGGATGATGTGCTGCTCGATCTCCTTGCCGGCGGTCATCATCATGTCGGCGATCTCGTCGGCGATCATCACGATGTAGGGCATGGTCGTCGGGATGGCGGCAGCATCTTCGTCGGTCTCCGGATTGAAACGCTTGAGCAGCTCCTCCCGTCCGAGCTGGTTGTATTGCGAGAGATGCCGCACGCCCACCTTGGCGAGCATGGCATACCGCTCCTCCATCTTGTCCACGGCCCAGGCGAGGATCGCCTCCGCCTTCTTCATGTCGGTCACCACCGGATGCATGAGGTGTGGCAACGCCTTGTAGGGCGTCAGTTCGACCATCTTCGGGTCGATCATCAGCATCCGCACCTCGTCGGGCCGCCGCGTCATCAGCATCGAGACGATGATCGAGTTCAAGCAGACGCTCTTGCCCGTGCCGGTGCGGCCGGCGATGAGCAGGTGGGGCAGGCTCGCCATGTCGAAGACCATCGGATTGCCTGCCACGTCCTTGCCGAAGTAGAGCGGGATCTTCATGGTGCGGCTCTTTGCCTGCGTCTCCTCGATCACCTCGCGGAGCCGGACCATCTGGCGGGTGGTGTTTGGCACCTCGATGCCCACCGAGTTCTTGCCCGGTATTGGCGCCACGATGCGGACGCTCGGCACACGGAGGGCGATGGCAAGGTCGTCGGCGAGGTTGGCGATCTTCGCCAGGCGGAGACCGGCCTCCAGTTCGATCTCGTATTGCGAAATGACCGGACCGGTCTCGATCTCGACGACACGAACCTTGAAGCCGAAGTCGGCAAACGTCTTCTCGAGCACGCGAGCCCGATCGCGGACCTCCTGTTCCTGCTCGTCAAGTTGAAGCTGTTCGGCTGGCAGCAGCAGTTCGAGCGACGGCAGCTCATAGTCAGCCGTCGGATCAGGGGCCATCTGGATCGCCTCCGGCTTGCGGCGACGGCTGGCCAGCGACTTGATCGGCACGGCGGGCCGCGGCTCCTCGGCGGGTTCGAGCTCTTCCTCGTCGACAGCGTCCTCATCCGACTCCTCGACGGAGTCATCAAGGAGATCCTCCTCGTCCTCGACCGCGATCTTCTCAGCGACCACCGGTTTCTCGCGGCGACGGACGCGAATTGCAGGCTCGGAATCGTCTTCGAGATCGGAGGCGTCCTCGTCCTCGTCAGTGTCGGTGTTGCTGGCGGTGCGAAGCCGCAGGCCGGGAAATGCTGCGGCGATGTCAGCGGAGGCGTCGTCGGTGGCGTCGGTGGAGACGTCCTCGGCGCAGGAACGCGAGCGGATCCGGGCACCGATGTGAGATACGCCGGCCACGAAGGCGCTGATGATGCCCATCAGGGCAGCGGTCATGCCGCTCACGGCGCGGAGTACGAGCGTGTCGCAGGCGAGAAAAAGGCCGGCCCCCGTGATCGCTGTCACGACGATGGCAGCGCCCGTCTTGGCGAAATAGCCCTCTGAAAAATGCCGGCCGATGGCGCCCGCATGACCACCGGGGCCCCAGATGGGCCGGGCGATCCAATCGGGCTGAAACATCGCCAGGAGCGTGCAGACGCCAACCAGGGCCACGATGCCGCCCGCTGTCCGGAGTGGAAGATCTGGCATGGCCCTGCGGCGGAGCAGCGTCATGTCAATGCACGCCAGAGCAGCGACTGCCAGCCACGCCCCGAGACCGAACCACTCGTAGAGTCCACTGGCCACGGCGGCCCCCAGAAAGCCGCAGGCGTTGGTCGCCCGCGCATGCGGCGGAAAGCCGTAGGAGACGGGTGGATCGGCTGGGTCGAACGTGGCCAGGGCTGCGACCAGGAAGAGGCAGCCGGCGAGGAGCGCCAGCGCCGTCAGATCGCGAAATCGGTTGCGGGGAAGGATGGCTGGTGCAGCATTCGTCTCGTCGGGCATGGCCATGGGAGCGACATCGGTTCGTGTTGCACCGCCAAGCCTCCCATCGCCGAATTTCCCTGCTGGAAACTTTCCGGGGCCAAACTTCCCGGCCAAGGGGGAAGGGGCCGCCGCCGCATGGCGGGCCGCAATCGCGGACGCGAGAGAACGATCAACGAAGGCCATCTGGGAGTCCTTTCCTTCCAAACGCGGAGGTCCATTCAAACTCTACAGGCCGGTTTGCGGCACGGCGGCCAACGCCTCGGGCCGGGCATCACCCTCCTGTGGCAGCCGTGCGGGCTGTGACGGATGCAGGAATTCTGACGGCGTCGTAGAGTGGTCGCGGCAGACCTCCGAGCATGAGCAACCTGGCGATGACCGATCGCGTATGACCGACCGTGTATGACAGTTCCTGGCATGACCGATCTGGGCCTGGGCGTCGCCGCCGGCCTGGCCGCCGCGTTGTTCAGCGCGGTCTCGTATCTCATCTCCAGGCACTACGGCCTCCGCCAGCGGGCCCTGGGAAGGACGAAGTCGGCCCTCAGGCTGCTCGCGGTGTCGCACCTGCTCATGGCCGCCGTGTGTATTCCGCTCACCTGGGCCGCCTGGCCCGCCGCGTCGCCCCCCGTGAGGCTGTTCGCCGTCCCGCTGGCCCTGTCGGTCGGCCTCTACCTCCTCGGCCAGTCTTCCCTGTTTGCCGCCCTCAAGCGGGTGGAGGCGTCGCGGATCGCGCCGCTCTTGGGCCTGAAGATCGTGATGCTCGCGGTGATTGTGTCGTTCGTGCTCGGGCACGTCCTCGACATGCGTCAGTGGCTGGCGGTGGCGCTGAGCGTCGCGGCTGCGGCGATGCTGCAGGTGGGCAGGGGGGCGGTACCCGCGCGGGCGTTTGGCTTCGTGCTGTCGTGCTGCCTCTGCTTCGCGATCTCCGATATTTTTATCGTGCGTCTCATCGACGGGTTGCGGGCCGGGGCCATGGAATCGGGCGGTGAGATCAGCCGGTTGCATGCCGGTGGGCTGGCGATGGCACTCACCTACGGCCTCTGCGGACTGGTGTTTGCGCCACTGGTGGTGGGCCTGCGTCCCTACACGCGGGGCGACTTGCTGGCCGCGGCCCGGTATGCCTCCGCGTGGCTGTTGTCGATGGCCGGCCTCTACTGCTGCTTCGGCCTTGTGGGCGTCGTCTTCGGCAACATTTTGCAATCGACGCGGGGCGTCATGTCGGTCGCGATCGGCGCGGCACTGGCTCATTTTGGCTGGCACGAACTGGAGCAGCGGGTTGATCGGGCCACGCTCCTGCGGAGACTGGCCGCGGCCCTGTTGATGACCGCCGCGATCGCGCTCTATGTCATTGACCTGTCTTAGAATTCGGACGTCCCTGTGCTGACACATTGCACCCGTCCGGCCCGTTCCGGGCTGCCCACGCCCCGTCGCCGGACGTTCTCTACGGACATCCTGTCCTTCGCTCACTCGATGCTGACTACGCTCCGGCATCCTGCCTGCGCTTGTCAGCAACGCCGGCTCTCGGGGCGTGGGCAGCCCTCCTGCTCGAAGGCGGCTACCACGGGAAATGTTGCTCGCTGTGGAAAAAGCGATCCCGGTGACAATAGACTCGTGTCGCTGCGACCCGCGTGGTGACGCAGCTTTTTTCCTCGCAACACGAAGGGTGCCACGATGTCACGCCTGCTTGCCACGCTGCTGAGTTCGTTCGTGATCATGATTCTTGCCGCCGGTCATTTGTCGGCCGCCGACCCCACCGCGGAGAAGGCCCGCACGCTCCGTCACGTCGTGCTCTTCAAGTTCAAAGACACGTCCACCGAGGCGGACGTCGCGCGGATCGTCGCAGCCTTCCGTGGCCTGCCGGCAAAGATCAAGGAGATTGCCGCCTTCGAATGGGGCACCGATGTGTCGCCCGAGGGGAAGTCGCAGGGGCTGACGCACTGCTTCCTCGTGACGTTCAGGTCAGAGGCCGACCGCGACGCCTATCTGCCGCACCCGGCCCACAGGGATTTCGTCGCGATCGTCGGTCCCCACGTTGACAAGGTCTGCGTGGTCGACTTCTGGTCGCACGACTAGCAAACGTGACGTGAGAGATTTCGCCCCGTTGCCATTGCCATGCAAGCGCGAGGCGACAGCGAGGGAATCCGCGTCACGCGGGCCTCCGGGGGATTGAATCGCGGCGTGAATTGCCGAGAAATCCCGGTGTTTGATGCCGGTTGTCCAAAAACGGAGCCGACGGGAAGAGTGTTTTGTGGAGGGATGTCCCGTGCCGGCTCCACTGAACCACGAACAGTTCATGCGGCTTTTCCTGCAATCCGAGCGGGAACTGCTGCGGTATGTCATGGCGCTGGTGCCCAACGTGAGCGATGCGAGGGACGTGGTCCAGGAGACGGCGCTGGCACTCTGGCGTGAAATCGGCAAATACGATCCTGCCAAGCCGTTCATTCCCTGGGCCTGCCGGTTCGCCCTCAACGAGGCCCGGGTCTTCCTTCGCAAGGAGTCTCGGCAGAGGCGGGTTTTGCAGGAGGACGTCGCCGCTCTCCTGGAGGTGAAGCGGATTGCCGCCACCGCCGAACTCGACACCCGTCGCGTCTATCTCCAGGAGTGTCTCGCGGGGCTGCCCGAGGACCAGCGCGGGCTTCTCCGCGGCTACTACTTCGACGATGAATCGATCGACGCGTTGGCCGCCCGCCTTAGCCGCAGCCGCGAGGCCGTCTACAAGTCACTGCAGCGGATCCGCCACTCGCTGCAACAGTGCATTGAGCGAAAAATCCTTGCGGAAGCGTAGGCAGCATGAACGATACCTCTCTCGAACTCACCGACCTGATCCACGCCTTCCTCGACGGTCGTGCCACCGACGCCGAGGTTGACCGTCTCAACGAGATGCTTCTCGCTGATGCGGCAGCCCGCGAGATGTATATGCAGCTGGCCGACACGCATTCCTGCCTGGCCGTCGACGAGCAGCTCTGGGTGGAGCCCTTGCGTGAGTCCGTCAATAAACCCCAGACGCGCGAGCCGGTGCGACCGAAGGCCTCAATGCTCGGCCGACCGCTGCCGGCGGCTGTCGTAGGTCTGGCCGTTGGCCTGCTCTGTGCGAGCCTCGCCTTCGGCTATGTCGTGCCATTGTTTCTGCACCTCGCCACGCTGTTGAACGAGAACTTCGAGAGTGGAGTACCGCCGGTGTCGACCGGTATGCCATCCAGGCCCGGCGTCTGGAGCGGCGACTCCACGGAGGTCGTCGGGCCCACGCAGGGCGTGACGCCACATAGTGGCGGAAAGATGCTTCGGCTCCTCCGGGCCGACTATCCCGGCAAGTCGCGGCATGAGGCCGACCCGTTCAGACGAGTGAGCTACGTGGCCGACCAATGGCAGCTCATCGATCTCCGGGCTTTCAAGGCCGAACTGGCAGCAGGCAATGTGATCGCCCGGCTCTCTGCGGCCGTGAATGCCGCGGAATTTCCCGAAGACGAGACGTATCGTTGCTCGTTTTCGATTCATGCCCTCGATGCGGAGACCGTGAGGAATCTGACGCCCGACGACCCATACGGCCTGAGTGACGCGTCGCTGGCGGTGGTGGATGCAACCAACGCGTCGCTCGATCGCGATCCGCGCACCTGGCAGATCGAGGGCTGCGAACTGCACGTGCCGGCGGATGCCAGCTACCTCATGGTGCGAGTGGGCGTGGCCCACAACTTCGAGCAGAGACGAGAGGATTTCCCTGGCCACTTCATCGACGACGTGAAACTGACGCTCAACTCCACGGGGATTGCTCGGCCATGAAACACTCGTGCATCATCATACTGATCGTGCTCGTGGCTTCCGTGGCTCCCGTGGCCCCCGCGGCTGCCACCATGGCCGACGCCCAGGCACACATGCCCGAGCAGCATCGCGGGCTGCTGAAGGAGCACTGCGAGAAGTGCCACGGCCCCGACACGCAGGAGGGCAGGGTGCGGGTGGACGACCTCCCGCTCTCCATCGACTCCGTGGAAACCGCCGAACGGTGGCAGAAAGTTCTGACTGTTCTCAACGCCGGTGAGATGCCGCCCAAGGACGAGCCGCAGCCCGATTCGAAGATCAAGACTGACTTCCTCGCCGACCTGTCCCAGGCCATGGTCGTGGCCCGGAAGAGCCTCTCCGACCAGCATGGCGCGATCACGATGCGGCGACTCAACCGTCGCGAGTATGTCAACACGCTCAAAGACCTGCTGGGAGTGGAGATCAACGCCACGGAACTGCCGAGCGACACCGGTCCAGGCGGCTTCGACACGGTGGGATCGAACCTCTTCATGTCGGCCAACCAGTTCGGTCAATACCGCGGCCTGGGCCGCGAGGCGCTCGAAGAGGGCTTCGCCCGGCATGCCGGGGTGGCCGGCACCGAAAAACTGCGGATCGAGGGGGAAGAGATCTCGGCGGACTTCAAGAAGCAGGAAGCCGAAGCGGCCGACGCCGAGAGGCGAGCCAAGGAGTGGATCGCCAAGGTGGAGGAGGCGGCGGCGCGGCCGGAAAACTCGGAGATCGTCGCGACCCTCAAGAAAGCGTCAAAGAACGATGCCGAGTTTCGCCGCAGCTGGGGGAAGATCGCCGGAGCGCCCCCACCCGAGGACTTCGGCTTCAAGACGGTCGAGAACAACGCCGACAAGGCGAACGGCGCGCTCTCGCGCTCGACGGACTATTTCTCCGCCTACAGGGAAAAGTTCTTCGCGATGCCCGCCCTTGACACGGGCACCTATCTCACCATCCACACGCTCAGCCAGCAAGTCACGCTCATGGCGCCCTGGAACTGGCCCCCGGGTGAATTCGTCGTGCGGGTAAGGGCGGCGGCGCTGGCTGACAGTCCGCCCGACCGACGATTTCTGGAATTCGGCACCGATCCGCGAAACGGCAAGGGGCTCCACACCCGCGAAGTGACCGGCACCATGGATGCACCGCAGGTGATCGAATTTCCACTCACACTCACTCGAGCGAACGACAACCACGACACCCGCGCCAAGCGCACGCTGTTCGTACGCGAGAAGGGGACCCAGGACCACTACCTGCAGACACGGATCAAGTTCAACGCAGGCAAGGCCCGCAACAAGGTCGGCCCTGAACTCGTGCTCTGGGTCGACTGGCTGGAAATCGAGCGGGCGCCCGCTGCCAACCGGCAGACTCCACCCGGCATCGCCGCCCTGGGCATGCCACTCGACGACAAGTCGTCGGAGCCGTCCGCGAGCGACCTGCGGACGGGCATCGAGCGGTTCACCGCCGTGGCCTTCCGCGGTGGGCCGGTGCCGCCGGCTTTCGTGGACAAACTCGTCGGCATCTACGACCTCCGGCGCAAGGCTGGCGACAAGCACGCGGCTGCGCTCAAGGAGACGCTCTCACTCGTGCTCTCAGCACCGGGGTTCCTCTACCTCGCAGAGCCCTCCGACGACGCGACGCGGCGGTCGCTCACCGGCCCCGAACTCGCGATGCGGCTCTCGTATTTTCTTTGGGGCGGCCCGCCCGACGAGACACTGCGTGAACTGGGCCAAACCGGCGAACTCTCGAAGCCCGCGGTGTTGGCCGCTCAGACCGACCGGCTGCTCGACGACCCGCGGTCAGCCGGCTTCATCCGACCGTTTATCCACCAGTGGCTCGTCCTCGATCGCCTCGACTTTTTCGAGTTCAACCGTGACCGCTACCCGCGGTTCGACCACGCCGTGAAGCAGTCGGCCAGAAACGAGATCTACGAAACGTTCGCCCATCTCGTTTGCGGCAACGCGAGCCTCGCCGACCTGCTCCAGTCCGACTACGTGATCGTCAACGACGTGCTGGCCGACTACTACGGGCTGCCGCATCCAGCAGAGTTTGGCTTCCAGAAGGTGTCTCTGCCAAAGGATTCACCGCGGGGCGGCCTGCTCGGCATGGCAGCCGTCTTGGCGATGGGAAGCAATGGCGACACCACGAGCCCGGTGGAACGCGGTGCCTGGGTGCTCCGCAAGATGCTCGATGATCCGCCACCCCCGCCGCCTGCGAACGTGCCGAGCAGCACGCGTCTGGCGGGCAAGACGCTCACGCCCCGCGAGCGATTGAAGATGCATCAGGAGGAGCCGCAGTGCGCAAGCTGCCATCGGTCGATCGACCCGATCGGCTTCGGCCTCGAGAATTTCGACGCCGTCGGTCAGTGGCGAACAGAAGACAGCTACCAGGCGATCGACGCGGAGGGGAAGCCCGATGCCAAGCAGCCGAAGAAGACCTGGGCGGTCGATCCCTCGGCAGAGTTTTATGGTGGCCCGTCATTCAAGAGTTTCGCCGAGATGCGGGCGATCATCGCCTCGAAGCGAGAGGCCTTTGCCCGTGGCTTCACCGAGGCACTCATCGAATACGCCCTCGGCCGGCCCTGTGGCTTCAGCGACGAACCGCTCGTCGACAGCATTGTGAAGCAATCGGCGGCGAAGGGACTTGGAACGCGTGAATACATTCACGCCCTTGTCGGAAGCAAAGAGTTTTCCACCAAGTAACCGTCCACCGACTCACGCGTCCAGTAAAGCCCCACGAACCACTCTGGGAAGAATCATCATGAGCATGCCCATCACTCGCCGCCGCGTTCTCGAGTCCGCCACGGCGATCGTCGCCCTGCCGGCGCTTGAATCGCTCGGCTTCCGGAAGTTTGCCTCGGCGGCCGCCACCGCAGCGCCGCCCAAGCGGCTCATCTTCCTCGGCTTCGGCTGGGGCGTGACGGAGGAGAGCTGGTATCCCGACATCAAGACGCCGGGAGCCGACTACACGCTGTCGCCGGGGCTTGCGCCGCTGGCCCGCCACAAGTCCGACTTCAGCGTCGTGCAGAACATGTGGCACAAGTATTCGGTGGAGGGTCACGAGGGGAGCACGATGTGGCTCACCGGGGCCAACCGGTTCGCCCAGCCCGGGCAGACGTTTCACAACTCGATCTCTGCCGATCAAGTGGCTGCGGCCCAGTTCGGGCTGCAGACCCGCTTCGCATCGCTCGAACTCGATGCCAATCCTTCGACCACGAAGGACGTGGTTGCGCTCTCGGGCCACGGGCCGGGCCTGTCACTGGCCTGGGACGCCCGCGGCAAGCCGGTGGCCGGGCTGAAGGGACCGGTCGAGGCTTTTCATCGCCTCTTCTCCCAGGACAAAACGCCGATCGAACAGCAGAAGGCGATGCTGGCCGAGCAGCGGAGCGTGCTCGACACGGTGCTCGAGAGCGGCCGCGACCTGAAGCGTCGCCTTGGCCAGCGCGACACAGCCAAGCTCGAGGAATATTTCGACGGCATCCGTGATATCGAATCGCGTCTGTCGAAGGACGAGCAGTGGATCGGCGTGGCCAAGCCATCGACCAAGCTCCGCGAGCCGGAAGCCAGCCTGGAGGGCCGTGAGGAGATCAAGCTGATGTACGACCTCCTGGTGGCGGCGCTCCAGACCGACAGCACGCGGGTGGTCACCTACCGGCAGCCCGTGGGCACGCTGCTCACGAGCCTGGGCATCAAGGTGTTTCCGCACGACATGAGCCACTACCACACGACGCGGGCCGAGAAGCTCGACTGTTCGCAGAAACGAGACCTCGCCCAGAGCGAGCTTCTGGCAGGGCTGCTCGACAGGCTCAAGGCCACGAAAGAGGCCGACGGCAGCCTACTCTTCGACAACGTCACGCTGGCCTACGGTAGCAACATCCGCACCGGCCACGAGCTTTCCAACTGTCCCATGATCCTCGCCGGGGGCGGTTCGGGGCTGAAGCTTGGCCACAACATCGTGATGCCGAAGAACACGCCGCTGTGCAATGCCTGGCTGACGATTCTCAAGCGCTCTGGCGTCGACGTAGAGAAGCACGGCGACTCGACCGGCATTGCCGAGGAACTCCTCGCATGAGACGCATGTCATTTCATATCGGCTGGCTCTGCTGCATGTCGGCACTATCCGCCGCCACTGCCGTGGCCCAGCCGGTCTCGACGCCCGGCACGAAGACAGACGCCATCAACGCGGCAGCGAAAACCCCGGCCGTCACGACGCGGCCGTTCGGCGTCGCCCCGGCGGGCATCACATCGCCCGAGCTGGGCGAGGCCGTCAAGGCGATGGACGAGGCCAGCATCCTCCCGGGCCAGAAGAACACGATCACCCGCATGCGGTGGAGCGACGAGCCGGTGCCGAAGCTATGGTTCGTCGGCCTCTGGGGGCC
>CAMCQY010000062.1 GCA_945877135.1 Candidatus Kuenenia stuttgartensis
AGGCTCAACGAATTGAAGGCCGAGATCACGGTGCTGGCCGCGATGGTGAGGGCAAATTGGCGATAGAACTCGCCGCTGATCCCGGTGATGAAGGCCGTCGGCACGAACACGGCACAGAGCACCAGTGCGATCGCGATCACCGGACCGGCGACTTCCGTCATCGCCCGCCGGGCCGCCTCGCGGGCGGAGAGCCCCTGCGCCAGCCAGCGTTCGACGTTCTCCACAACCACAATGGCGTCGTCGACGACGATGCCGATCGCCAGCACAAGACCAAAGAGCGAGAGATTGTTGAGCGAGAACCCAAGCAGCTGCATCACGGCAAACGTGCCAACAAGCGAGACCGGCACGGCGATCATCGGGATGATCGTGGCCCGCCACGACTGGAGAAACACGAGTACCACCACGAACACCAGCACGACCGCCTCGAAGAGCGTCTTATAAACCTCGTGGATGCTTTCCTCCACGAACTGCGTCGTGTCGTAGTGGATGGCATACTCGAGCCCCGCCGGAAATTCGGCGGCGAGCTTCTTCATCGCCTGCCGCACCCCCGCCGCGGTCGCCAGCGCATTCGATCCCGGCCGCTGAAAGACGGCGATCGTGATGCTCTCGCGACCGTCGAGCCGGCTGGACATGTCGTAGCTCTTGGCACCGAGTTCGACCCGGCCGACGTCGGAGAGCCTGACGATCTCGCCGCTGGTCACGTAGCCGTCGCGGCCGGCTGCGGGCGAGCCGTGCTGCCCGGCCTTTACGATCACGTCGGCAAACTCGGCAGCCGTGGGGAGTCGTCCGGTCGTGTTGATCGGCAATTGGAAGTCGATGCCGGCAGGGGCTGGAGGCTGGCCCAGCTGCCCCGCCGCCACCTGCACGTTCTGCTCGCGGAGAGCGCGGACCACGTCGGTCGCCGTCATGCCGCGGCTGGCGAGCTTGTCGGGATCGAGCC
Organism: Candidatus Kuenenia stuttgartensis; assembly: GCA_945877135.1. Taxonomy (GTDB): domain Bacteria; phylum Planctomycetota; class Planctomycetia; order Pirellulales; family UBA1268; genus CAMCQY01. The sequence continues at coordinate 941 of CAMCQY010000062.1, forward strand.
AGACCCGCATCGCGTAGTCCCGGCCTCCGAGGAAGGACACGTCGCCGACGCCGTCGAGCCGCGCCAGCGAGTCCTTCACCTGGAGCAGCGCGTAGTTGGAGAGGTAGAGCTGGTCGTAGCGGCCATTGGGCGAGATGAGATTCACGCAAAGCAGGATGCTGGAGGCCTTTTTCTTCGTCGTCACCCCTTGGCGCTTCACCTCTTCGGGGAGCTTGGCCAGTGCCACCGCGACCCGGTTCTGAGTGAGCACCTGCGCCTGATCGATGTCGGTGCCGAGCGTAAACGTGACATCGATCACGCTCTGGCCGTCGTTGGTGCTCTTCGACGACAGATAGAGCATGTTCTCGACACCGTTCACCTCCTGTTCGATCGGCGTGGTGACCGTGTCGGCCACCACCTGGGCGCTCGCGCCCGGATAAAAGGCCTGGATCGAGATCGTGGGCGGGGTGACATCGGGATACTGCGCCACCGGCAGACCGAGGACCGCGACGGCGCCGAGGATCAGGATCACGACGGAAAGCACCGTCGCGAAGATCGGCCGGTCGATGAAGAAGTGCGACATGAGGGGCTGCGTCAGGGCTGCATCGGGGCCTCGGTGGGCCGAACGACGGCACCCTCGCGGGCCCGCTGCAGTCCGGCAATGACCACACGATCGGAGGCCGCCAGTCCATCCGCCACGACCCGCAGACCGCCGTCGATGAACGTCGGCCTGACCGTCCGGTGCTCGACGCGGTTGTCCGCCCCGACGACGGCAACGTATTTCCGGCTTTGGTCCGTGCCGATCGCCCGGTCCGCGACGAGCAGTGACGGCGTCGCTGACCCGAAGGGCATCCGCACGCGGACGAACATGCCCGGGGCAATCAGCCCGTCGGGGTTGGCAAGGATCGCGCGGCAGCGGACGGTTCCGGTGGCCGCCTTCACAGCCACATCAACAAAGTCGAGAACGCCCCGGTGCGGATAGCCCTCGTCGGTGACGAGCCCGACGTCTACCGGGATGGCGAGGTCCTTGATGTTCCGCCAGCCGTCGGCAGCCGCGCCGGCACGGCGATTGGCGATCGCCCGTTCGCGCGACAGCAAGAGCGACCGCTCGTCGGCATTGAACACGACATAGATCGGATCGGTGCTCACGACCACGGTCAGTGGCGTGGCCGAGCCAGTCGCCCCTGAGACCAAGTCTCCTACGGTCACCCGCCGCGTGCTGACCCGGCCCGTGAGCGGCGACTCGACGCGGCAGAAGCCGAGGTCGAGTTCGGCCTGCGCGAGCGAGGCCCGGGCCTTGTCGAGCATCGCCTGCGACATGTCCCGCCGGGCCACGACGATCTCATACTGCTCCTGCGTGACGGCGGCCCGCGGCAGGAGCGACTTATTGCGGATGACCTCGTTCTCCAGTTCCTTGAGTTCAGCAACCGACTTGGCCACCTCGGCAGCCGCCTGATCGCGGGCGATGCGGTACGGCCGGTCGTCGATGTCGAAGAGCGGGCTGCCGGCCTGCAGATTCTGCCCATCGGCGAAATGGACCTTGGTGATGAAGCCGGAGACGCGGGCCTTGATCTCGACCATCTCAACGGCCACGGCGTTGCCGGTGAACTCGACACATTCGGTCACCTCGCGTGCGACCGGCGTGGCGACGGTCACCGCCGGCGGCGGCACCTCCACCAGCGGCGGCGTCTGGCGGCTGCAGCCCAGGCAGACCAACAGCGTGCCGAAGGCGAAGGAACGGCGGCGAAACCAGCGTTGGGCGAACTGCCGCATTCCGGGAGATCCGATGGCGTTGAGCGGTGGAAAACAGGAAGCACTGTCGAGCATAGACCGGATCCCCGCCCATCCGCAATCGGCTGATGTGCCGCGCCAACCGCAGCCACGTCGACGGCTGGCCGGCCACCGATTACCTTCTCTTGATTATGGACGAGATCGTGTCGATCGCGTGGCGGTGGTGGCTCGTGCTCTGGCCGCACGTGCTGGCCACCTCCATTCTCGCCATCAACATCGCCGCCTCGGCGCATGCGATCCTGGTCAAGCGCGATACCCGATCGACCATCGGCTGGGTCGGCCTGATCTGGCTGTCGCCCGTCTTCGGCGCCATCGCGTATGCCGTGCTGGGCGTCAACCGGATCCGCTCACGGGCCGGCCAACTGCGAGCCGGCCAACTCGCGGTGACCCATCAACTCCAGGCGGCAGTGCCCTCACCGCTGCGGCTCGATGCTGCGATCGGCCCCGACCACGCCCCCCTGCGGTCGCTGGCTACGCTCGTCGGCGAGGTGACGGGCCGGCCCCTCGTGGACGGCAACCAGATCGAGCCGCTGACCGGCGGCGATGAGGCCTATCCCCGGATGCTCGCCGCGATCGATGCCGCCACCCGCAGCATCGGCATGGCCTCCTACATCTTCGACAACGACCCCACGGGAAAGCTCTTCGCCGCGGCACTCGCCCGCGCTGCGAATCGCGGCGTCGAGGTCCGCGTGCTCGTAGACGGCATCGGCTCACGGTACACGTGGCCCTCGATCATCGGCGTGCTGACGGAGCAGGGCGTGCGAGTCGATCGGTTTCTGCCCACGAGCGTGCCGATCTACTTTCCCTACGCCAACCTCCGCAACCATCGTAAGATTCTCGTCGTCGATGGTGCGATCGGCTTTACCGGCGGGCTCAACATTCGCGACGGCTGCTGGCTTTCCCACCAGCCCCGGCATCCCGTCCGCGACATGCACTTCGAGCTCCGCGGTCCGGTCGTCACGCAGCTGCTCGAGGTGTTTGCGGAGGACTGGGCCTTCGCCGCCGACGAGGTGCTGCTGGGCGATGGAGCAACCCCCGAGGCCAACGCCGCCTGGGCGACGAGCACATCCTTCGCCGGCGGGATGCTGGCCCGCGGCATCCGCTATGGACCTGACGATCCGGATATCGGGCGGATCAAGCTCGTGATCGTGGGGGCGTTGGCCGCAGCCCAAAAATCGGTGCGGATCATGACACCCTATTTTCTGCCCGACGATGCCGTCTGCCAGGCGCTCGACGTCGCGGCGATGCGGGGCGTCACCGTTGACATCGTGCTGCCAGACGAAAACAACCTCGCGCTAGTCAGCTGGGCCTCGACGGCGCTGCTCTGGCAGGTGCTCGGCCGAGGCTGCAACGTCTGGATGTCGCCGCCACCTTTCGACCACACCAAGCTGATGGTCGTGGACGGTGCCTGGGCGTTGTTTGGCAGCGGCAACTGGGACGACCGCAGCATGCGGCTCAACTTCGAGTTCAACGTGGAGACATACGACCGGGAGCTGGCGGAGAGCCTCGACCGGCAGATCACGGCCGTGATCGCCCAGTCGCGCCGCAAGACCCTGGCCGAAGTGGATGGCCGCAGCCTCCTGATCCGCCTCCGCGACGGCATCGCCCGGCTCTTCTCACCCTATTTGTGATCACGCAAAACACGACATCCTGTCGTTTTTGCTTGGCAAACGCAGTTTGCTGGTGCTGCGCTTCGCATCCTGCGAAGCCACCCTCGAGCGGCGCCAAGCCACTTTTCATGGATCGTTGTCATGGCGAAGCCCGCACCGTAAATTCGGCCCCATGGCAACCCTCCATCTTTTCGACCCCGCCGCCGACAATGTTGACCAGCTGCGGGCGATCGGCCGGGAATTCCACGGTCGTTCGTGGTCGCTCGGCACGAGCAGCAACTACAGCGTGGTCGTCTCCCGCGACCCGCTCGAACTCCTCATCACCGCCAGCGGCAAGGACAAGTCGGCCCTCGGCCCGAACGACTTTGTCCGCGTCGATGCAGGGGGCCGCGTGATTGACGGCTCGACGCGGAAGTCCTCCGCCGAGACGCTCCTCCACTGCCTGATCGCCGACCTCGTGCCGAGGCTTGGCGGTGGCCCCGTGGGGGCAGTGCTCCACACCCATTCCGTGTGGAGCACCATTCTCTCCCGCGCCGACCTCCCCACGGGCAGCCTCCGCATCGAAGGCTACGAGATGCTCAAGGGACTCGAGGGTATCGGCACCCACGACACCTTCGAGGAGGTGCCGATCTTCGCCAATGGACAGGACATGACCGAACTGTCGGACCGGATCCGCGACCGCTTCACCGCGGCCGACTGGAGCAACCCGAAGCGGCCGCCCTGCCACGGCTTTCTACTCTCCGGACACGGCCTCTACACCTGGGGCCAGACCCTCGCCGAGGCCCGTCGTCACATCGAAATCCACGAGTTCCTCTTCGAGGTGGTCGCGCGAAGCCGGATGCTCGCGGCGGCCACTCGTCCGTAGCACGATTCACGAGCGGCACCAGCACCCCAGCGAAAGGTCAACAGCATGGCGATCGTCACCGTCCCCGCCGAGTCGCGGAAGATCACCGAGCCCGCCGAGATCACGTCGTTCCTGAAAAGTCAGGGCATCGACTACAGCGTCTGGCCGCTGGCAGACCGCGTCGATCCGGCCGCACCCGCCGCCGAGATTCTCGCCGCTTACGATCCCGAGATCGCGGAACTGAAGCGGCGTGGCGGCTTCGTCACCGCCGACGTCATCGATGTCTACCCCGACACGCCCAACCTCGACACGATGCTCGCGAAATTCAGCAAGGAGCACACGCACACCGAAGACGAGGTGCGGTTCATCCTGCAGGGCAGGGGGGTGTTTCACATCAACCCGATCAATGGCCCGGTCTATGCGATCGAGGTCTGGGCGGGCGACATGATCAGCGTGCCGCTGGGCACCCGGCACTGGTTCGACCTCTGCACCGATCGCCGCATTCGCGCCATCCGGCTTTTTCAGGACACGAGCGGCTGGACGCCCCACTATCTCGAGGACGGCGTCCATGCCGGCTACGAGCCGCTCTGCATGGGGCCGGCGTGGATCGCCGGCGAGGGAAGGGCGGCATCGTGATCGTCTTCGGAGGCCGGGGCATCCTGCTCGACGTCGAGGGCACCACCTCATCGATTTCGTTCGTCTATGACGTGCTGTTTGCGTTCGCGAGAAAGCATGTCGGCGAGTTCCTCTGGCAGCAACGGCTCGATCCCACCGTGCAGACTACCGCTGCGGCGCTGGCCGCCGAGGCCGGCGCTGCCGATGCCGCGATCGTCGATCCCGACGGTGCGATGCGGCTGGCTTTGGCCGCCATCGATCTCATGAACCGCGACGTGAAGAGCACACCGCTCAAGGCGCTGCAGGGCATGATCTGGCGAAATGGCTTCGAGTCGGGAGAACTCGTCTCGCACGTGTTCGACGACGTGCCGGAGACACTCGCCCAGTGGGCTGATTCAGGGCTCGATGTGCGGATCTATTCCTCCGGCTCGATCGATGCCCAGAAGCTCTTCTTCGGCCATACGGCCGCCGGCAACCTCACCCCCCACCTCCGCGGCCACTACGACACCACCACCGGCCCGAAGCGGGAGCCGGCCAGCTACCGGGCGATCGCGGCCGACATGGGAATGGAGCCTCGCGAGATCCTCTTCATCAGCGACATCGGAGAAGAACTCGATGCCGCGCGGCAGGCCGGCATGGCCACGGCGCTGGCCATTCGCCCGGGTAACCGCGAGCCGGGCGGCCGGCTCGAACACGACTCGCTCGAGTCGTTCGCCGAGATCGTGATCTGAGCAAGCCGTAACTGCCTCGCGAACTTCCGCCACCCATGCTGCCCCCTCATGATGAACACTGAGCCGGCGACGCCGCCCACCGCCACCGAGATCCGCTGCGCCGTGGCCGCCTCGACGGCGGAGCAGATCAACGATGCCATCAGCGAGGCCGCCGACGCTGCTGCCCGGCAGCTTGGCGGTGACGCGGATGTCGCGGTTGTCTTCCTGTCGAGCAGTTACGGTGCCGCCATCCGGCCCGCAATGGAGGGGCTGAGCGACGTGCTGCGGGCGAAGACGGTGATCGGCACGACCGCCGAGTCGGTGCTCGCCGCCGGTGTCGAATATGAATCCGACCCCGCAGTGGTCGTCTGGCTTGCCCGACTGCCAGGGGCTTGCGTGGTGCCCTTTGCCCTCGAGTACGCGCAGACGCCGGATGGTGGCATGTTCGTGGGCTGGCCTTCCATGCTCGACGGCAGTTGGCCTGACAACGCCGCGATCGTGCTGCTGGCCGATCCGTTTTCCTTCCCTGTGGACGCGCTCATCCGTCGGGTCGAGGAGGATCACCCCGGCGTACCGATCGTAGGCGGTATGGCCAGCGGCGGCTACCAGCCCGGCAGCAATACGCTCGTCGTCGGCTCTCGATCGTATGACTCGGGCGCTGTGGGCTTCTTGATCGGCGGAGCGGCGCGGATCCGGCCGGTCGTGTCGCAGGGCTGCCGACCGATCGGCAGGCCAATGGTGATCACGAAGTCCGAGGAGAACGTCATCGTCGAACTGGGCGGAAGGCCGGCGCTGGAGCGGCTCCGCGAAGTGTATGGTGAACTCGATCCTGCTGACCGCGAACTCGTCCGTAGTTCGCTCCATGTCGGACGCGTGGCCAGCGAATACCAGGACCACTACCAGCGGGGCGACTTCCTGGTGCGAAACGTCGTCGGTGCCGACCCCGATTCCGGCGTGATCGCCGTGGGGGATCTCGTCCGCACGGGGCAGACGATCCAATTCCACGTCCGCGATGCAAAGAGCGCGCACGACGATCTGGCGGTCCTGCTGGCCCGTGAGCGGGACCGCGGCGCGGCGCCGGCGGGCGCTCTTGTCTTCAGCTGCAACGGCCGCGGCACGCGGCTCTTCACGGAGCCCAGCCACGACGCCCGCTGCCTGCAGGACACCATCGGCCCTCTCCCGGCCGCCGGATTCTTCGCACAGGGAGAGATCGGCCCGATCGGCCGCCGCAACTGTCTGCACGGCTTCACCGCCAGCATCGCACTCTTCGAAGCGGGCGAATGAACGGCGGGCGGGACGCCATTCTGCCATTGCCCCGTGGATGCCCCCTGCCTACCGTCCTCTCTTCTCGAATAGGAGATGGTGTGCATGCGAATTCGCTGGCTGGGCGACACGGGTGACAGATGGGCCGTGACCGTGGCGCCGATCGGCGCAGCCTGCCTGCTCGCCGCCGCCGGCTGCGCCCACCACCGCGCTGATCAATATGCCTACGCGCCGCCCTACGCCCCCCCCGTCTATCCGCAGCCGCAGGTTCAGATGCCTGCCCAGCCAGCCGCCTATGCCGCGGCCCCCGGTAGCGTTCCAGCAGGAGCTGTGCCCGTGCCCGTGGCCGGCCTGCCTGCTGGGGCGATGCAGGCCGGCACGGTCGTGCCGGCCGTGGGTGGCGAGTGTCCGCCGTGCGCCGAGGGCACACAGGGTGTGGTGGTCAACTCCGGGGCCATGCCCGTCACCATGATCGATGGGAGCGGCCAGACTCCCCCGTGCCCGCCCGGCCCGTAAAAGTTACGAAAGCCGCTGTGACTGGACGAGTCGTCGTATGATGTGGCTTGGTGTCACTCAAGCCGTCCGCGGTGGAGACTCAAAGCCTTGTCACTCTGGTCGATTCCCCGTGCGCGGCAGCCCGAATTGATGGATGACCCGGCACTGCCGGCCGCCGACCACATGCATGCCCTGGATGCCCTCGCCCGCATCAACATGCTGTCGCTCACGTCGTCGCAGGTCGTCAGGGCAATCAGCCGAATGCACGCCGGCAGTGGTCCGCGCCAGCCATCCGCGGGGCAAGATAGTCGGCCTTTTCAGGTTGTGGACGTCGCCTGCGGCGGCGGCGACGTCACGGTCGCGATGGCCCGCCGGCTCAGCCGTAGGCCGCGGTCATGGATAGCCGACGGGCGGGCCGTGCACATGATGGGACTGGACAAGAGCCCCCGCGCGGTCGCCCGCGCCGAGTTGCATTCGCAGAACCGCGTCGGGACTGCCCGCGTGTCTTTCGCGGTGCACGACATCCTCGCCGACCCCTGTCCGCCCTGCGACATCGCCACCGTCTCGCTCTTTCTGCACCATCTGGATGACGACGACGCGGTCCACGTGCTTGCCTCACTGGCAGGGGCCGCTCGGATTGGCATCGTGGCGTCGGACCTGCTGCGGAACGCGACAGGGCTCACTCTCGCCGTGGTCGGCACGGCCGTCCTGTCGCGGTCGCGTGTGGCCCGCGTGGATGGCCCGCTCTCCGTGCGGGCCGCCCGCACACCCGCCGAATACCGGGTGCTGCTCGACCGAGCCGGCCTCCGCGATGCGACCATTCACCGCGCCTGGCCGCAGCGGGCGATCCTCGCCTGGACGCGGCCTGCCGACCAGCCCGCGCCAGTCACCATGCAGGGCACCCTATGATCCAGTCTGCTGGCCCCGGCAGCGATCTCGATCTGGTGCCAGCGACGCTCACGCCCGAGTCCGCGGCCGGGATCGACTGGCACTGCATCGTGATCGGCGCGGGCCCAGCCGGCGCGGCGGTTGCGATCCGACTGGCGCGTCGCGGCCAGCGTGTCTTGCTCGTCGATCGCTCGGCGATGCCTCGCCCCAAGGTCTGCGGCTGCTGCCTCTCGCCGCTTGCAATCGCCGAACTCGCTTCGCTCTGCCCACTCGATGGGCTCCCCACGCCACTGCCGTTGACGAACGTCTGCCTCGTGTCGGCAGGGCGGTCGGTCCGCATGGCTATGCCGGGCGGCGGCGTGCTGTCGCGTGAAGGGCTCGATACTGCGCTCGTCCGACAGGCGATCGCCGCGGGCGCCGACTGGCTGCCACACACGCTGGTCGAGGCCATTCAGGAGGAGCCCGCTTTTGAGAAGCCGGCCGCCGGTGCTCAGGAAGGTGTGACGATCGTAGCACGCGCAATGGCCGCGGAGCCGCAGATGACCGTCCTCTTCCATGCTCGCGTGGCCGTGATCGCCGCGGGTCTCGCCGACACGATTCGCATTGCATCGTCGCGTCTTCCATCGGATGACTGTTCCGGATCGATCGCCGACAGCCCTGATCGGCAGGCAGCCCATGATCGACGCGGTCGCCACGTCGCACCGGGCAGCCGCATCGGCGTGGGCGCGACGTTTGCTGCCGCGGCGTCAGGCCCTCGCGCAGCGGCCCTCGACCTGCCCGTGGGCGAACTCGTGATGGCTGTCGGCAGGTATGGCTACTGCGGCCTCGTCCGCCTCGAGGATGGCAGGATCGATCTGGCCGCCGCGGTAGACCGGAGGCTCCTTGCCAATGAAGGCAGCCCGGCCGCAGGGATCGTCCACCTGCTCAACGAGGCTTTCGGAGCGAGCCCACTCGCCACGGGCATGGAGTCTGTGATGCAGGCGGTGCCACACGCGACCTTTCGTGCCACGCCGCCGCTCACGCATCAGTCGTCGCGGGTCGCCGGTGGCACTGAGCGAATCTTCCGCGTGGGAGATGCCGCCGGTTATGTGGAGCCATTCACCGGTGAGGGCATGGGCTGGGCGTTGGCCTGCGGCCGGATTCTCGCCGAATCGTTGCTCGGCCACAGTGCCACGGCAGCCGCCAGCTACCGGCTGGCCCACAGCCGCCTGTTCGCCGCCCACCACGCCCGCTGCCGCTGGGTCGCCCGCGGCGTCCGTCAGCAAAAACTCGTGTCGGGGGCCGTGTGGCTCGCCAGTCTCATGCCGTGGGCGGCCGGGCGGGCCGTGCCACTGCTCGTGGGGGCCGCAATGCCAGTCTCCCAAGGCCGCCGCTGACGCTCTTGTCCGCCGCCAGCAAGCCTGCTATTCCTCCGGCTCGACCACCCGCCGGAGCGTGCATTTGGCCTCCCTCCCCATCGCCTTCGAACCGCTGCCGCCTCGCCCACACGCCGCAGCCCGTGCCGGCCATCTGATGGCCCTGGCCGTCATGCTGTTGGCATGCGTGGCCGCTCCTGCACTGGCCGACGAGCCCCCCGGCACCTCCCCGCTGACACCACTCGACACGTCGAGCCCGCGGGCCACTCTGCGGAGTTTCTGCGACACCGTTGACCGTATCTTCGTCAATCTCACCACCGCAGAGCGGACGCTCGCCTCGCGGGCCGAGACGAGGCACTTGATCCAGCAGGCCTTCACCTGCCTCGACGTCTCGGCCATCGCCCCGACGCTGGTCGATTCGGAGGGTCGGCAGGCGATCGTCTGCCTCAAGGAGGTGCTCGACCGCATATCGCTGCCTGCCGCAGCGGACATTCCCGACGCGGCCGCCGCCAAAGCCGAAGGCTTCAAACGCTGGCGGCTGCCTGGCACAGAGATCATGCTCACGCGGATCAGCGATGGTCCTCGGGAGGGCGACTTTGTTTTCAGTGCCGAGACGGTCTCTCAGGCCGAACGGTTCTACGACCTCATCCGTCTGCTGCCCTATCGTTCCGACGCCGGTAGCCCGGGGCTTCACGAGGCCTATGTCACGCTCGGCGGCTGGATGATCCCGGAGACGTTCATCCGCGCATTGCCCGCGTGGGCCCACGCGAAGATCTTTGGCGAGACGCTCTGGCAGTGGGCGGCAACGCTTCTGCTGTTCATCGCTTCGGGTGCCGCCGTCTGGCACACGTGGAAACGGCCGCAGCCCCACACCGGCTCCGCCGGCCGCGACATCGTCGGCAGGCTGCTGCTGCCGGCCGTGCTCATCGCCGTCAGCCTCGCCTGCGACAACCTGCTCACGTCCCAGATCCGACTCACCGGCGACAACCTGCTCTCCGTCAAAATCGGTCTCCGTGTGGTGACTCTGGCCGGGGTGCTCGGCGGCGTGCTGGTAACGATGTCGTGGCTGTGCGACCTGCTGATCAACACCCAGGGCATGCGGCCTGAGGCGATCGACAGCCAACTGATCCGGCTGGGCGGCAAGGTGCTGACGTTTGTCATCGTCTCCTGGATTCTGCTCAATGCCGCCGACTCGATCGGCATTCCGGTCACGCCGCTGATGGCCGGGCTGGGTGCAGGCGGCCTTGCGCTGGCGCTTGCCTCACAATACACGCTCGAAAATCTCATCGCGGGGCTCGTAATCTTTGCCGACAAGCCGGTACGGATCGGGGATGACTGCCAGTTTGGTGGAGTCCGTGGCCATGTTGAGAGGATCGGCCTGCGTTCAACGCGGATTCGCGGCGCCGACCGTTCGATCATCTCCGTGCCCAATGCGGAGTTCGCCAAGATGCAGCTCGTCAACTTCACCGCACGCGACCACATCCCCCTGTCGCTCACGCTCACCCTGCAGCCCGACATCGCCCCGCGGCCATTGCGAATGCTGCTCAGTCGCCTGCACGATGTGCTCCTCGATCATCCGCGACTGGCCAACGAGCCTGCCAGTGCCAGGCTCTCGTCCGCCACGCCCAGTGCCATCACCGTGGAAGTGTCGGCGGTCGCGCTCACCGGTGACGATGACGAGCATCTCGCCATCCGCGAGGAGGTGCTCCTGACGATGATGGAGGTGATCCGCTCCTCCGGCTGCGACACCTCGGCCGAGCCGACCGCGTCGCCCGCCATCAGGCGTGCCGCTGCCTGAGGCGTGAACGTCAGCCGCATTCCCTTGCTTGCGCTGCGGGCTTGGATGTGGAGTGGCTTCACGCATTTCCTTGCTGGCGCTGCGGGCTTGGATGGGAAGCGGCTTCATCCAAGCCCGAAGCGCAAGCGAGAGGAATCCGCGTCGCCATCGAAACCACGCCGCGAGTCACGAAAAGATCCGAAGCCGGCGGCCTGTTCCCAAGCCGATCGACGCCGCCCTGGCCGAAAGCTCGTCGAGAGCCCGCGTTCCCTCGATGCCGAGGTCGAGCGTCCATGCGTTGACGTAGAGGTCCACGTGCTGCATCAGCACGCGGTCGTCAAACTCCTGGGCATATCTTCGCATCGTGGGCAGAGCTGCCTGCCGATCGGCCAGTGCGAACCGCAGGGAGTCCGCGATCACCTGCTGCACCGCCCGGATCGCCTCATCGGGCAGCCGGCTGCTGGCGACGATCCCGCCGAGCGGCAGTGGGCAGCCGGTCTCCTGCTCCCAGCGGCTGCCAAGATCCTCGACGAGGCCCAGCCCACGCTGCTGCCAGGTGAACCGTCCCTCGTGGATGCAGACGCCAAAGTCCGCCTCTCCGCGCTCGAGCCTCGGCATGATGTCAGAAAAAATCGCGTGCTCGACACGCGTCGTATTCGGATGAAAGAGCGCAAAAAGCAACGCCGCCGTCGTGTGCCTCCCCGGACAGAGAGTCAACTGACTGGTGTCTTCAGGCGTGGTGCCGGCCGCGGCCGCCAGGAGCAGTGGCCCAACGCCGAATCCCAGGGCCGATCCACTCGGCAGCACGACATGATCGTCCGCCAGATGGAGGGCCGCATGAAAGCTCGTCTTGCCGACATCGAAACCGCCGCCAAGCAGCCGCTCGTTGAGCTGTTCGATGTCGAGCAGATCCACCTCGAAGCGGAGGCCCCGCCAGTCCACCGCCCGCGTCAGCAGACCGTGGAAGGCGAAGGTGTCGTTGGGGCATGTCGAGATGCCCAGTCGGATGGTCCTGCTCACGGGGCCTCCGCCATGATCTGCAGGGCGAGCCGGCCCGCCGACTCGACCGCGGCCGCCACCTGCCAGCGGGACTTGTCGCGGTCGCCGGCCACGTTGGAGATGCCGCGGACGACGTCCACGGGAACCCCTCGCAGCCGGCAGGCAAACGCCACCGCAAACCCCTCCATGTCTTCCGCCATCGCGGCGGGACAGGCCTGCTTGCGGAGCCGCACATCCTCGGCAGACGCCGCCGCCGCGCAGACGGTCAGCAGGAGGTCGGCCCGACTGCCGCCAGTCCCGCCGGCTGGACCGCAGGCAATGAGGTCGCCGATCGGTGCGTCGCCCTGGTCGCCGGGCCACTGATGCCAGCCGAGTGTTTCCGCCGACACGAACTCGCCACCGCTGCCGGCCCCAATGCCGTAGCAGGCAATCCGGTCAAACCGATACGCGGCACCGACCGCGAGCCGGTCATCGAGGCTGCCGGCGATACCGACGAGCAGCACCCGTTCGGGAGCGTGGTCCGCGAGGAGTTGTGCCGTTCGTGCGGCGGCGGCAACCGGGCCAAATCCGCACAATGCCACGCGGCAGCCCTGCTCCAAGACTGGGGCCAGAATCGACGCGAGGCTTCTCCGCTCCATCTCGGTGGGAACGAGAATCAATCGTTGCGGCATCCGCGTCTCCCATCCCGCCTTGAGTTGATGAATCGGCACCGTTGCCGTTCACTTCCCGATGAACCAACGGCTCACGTGCACTCCTCCCGGGCAGTATAGGCAGCCCGGCCGACCGGCACGCAGAAGAGAGTCGGTGGTGTCGCGTTTTTCCGTCCTGATTCCTACACTTTCGCTGCAGAGCGACCCTTGAGAGCACCTGTGCCGGAAAGGATCCATGGAACTCCCCAATCAACTCCGACGCCGGGTGGCGATCGATCGCGTGGGCCCTGAAGTGGATGGGGGACGCTTTGCCGTGAAACGGGTTCGCGGCGACGAGGTGGTGGTCGAGGCCGACATCATCTGCGACGGCCACGAGGAGCTCGACTGTCGCCTGCACGTGCGGCACGGCGAGACGGGCCAGTGGGCTGTCACCCCGCTGGCGTGCGAGGGCAACGACCTGTGGAAGGCATCGTTCATCGCTGACAGGATCGGCCTCTGGCATTTTTTTGTCACGGCTCGCATCGATTCATTCGCAACCTGGCTCCGCGATCTGCGCCGCCGCGAGCAGGCGGGCGACGACCTGCAGGTCGATCTCATTGCCGGCAGCCAGATCGTGGCCGCTGCAGCCCATGCCGCCCCCGCGGCGATCGCCGCGGAGATCGAGCAGTTCGCGTTCACCATCCGCTCGCCGGCTTGGAGAGAGGTCGTCCACGGCGACCGCCTGCGGGAACTGATGGCGCTTTACTCAGACCGCCGCGACGAGACCCGGCTCGACACGCCGAGGCCGATCTGGGTCGATCGCGCCAGAGCCCGATTGAGCAGCTGGTATGAGGTGTTTCCGCGGTCGTGGGGCCGCGTGGCGGGCGAGCATGGCACGTTTTCCGATCTTGCCGAGAAGCTCGACTACATCCGCTGGATGGGGTTTGACGTGCTCTATCTCACGCCGATCCATCCGATCGGCACGGCTTTTCGCAAGGGACGCAACAACAGCCTCGACGCCGGGCCCGACGATGTCGGCAGCCCCTGGGGCGTCGGCGGCGCCGACGGTGGCCACACCGCGATCCATCCGCAGCTCGGCACGTACGACGATTTCGAGCGGCTCAGACAGCGGTCCGAGAGTCTCGGCATCGAGTTGGCACTCGACTTCGCTGTGCAGTGTTCGCCCGACCATCCGTGGGTGCGAGAGCACCCCGAGTGGTTTCGCCACCGGGCCGATGGCACGATCCAATATGCCGAGAATCCGCCCAAGAAATACCAGGACATCGTCCCTTTCGACTTCCAGTGCGAGCAGTGGCGTCAGCTCTGGGAGGCGCTCGGCGGCGTGGTGCGGTTTTGGGTGGACAAGGGAGTGCGGATCTTCCGCGTTGACAACCCACACACGAAGCCCTTCGCCTTCTGGGAATGGCTGATCGCCGACATCCATCGCACGCACCCCGACGTGCTCTTTCTCGCGGAGGCCTTCACGCGACCGAAGACGATGTATCGGCTCGCCAAGCTCGGCTTCACGCAGTCGTACACCTACTTCACCTGGCGGACAGAGAAGCGGGAGATGGCCGACTATATCGCGGAGGTGACGACGCCGCCGCTCGCCGATTTCTTCCGGCCAAACTTCTGGCCCAACACGCCCGACATCCTCCACGAGACGCTCCAGCAGGGAGGCCGGCCGATGTTTCTGGTGCGGCTGGCGCTGGCCGCACTCTCTGTCGGCAACTGGGGCATCTACGGGCCGGCGATGGAACTGCTCGAGGCCACGCCCCGGGAGCCGGGCAGCGAGGAGTATCTCGACTCTGAGAAATACGAGATCAAACGGTGGAACCTCGAGAGCCCCGACAGCCTGACCCCCTTCATCCGCTGCCTGAACGAGATCCGCCGCACGGAGCCGAGCCTGGCCCGCGTGCGGCCGCCGCTCATCCAGACAATCGATGATCCACATCTCGTGGCCTGGTGCCGATACGACCCCCTGAGCGGCAACCGCGTGCTCGTGGTGGTGAACATGGAGCCGAACGAGACGCGGCAGGCCAGGCTGACGCTCGACTGCCGACCGCTCGGCCTCGAGGCGACCGAAAGGCTCACGGCGCACGACCTGCTCGACGAGTCTGAGCAGACGTGGCTTTTCGACGCCATCCGGATCACGTGCACTCCCGAAGAGCCGGTGCGGGTGTTCCGGCTGGAGCCGGCGGCCCCCACCCTCACCAAACCCACGCCCGAGACACCAGCGGCATGACGCTCGATGACGCCACGATCGCGTCCCGCCTGGCGCAGTGGCTGCCGGCCGCGCGGTGGTTTGCCGACAAGGCGGCGACGATCGAGCGAACCACCGTTCATGAGCGGTTCACACTGGCTGCCGATAGCCCGGTCGAACTCATACTGGCCGACGTGTGTCTGGCCGGATCGGATGCCTCTCCACGGTATGTCGGGCTGATCGACGCCACTGGAGACGACGCCACGGCCACGCCCGCGGCGGCGCGGTGGCTGGTCGAGATGGTGCTCACCGGCGGCTCTCTGGCAGGACGCGACGGATCGCTCGTCGGCCACTCCATCGGAGGTCGAGCAGGAAGCGCAGGGGCTGTCGCACCGACCGACTCCCTGACCGTGCTGCCGATCGGCGGCGATGCCTCCAATACGTCTTTCGTGGTGCGGTCCGGTTCGACCGCCTGGATCGTCAAACTGATTCGCCGCTGCCGGACCGGCATCCAGCCGGAGGTGGAACTCGGCGACTTCTTTGCCGCGGCATCGCCATGGTCGGGCACGCCTCGGCTCTGCGGCTGGCTGGAATACCTGCCCGCAGACAGCCCTTTCGCGGCTGCCTCGACGGCGCTCGCCACGGTGCACGAGTTTGCTCGGGGATACACGACCGGCTGGGACAGACTCGTGGGACTGCTCACCGACTCCCAGACAGCGGAAGACAGGCTGTCTGGCCCACGCGGCGACGAGGTTCTCGAGATCGTGGCGGCCATCGGCCGGGCCACGGGGCAGATGCATCAGGCACTGGCCGCACGGCCCGACATCCCGGCCTTCGCACCTGAGGCGATGACGCCAGCGAGCGGGCAGGTGACCGCAATGGGGATGGTCGCCCACGCGGAGCAGGTGTTTTCCTTGATCGAGTCGCGACGGCCCCATCTGGAGCCGTCGCTCTCCCGCCGACTCGCCGCCGTGCTGCTTGCGCGGTCAACGCTCGTAAGCCGCTTTGAACGTCTCCCAAGCCTCGTCCCCGCCACGACCTCGATTCGCGTGCATGGCGACTACCATCTGGGCCAACTGCTCGTACCGGAGCACGACAGCCAGTCGCTCGGGGCGGATCAGGGGAGCGTGCTCGTGATCGACTTTGAGGGAGAACCCGGGCGGCCGCTCACCGAGCGTCGCGGCAAGATCGCCGCTGCCAAGGACGTCGCCGGCATGTGCCGTTCGTTCGACTACCTGCTGCGGCACGTGGCGAAGCTCACGGGCAGGCCCTATGCCTCGGCAGACCTCGAGCGGCTGGAAGCCTGTTACCTCGCCGCCTACCGCGAAGTGGCTGCCGGTCAACTCTGGTGGCCGGCCGATCGCGAAACTGCCGACGCCCTGTTGGCCGCGTTCAAGCTCGACAAGGCGATCTATGAACTCGCCTACGAACTGAACAATCGCCCCGACTGGATCGACGTGCCACTAGCCGCGATCGAAGAGGCAGTGGCTACGGTGGCCCGGAGCCACGCGTGACAGGCGAGCCGTCCTCGTTGACGGCCACGTCGAAGATCTGCAGCGAGTCGAGCCACCGCATCATCTCGTCGTTCTTGAACAGCCGTGGCACCGTTGTGCCGGCCTCCAGGTGGCCGTAATACAGTTCCGCTTCGCCATGCTCGCGGTCGCCGATCCGGCTCGTCACCTTCACCACGGAGCCCATCTCGGAGAGTTCGACGATCTCGGCGAGATATTCGATCGTGTCGCCTGGAACCGCCTCGAAGGCCAGCCGCATGCCCCCCACCTTCGCCAACACGACCTGACGACGGTATTCGAGTGAATCGGCAACGAGCAGCCCCGCCGTCTGCGCCATCCCCTCGAGCACGAGCGTCGCCGGCATCATCGCCGCGCCGGGGAAGTGGTCGTGCAGGTGCTCCTCGGCCAGTGTCACGGCTTTCACGGCCCGCGCGCGACGGTGCCGGACGAACTCAGTGAATCGATCGATCCAGAACCACCGCATGGGTACCGACACTCCTGTCTTGCACGACCCGGCAGCCGGGTCGATCAGCCTTTCCGCTCCTGTACATGCACGCTCGTGGTGAGGACGAGCGAGACCGGCGTGCGGGGATAGTGCACCTCGACGACCGCGGCCTTCCAGCGACCTCCGCCCTCGGCCATTCCCGCGCCCAGAGGCACCTCCCACTCCGGGCCGTTCCCGGCCACGGCCGTCGGCAGCCACTTCGCCTGGCGAAAATCCCGCGTGGCCGACTCCGCCTTCCAGAGTACCACCCGTTCGGGCTGCGCGGCTGCATGCAGCACGCAGGCAACGCCGTCACCACTTGGAGCAAACCGCCACCGGACTTCGGGCAGCAGCACTTCTCCCGACACGTGTTTCCCCATGGCGATCACCAGCCCGGCCCATCGCTGCATAGGAATGCCGTGGCCCGCATTCGGACAATACGACACCCAGCATGGGTCAGGCAGGTCGCCACGGTAGAGGTCGAGCGATTCAAGGGGCCAGTAGGGATCGTTCGTGCCGAGCGAGATCAGCTTCGGCGCCGTCAGTCGGTCGCGGTAGCTGAATGGATCGACGATGCCGATCAGCTCGCGGCCACGGGGAGTGCCGAGAAGTTTCTCGATCCCCCGCGACGTGTAATCGGTGAGTTTGTCCGACAGCCCACCGAAGCTCTGCACCTGCAGCCGCAGGTGGCGGTCCATCGACAGCATGTCGATCACCTGCGGCACGACGCCCACGACACGAGGATCGATCGCCGTGGTCAGCCAGCTCGTCCAGCCCCGTTTGCTGGCACCGGTGACGACAAAGCCATCGACGTCGAGCTTCCATTCGGTGCGGGCGATCTCGGCAGCTGCGTCCATCGCCGCGACGGCGGCCTTCACCATCGGCAGGAGCAGCGGCCACGTCGGGTCGCCGGTCTTCACATACTCCACGAACGAATGGGCGATCAGACCATCTTCCATGAGCCCGCCAAACATCGGCTGGTAGGGCACCTGTCTGATCACCGCGACCGGCAGTCCAGCCGCATCGGCCGCCTTCGCGGCCGACTTCACAGCGTCGGACGGGCCGGCATCTGCCGTGGGCAGCTTCTGGGAGGAGCCACCGTCGATCCAGAGCAGCATGGGCCCGCCGCCGGTGCCGCGGGCCGCGACGCCGGCCGCGGGCACATAAAGCGAAAGCTCGTGCGTCCAGTCCAGGCCGCGCCACCGCTGGCTCACCAGCCGGAATGTCCGCCATGTGCCGCCGAGAAGTTCTCCGTGCGCGACGGGCTCGAACCGGGTGGCGGGATCGGCGGCATGGGCATAGTCGGCGAGCGGACCTGTGGCACGCGGTGCATCGCCACGCTTCGCCTCCGCTGACGGCTCAGCCTCGGCCACGGCAGCGTTGCCCTTGGCCCCCGCGCTGCGTCCAGCCAACGAGAGCGTCGCAGCGGCAAGGCCGCCGGCTGCAAACTGCCGACGCGGCAGCCGCGGAGCGGCAGGATGAGATGGCACGGAAGAGGGATCAGCTGCCGACACGCAGGGCCTCGAATTCGCGAATATGGTGACACATATACATTCCGGCGATCCGCTGCGCGGTCTCGAGCAGCCTGTCACGAATGTCTTCCGGCTCGAGCACCTCGACCATATCGGCCAGGCCCAGCAGCTGCGGAACCATCTCGTCGTCCCAGGCTCGTTCGATGTCGAGGATCACGCTACCATCGGCCTGCGGGCTGACCTTCTGCCCCGGATGAAACGGCTTCTCGCAGGCCCAGCGGGCGCGGGCGGCCTGCACGCGGATCCGATACCGTCGCGGCGGATCGGCCGAGCGGAAAATCGTGATGCTGTCGGCGAGGAGCGACTCGACCGACTCGGCTGATGGCGTGAAGGTCCGTGACGTGGGCTTTGCCTCGGCCACGCGATCGAGCTTGAAGAACCGGATCGTGTTGTCGGACTCCGCAGTGACGCGGCCCTGAGCTTCGTGGGCCTGCTTCGAGGCGGCCTTCGACTGCGTCGCGGCGCGGGCTGGCTTCACGGGCGCCGGTGCCACGCGATATCCCGCGATGTAAACGCTGCCGTCGTAGAGCACGAGCGACTCGGGCCGGATCGTGTATTTCTTCGGCTTCGCGTCGGCGAGGCTCGTGTAGCGGATCTCCAGCTCGACCGTCTTGCGGATCGCGCGGTTGATCGCGTTGAGCATGCGGGTCCGATACTTGGCCTCCGCGGGCTTTGGATGGATGAGCAGGCCCTCTCGATGAGCCTCGACATACTTCAGAAGCTGAGGCGTCGCTATCTGCTCGAGCTTCGCGATCAATTGGCTGATGCCACGCCAATAGAACGTGCCGGCCAGCGGCGTGAGGAAGTCGCGGGCCACTGCCAACGAGAGCAGTTCCGGCAGCGAGATGGCCGGGGTTTTCAGTTCCGCCGCCCCCTTGCCCGGCTCGATCGACCAGGCGTGGCACGTGGTGCCGCGGTCGGTGCGTTTCTTGGTCTGCATGACGGCGTAGCCGAACTTCTCCAGAAACTCGATGTCGCGGCGGACGTTTTTGTCAGACATCTCGTCGATCACGCCGCGGTCGCGGAGACGGTCCTTGAGTTCCGCGATCGTGAGCGGATGGCGGGCGCCGAACAGGATGTCGATCAGGTGAAAGACCCGAAGCAACTGTTCGTGGCGGCTGATGGA
>CAMCQY010000063.1 GCA_945877135.1 Candidatus Kuenenia stuttgartensis
GACCGCGGAAAGGAACGCCTCTACGTGCAGGTTGCCTACCTGATGCCGACGGCAGAAACGCGGGAGCGTGAGTTCCGGGTTCTCGAGGAGGTTTCGGACAATCACCCGAAACTCGTTCTCAGCCTCGACCCAGTGCCCGTGGAGCATCCAGGCGGGATCCGCCACGCTCACCTCGTGGACTTCCTCATGGAGCCGTGAAGATGACCGTGGTCGAAAAGAACTGCGTCCACTGCGTCCCCTTTTCCCGAAAAGATCTATAAAATCACTGCACGCGCCCGTAGCTCAGGTGGATAGAGCATGGGATTTCTAATCCCAGGGTCGCTGGTTCGAGTCCAGCCGGGCGTATTGAATCGGGGATGGAGTGGCGGTGCGAGGCCCGGAGGGATCGCGACGCCGGAAAGGCAGCCCGCTGGTTCGAGTCCAGCCGGGCGTATTGAATCGGGGATCCAGTGGCGGTGCGAGGCCCGGAGGGATCGCGACGCCGGAAAGCCAGCCCGCTGGTTCGAGTCCAGCCGGGCGTACTTCGTGATTGGCGGCCTTGGATGCCCGCCTCAGGCTGTCCGGCCCAACGTCACCGTCGCCCAGGATGACGTGTCGGGATGCAGTGCAATCAACGCATGCTGCACAGCCGACGATCGCCACTGCTGCAGCCAACGTCGGTATTCCTCCCGACCGCTCCGCATCAGCGTCTCATTCTCCTGCAATTGCCGCTCGACGAGGCCTCGATAACGGTCCCCAGCCGCCCCCTGGCAGTGCTCGAGTCCGCCGAGAATCTCCCGGAGCAGGCAGGCGGCATTGAAGCTGTCGTTCACCGTGCCGAGCGTCTCCTGAAGATTCACCAAGGCTGGCGACAGCGTCGTGTCAAGGGATTCGCCAACGCAGTCGCGGACCAGTTCCAGCGAATACCGCAGCCGCTTTCCTGCAATGCGAACCTCGTGCAGTTGGCCCCAGTCTCCATTGTCGCGATCACAGATCGTGTTGAAGCCATCCACCATCTCGGCAAGCATGGGCCGCACATACCCGCCGAACGTCGTCTGTTCGGGATGCCGGCAGCGGACCGACGCCAGCGTTCTCGCCATCAGCCGATCGAAGCCAAAGGGATAGTCGGGGCAGGCCTGCTCCAGCCGCCGCTGCGCCGGCACCCGATGTGACAACGCGTAGCCGGTGAGCATGTCGTAGGCGGGCTGATCGACCGGTTCGGCGTGTTTGAGTCCCTTGGAAAGCTGGGCGAGCACCACATCCCAGTCCCGCGCCATGCCTACGGCCCGACGGATCAGTCGCAGCTGTTGGCGGACCTCCTTGAACACCTTCTTCGGAAGGCAGTGCTCGAACACCTCGACCGCCGCCGCAGCGCGGCGGCTCGCAACCCGCAGGGCATGGACGTGCTGGCGACGATCTTCGCCGTGCGACATCGCATCGGCGATCCGGTCGCGCACCGCCTCCAACCGCAGGGCGAGCACCCGCCGCGCCGCGTCCTCGACGGGCGTCATTTCGTTCAGGTCACTGAGCCGCTTCGACATACTCGATTCCCGTGTGGATCAATCAGACCGCTCGGCACCGCAGAAGCCGCCTCAGGCAGCCGAGGTGCGGCGACGCACCTCACCGAGCACGATCTCCCTCAGCGCCTCGTGGGCGATCCACTCGGCGGCCTTCTGGGGCCGCATCCAGCGACGCTGCCGCTGCCGACGCTCCGGCCAATCGCGTTTTGCGTCTCTGACCCGCATGCGAAACACCACCACCTCATGCAGGCAGCCGAGTTTGATGAACTGGTAGCTGCCAAGTGGCCGCGTTCTGACGCAGCCCACGAGCCCGGCCTCCTCCCACGCCTCTTGGGCGGCCGTTTCCCGCAGGTCTCGACCCTTTTGAAGGTTGCCCTTCGGCACGAGCCAGCGTTTTCCGCTGCTCGACGTGATGAGGCAGATCCTGCCATCCCGAACGGCCACAACCGCGGCTTGCGACACGTATTTTTGTTCTTTTGCCATGCTCAGGGTGTTCTCCAGAGAGGTGCGGAGTGATGACGAACCCGGGCCACCGCCTGCCTCGCCGCTCCACAGGCAACATCGGCAGACACATTTGTTGGAACTTCATCAAAATAAAATAAAGTCTTCTTGCCTACGGCAGTCGCGACAGAATGGTTCACCTCCCCGAACACCCACGCAGCGGCTACCATCACCAGCATGAATCCATCACGACCAGACACGACGCCCCGCTGGATGGCCGGCTGGCTCGTCGCCGCCGGCATTTACAATCTGCTCTGGGGGGCACTGACCGTGCTCTATCCGGGCTGGCTCTTCGACCTCACCGGCATGGACCGGCCGAACTATCCGTTTATCTGGCAGTGCGTCGGTATGATCGTGGGCGTCTACGGCATCGGCTATCTGGCCGCATCCCGGGATCCGATCACCCACTGGCCGATCGTGCTCGTCGGATTCCTGGGCAAAATCTTCGGGCCGCTCGGCTACGCCATGGGCGTCGCGAAGGGCGAGGTTCCCCTCGCCTTCGGCTGGACCCTGCCGACCAACGACCTGATCTGGTGGGTGCCGTTCGGCCTGATGCTTTACCACGCCTGGAAGGCCCATCAAACCGCGGCGGTCGACGCACGCCGCTCAAGCACCTGAGCGAAGTGGCACACGCGTGACGACGACCGAGACCATCCTTGCCGCTCAGGCGCTCGCTTCCTCGGCAATGTGCGGGCTGATCTGGTTCGTGCAGGTGGTGCACTATCCGCTCTTTGCCCACACCGACACGACTCACAGCCCCGATTACCCTGATGAAAACCAGCGGCGCACGGCACCGGTGGTCATTCCACCCATGCTCATCGAGGCGGCCACCGCCACGTTGATCGCGATCAACCCTCCGCCAGCGATCGGCCGGCCGATGGCTCTGGTTGGCCTCGCCATGGTGGCGATCCTCTGGCTCTCCACGCTGCTGGTGCAGATGCCACTGCATGGCCGCCTCAAACACGACGGACATGCGCCCGCGACGGTCGCGGCCCTCGTGAACACCAACTGGCTGCGGACCGTCCTCTGGTCGGCCCGCGGCCTGCTCGCCATCTGGATGCTGCACGTGGCTGGCTGACGCCCGCCCGCCGACTAGGCGTGGATCGCCCCGCCGCTGACGGCCAGCGCCGCTTCCTTGAGCGCCTCAGGGAGCGTCGGATGGGCATGGCAGACCCGGCCGATGTCCTCGGCCGTCGCACCAAAGTTCATCGCCGCGGCCGCCTCACCGATCAGGTCGCCGGCGGCAGGTCCGATGATGTGCACGCCCAGCACGCGGTCGGTCGCCGCGTCGGCCAGCACCTTCACCTTCCCCGTCGTCTCGTTGATCGTGCGGGCCCGGCCGTTGGCACGGAACGGAAACACGCCCTTCTTGAAGGCGGTGCCCGCGGCCACCAGTTGTTCCTCCGTCTTTCCCACGGCCGCAATCTCCGGATGCGTGAAGACGACGGCTGGCACGAGGTCGTAGTCAACGTGCGAATACCCCGTCTTCATCCCCTCAACACAGGCCACGCCATCCTCTTCGGCCTTGTGCGCGAGCATCGGGCCGGGAATGCAATCGCCGATGGCATACACGCCGTTGGCTGACGTGTGGAAGTGCTCATCGACCTGAATCCAGCCCCGCTTGTCGGTCGTGATGCCGACCGTCTCGAGACCCAGGTCAGCCGTGGCCGGAAAGCGGCCGGTCGCCGCGAGCACGCGATCACAGTCGATCGGCGGCTGCCCCTCGCACTCCACGACGCACCGCCCGTTGACGGCCTTCGCGCTCTTCACCTTCACGCCCAGACGGATATCGAGCCCCTGCTTGCGGAACAGCGTCAGCGCCTCCGCCGCGATCTCCGCATCGATGCCCATCATGATCCGATCGGCATATTCGAGCACCGTCACCTTCGAGCCGAGCCGCCGCCAGACGCTGCCGAGCTCCAGGCCGATGTAGCCGCCACCGATGACGACCAGATGCTCGGGCACACTATCGAAGGCCAACGCCTCCGTGCTCGTGCCCACCAGGCGGCCATCGACCTCGACGCCAGGGAGCACGACACTCTTGCTCCCCACGGCCACGATGATCTTGCCAGCCTCGAGGATTGTCTTGGAGCCGTCGGCGGCCGTCACCTCCACCTTGCCCGGCCCAGCCAGCCGCCCGGTGCCCTTGTGGCGGGTGACCTTATTCTTCGCGAGCAACGCCTCGATCCCCTTGGAGAGCGTCGCGACGACGTCGTCTTTTCGCTTCATGAGGGCCGGCAGATCGAGCGATACGCCAGCCACCTTCACACCGTGCACCGCCAGTTCGTGCCCGGCCTCTTCAAACTTGTGGCTCGATTCGAGAAGCGCCTTCGAGGGAATGCAGCCGACCCGCAGGCACGTGCCCCCAAGCTTTTCTTCTTTCTCGATAACGGCGGCCGTCATCCCCAGTTGCGCGGCCCTGATCGCCGCGACATAACCACCGGGACCGCCACCAATCACCACCAGATCATGCTGTGCCATGTGCCACTTTTTGCTTTCCGCTTCTATCAGACTTCGAGCATCAGACGGCTCGGATCCTCGATGGTGTCCTTGATTCGCTTCAGGAAGGTCACTGCCTCACGGCCGTCAACCAGCCGGTGATCGTAGGTGAGGGCCAGATACATCATCGGCCGGATCACCACCTGGCCGTTCACCGCCATGGGACGATCCTGGATGGCGTGCAGCCCGAGGATGCCACTCTGGGGCGGATTAATGATCGGCGTGCTCATCATCGAGCCATAGACACCGCCGTTTGAGATCGTGAACGTGCCTCCCTGAAGTTCGTCCAGCTTGAGCTTGTTGTCGGCGGCGCGGCGGGCGAAATCATTGATCGCCAGTTCGATGCCCGCAAACGACATGGTCTCCGCATTGCGAAGCACCGGCACGACGAGCCCCTTGCCGCCGCCGACTGCGATGCCGATGTCGCAGTAGTCGCGGTAGACGATATGCGGCTGCCGATACTCGGCGTTCACCTGCGGAACAGCCTTGAGAGCCTCCACTGCCGCGCGCACGAAGAACGACATGAAGCCGAGCTTCACGCCATGCCGTTCCTGGAACACATCCTTGAACTTTGACCGCAGTGCCATCACGGCCGACATGTCCACCTCGTTGAACGTCGTCAGTAGGGCCGCCTGCTGTTGGGCCTCGACAAGCCGTTCGGCGATCCGCTGCCGGATCGGGCTGATGAGGACATAGCGTTCCTCGCGACTGCCACCTGCGGCCAGGCCGCCCACCGACTTGGCCGGTACGACGGCCGTCGGACGGGCAACGGGAGCCGGCGCTGCCGGCTTCGCCGCAGCAGCCACCGCATCCGACTTGGTGACGCGGCCGCCAGGGCCCGTTCCTGTCGCCGCAGAGGCGGGCACACCCGCCTCACCGAGCACGCGGGCCGCCGCCGGCATCACGCGAGGCGGCTGCACGGAGCCGATGTCGGTCCGCCCATCGGTTCGCTTTACGTCAACGACCGGCTGCGCGGGCGACGCCGTTGCTGCAGCGCCGACACCTGCCCCCGCCGGCTCCAGGTAGCCGATCACCTCACCCACCTTCGCCTTCTCGCCGCTGCCTTTGAGCACCTGTGTAATCGTTCCCGCCCGCGGGGCCGGCAGTTCCACCGTGGCCTTGTCGCTTTCGATTTCGACGATCGACTCGTCCATCGAGACGGTGTCCCCCTCCCGCTTCTTCCAGGTGCCGATCATGACCTCGGTGATCGATTCACCGACTTCGGGGACTTTCAATTCGAGTGGCATGGGAGACCGTTGCGTTGCAGGAGGTGGAAAGGAAGGAACTAGCTGTGGAAGGCCGCGGTGAGCAGTTCATTCTGCTCGAGATCGTGGCTCTTCTTCGAGCCGGTGGCAGGACTGGCGGCACTCTGCCGGCAGACACCCGAAAACGGAAAGCGGTCGAGCAACTTCTCGCCGAAGTGAATCCGGAAGAAACGCCAGGCGCCCATGTTTTCGGGCTCTTCCTGCACCCAGACCGCGGGTGTGCCCGGTGCGTAGTCGGCCAACGCCGCCTCGAGCGCCCGCTTCGGCAGCGGATAGAGTTGTTCCACCCGCAGAATGGCCACGTCGTGCCGCCCCAGTTCCTGCCGCCGTTTCTCCAACTCGTAGGCGACCTTTCCCGAACAAAGGAGGATGCGGCGAATATCCCGCCCCGGCACGGCCGACGTATCGGGAATCACCCGCTGGAACGTGCCCTGCACAAGTTCGTCCATGTTCGACACGCAGGCCGGATTGCGCAGCAGGCTCTTTGGCGTCATCACGATCAGCGGCTTCCGCCACACTCGCAGCACCTGCCTCCTGAGGCAGTGGAACATCTGCGCGGGAGTCGTGGGCTGAACCACCTGGATGTTGTCCTTGGCCGCCAGCGACAGAAACCGCTCCAGACGGGCACTGGAATGCTCGGGGCCCTGCCCCTCGAAGCCGTGCGGCAGGAGCATCACAATCCCGGAGAGTCGATTCCACTTGTCCTCGGCGCTCACGATGAACTGGTCGATCACCACCTGCGCGACATTCACGAAGTCGCCGAACTGCGCCTCCCAGATCACGAGGCCATCGGGACAGTCGAGGCTGTAGCCATACTCGAACCCGAGCACGCCCATTTCCGAGAGCGGGCTGTTGTAGATCTCGACCGGCGCCTGGTCGGGCGACAGATGCTCGAGCGTGCAGTAGGTGTCGTCGGTGACCGCGTCGTGAATCACGGCATGCCGGTGGCTGAACGTGCCACGCTGGCTGTCCTGCCCCGAGATGCGAACCCGCAGGCCTTGGGTGGCGAGGGTCGCCAGCGCCAGTGCCTCGGCCGCAGACCAGTCGAGCGGTTGCCCACCCCGCGCCATCTGCTGACGGCCCTCGATGAACTTCTGGATCTTGGCATGCGGCTGGAATCCCTCAGGCAGCGCCACCAGTCGGTCGAGCAGGTGCTCGAGGACCTCGCGGCGGACGCCCGTATCGACGTCGGCCGCTTCCCGCTCCCGACCGCCGACATAGAAGGCCCAGACGCCCCCTACGTCGCTGCGATGCACATAGTCGTCGCTCTTGGCGACCGACAGTTCCGCGTCGAGCCGGGCCCGGTGCTCGTCGGCGATCTGCATCGCCTCCTCACGGGTGATCTCGCCGAGTTTGAGCAGCTTTTCCAGATAGCTCTCGTGGACGCTGGGCCGCCGCTCGATGACGCGATAGAGCGCCGGTTGCGTGAACGCCGGTTCGTCGGCCTCGTTGTGGCCACGGCGACGGAAGCAGTACATATCGATGACGACGTCGCGCTGGAACTCGCGACGGAAATCCATGGCGAGGTTCACCACCTGCGCCACGGCCTCCGGATCCTCGCCATTCACATGGAAGATCGGAATCTGCAGCATCTTCGCCACGTCGGTGGCATACATGCACGACCGCGACTCCCGCGGGCTGGTGGTGAAGCCGATCTGATTGTTGACCACCACGTGGAGCGTGCCGCCGGTGCGATAGGCCTCCAGTTCGCTCAGGTTCAGCGTCTCCTGAATGATTCCCTCGCCCGCGAAGGCCGCGTCGCCGTGGATCAGGATCACCATGCCGTTCTGGCGGGCCTGGTCCGCGGACCGATCCTGCCGAGCCCGCATGCGGCCGATCGCCACCGGATTGACGAACTCCAGATGGCTCGGATTGAAGCAGAGCGTGAGGTGCACGCTGCGGCCATTTGCGGCGCCGTAGTCGGTGGAGTGGCCGAGGTGATACTTCACGTCGCCGCGGCCAACGTGCAGTTCGGGGTCCATGTCGGCGAACTCGCGGAAGATCCGCTGCGGGCTCTTGCCCATGATGTTCGCCAGCACGTTGAGCCGGCCGCGATGCGCCATCGCCAGCACGATGTCGCCGATATCCTGCGACGCTGCCCGTTCGATCGACATCTCGACCAGCGGGATCAGGCTCTCCGATCCCTCCAGCGAGAAGCTCTTGGCCCCGAGAAACCGCTTCTGGATAAACTCCTCGAAGACGGCCGCGGTCGTCATCTGACGGTAGATACGCAGCTGCTGCTTGCGGTCGATTTGGATACGGTTTTCACACCCCTCCATCCGCACCTGCAGCCATTGCCGAACCCGCAGGTCGTCCATGTGCATAAACTGCACACCGATCGACCGGCAGTAGGTGTTGCGAAGCCGCTTGATGATCTGCCGCAGCGACATCGACTGCGGACCCTCGATCGTGTCGGTCGAAAACGACCGATCCATATCGGCTTCGGTGAGGTGGTAGAACTGCGGATCGAGCTCTGGCAGCCCCGGCCGCGGCCGGCCGAGCGGATCTATCTCGGCCATCAGGTGGCCGCGCACGCGATAGGCCCGAACGAGCTGATCAACGCGGTCTTGTAGAAAGGCCACCCGCTCTTCGCCGGCGGTGCCCGTCGCCACGGGCAGCGGCAGCGGCATCGCCTCGCCGGCCGGCGCGTTGGGCAATCGTACGTCGCCGTTGGCGATCGCCACGGCATGCCCCGTGGCGATGCCGTCGGGCGCCACGAGCTTCGCCACCGGCAGTGTCACCGCCGACGTATGGGCCGCACCATTCACACCGGCAGTTGCAGACGGCTTGACCGCCCCGTTGGCCCCCGCTGCCGGCGTCGGGGCCACAGCTCCCGTTCCCATCGCATCGAAGTAGATCCGCCATTCGGGATCCACGCTGGCCGGGTCGTTTTGATACTGCTCGAAGAGCTCCTCGAGAAAGGCGAGATTGGCGGTACCCGCCGCATCGATACTGTCAGTCGTGCTCACTGGTGGCCCTGCAGGTCGTGGCGTTCAAATCGTTGGTGTGGGATTCACATCGAAGTCAGAAAGCAGAGGCGGTCGTAACGTTCAGATCGCCAGCACTCACATGGCCAGCAGCAGCCGTCCCGGACTCTCCAGATACCCGATGATCTCCTTGAGGAATCGGGCGGCGGCAGCACCGTCGATGACCCGGTGGTCGTAGGAGAGCGATAGCGGCATCATCAGCCGGGATTCGATGCGGTCGTCCCGAACGACCGGCATCTTCCGCGAGCGGCCCACCAGCAGGATCGCCACCTCGGGCCAATTGATGATCGGCGTGGAATAGGTCCCGCCGATGGCACCGAGATTGCTGATCGTGAACGTGCCGCCGCGAAGGTCCTCGATGCCATATTGCGAGTTCTTGGCCTTCTCTGCGGTGTCGGCAATCGCCTGAGCGATCTGCGGAATCGACATCGTGTCGCAGTTGCGCAGGACGGGCACCACCAGCCCACGGGGCGTGTCCACGGCCAGGCCGATGTTGACGTAGTCCTTGTAGACGAGTTCGCCCTTCTCCATGTCGATGGAGGCGTTTACGGTCGGATGCTGCCGCAGCGACAGGCTCACCGCCTTGATGACAAACCCGAGCGCCGTCAGCTTGACGTTGCTCTTCGCGTATTCCTGAGTGCTCGCCTTGCGGAGATGCTCGAGTTCCGTCACGTCGGCGTCATCGAAGTTCGTGAGGTGCGGAATCGTGGACACACTGCGGACCATGTTGGCGGCGATCGTCTTCCGCATCCGCGACAGCTGTTCGCGACGCACCGGCCCCCAGTCATCCCGTTCCGTCGAGCCGGAGTCGCCTTTGGAGGTCCGCGTGGCAGTGCCCTGACCACCAGCCTGGCGAACGGCGGTGATCACGTCCTCACGCACGATCCGGCCGGAGGGCCCGCTGCCCCGGATTCGCCCGAGATCAACGCCGAGCTCCCGAGCCAGCCGTCGTACGGCGGGGCCAGCTGGATCGACTGCGGCCGAGGCAGCCTCCTCGGGCTCCGAAACCGCAGCCCGCTGGCTGCTCGCAACAGCGATTGGCGTGACCGGCGCGGCCGCCGGCGCAGTGGCCGCCGGCTGAACGGGAGCAGGAGCCGCGACGGGTGTGGGTGCTGGCGCTGACGATCGGACTTGGGCCGGAGCCTGAACCGGAGCCTGCGGGGCTGCCTTGGCAGGAGCCGCGGCGCCGTCTGCAGCATCGAGCACCACGAGGGTCTGTCCCACCTTGACCGTGTCGCCCTTCTTGACGAGCACCTGAGCAATGCGGCCGCCCGGCGGACACGGCACTTCGATCACCGCCTTGTCGGTCTCGACCTCCAAGAGCGCCTGCCCCGGCTTCACCACATCGCCCTCCGACACGAAGACGGTCACGACATCGCCAGACGCGATGTTTTCTCCCAGATCGGGCAGCTTGAATTCGGTTGCCATGGACTCCGTTGCTCTTGGTTCGCGTGTGGGTCGTTATGGAATGAAGTTGAACAGTGGACTGCAGGTGCCTGCGGCAGAACGCCCGCCTCAGGCCGATGCGGCATCGACCTTGTCGGGATTCACGCCCAGGCGACGGATGGCCTCGGCCACGACGTGCGCCCCGATGGCTCCCTCGGCTGCCAGCCGCGACAGCGTGCCGATGGCGATGCACTCGGCATCGACCTCGAAGTGCCGCCGCAGCGGGCCGCGGGTGTCGCTGCGGCCGAACCCGTCGGTGCCGAGCGTGAACAGTCCCCCGGGAATCCAGGGATCGAGTTGTTCGGGCACCGTCCGCACGTGGTCGCTGGCCGCCACGAATACCCCGTCGGTGCCGGCCACGGCCTCTTCGAGATAGCTTCGCTTCGGCGTGGCCTCCGGATGGAGCATGTTCCAGCGGCGGCACTCCTGCGCCTCGCGACGCAGTTCCTTCCAACTGGTCACACTCCAGACGGTGCTCGCCACCCCCCAGTGCTCGGCGAGCAAGTCAGCAGCCCGGATCACCTCCCGCAGGATGGCGCCCGAGCCGAGCAGGTTCACGTGCGGCAGCGGCCCTGCTGCCGGCGCCACCGCCGGTACCTCGCGGAGCCTGTACATGCCCTTGAGAATGCCTTCCTCACAGCCCTGCGGCATCGGAGGCATCTCGTAGTTTTCGTTGTAGACCGTGATGTAGTAGATCCAGTCCTCACCCTTGGCATACATGCGATCCATGCCGTCGAGCATGATGACCGTGGTTTCGTAGACAAACGCCGGGTCGTAGACCTTCACAGTGGGATAGGCGATGGCAAACAGCTGACTGTTGCCATCCTGATGCTGCAGCCCCTCACCGGCAAGCGTTGTCCGGCCGGCTGTGCCGCCGAGCAGAAAGCCGCGGGCGCGGCAGTCGCAGGCAGCCCAGATCTGGTCGCCGATCCGCTGGAAGCCGAACATCGAGTAGTAAATAAACATCGGAATCATCGGCACGCCATGACTGGCGTAGGCCGTGCCGGCGGCGATGAAGCTCGAAATGCTGCCGGCCTCGGTGATGCCCTCCTCGAGGATCTGTCCGTCCTTGGCCTCGCGGTAATAGAGCAGCTGATCCGAGTCGACCGGCTCGTAGAGCTGGCCGCTGTGGGCATAGATGCCGCACTGCTTGAAGAGCGGATCCATGCCGAAGGTTCGCGACTCGTCGGGCACGATCGGCACGATGTACTTGCCGACGTTCTTGTCCTTCAAGAGCGACGCCATCAGCGTGACCACGCCGGTGGTCGTGGAGACCTCGCGACCGGCACTCTTCTCGATGAAGCTCGCGTATTCGGCGAGCGATGGTGTCTTGAGCAGCGGCGCCTGCTTCGGCCTGGTCGGCACGGGGCCGCCGAGGGCCGCGCGACGCTCCCGGAGATACTTCATCTCGGGGGAATCTTCCGGCGGCCGGTAGAAGGGCGCCTTGGCAACCTCGTCGTCCGAGATCGGAATTCCAAACCGGGTTCGGAAGGCCCGCAGTTCCTCCTCGTTGAGCTTCTTCTGCTGGTGGGTCACGTTGCGACCCTCGCCCACCTCGCCGAGGCCGTAGCCCTTGATCGTCTTGGCAATCACCACGGTCGGCTTGCCGTGGCACTTCATCGCCGCATCGTAGGCCGCGTAGACCTTCTCGGGATCGTGGCCGCCGCGCCGCAATTTCTTGAGCTTCTCGTCGGAGAGGTGCGCCACCATCTCGGCCAGGTCCGGATCACCGCCGAAGAAGTGCTCGCGGATATAGCCGCCCGGCATGACGACATACTTCTGATACTGGCCGTCCACGATCTCGTTCATCCGCTTGACGAGCTTGCCCTTCTCGTCCTTCGCGAGCAGCGGATCCCACTCGTCGCCCCAGATCACCTTGATCACGTTCCAGCCGGCGCCGCGGAAGACCCCTTCCAGTTCCTGGATGATCTTGCCGTTGCCACGCACCGGTCCGTCGAGCCGCTGCAGATTGCAGTTGATCACGAACACAAGGTTGTCGAGCTTCTCACGGGCCGCCAACGAAATCGCGCCGAGCGTCTCGGGCTCGTCGCACTCGCCGTCGCCGATGAAGGACCAGACGTGCTGCTTGCTGGTGTCCTTGATGCCGCGGTCCTGCAGATACTTGTTAAACCGCGCCTGGTAAATGGCCATCAGGGGGCCGAGGCCCATTGAAACCGTGGGAAACTCCCAGAATTCAGGCATCAGCCAGGGATGGGGGTAGCTCGAAAGCCCACCGCCCTCGGCCAATTCACGGCGGAAGTTCTCCAGCTTCTTCTCGCTCAGCCGGCCTTCGAGGAACGCCCGGGAGTAGATGCCCGGCGAGGCATGCCCCTGGAAGTAGACCTGATCGCCCGAGTAGTCATCGCCACGGCCACGGATGAAATGGTTCATCGCCACTTCCACGAGCGTCGCCGAGGAGGCGAAGGTGGAGATATGGCCGCCGATGCTCTTGTCTTCGCGATTGGCCCGCACGACCATCGCCATCGCATTCCAGCGGATGATGCTCTTGATCCGCCGCTCGAGCTCGCGGTTGCCCGGGAACGGCGGCTGTTTGTCGGCCGGAATCGTGTTGATGTAGGGCGTGGTCGTGGAGAATGGGATCGGCACACCCAGCCGGTAGGCCTCCTGCTCGATGGCATGCAGCAGGTAGGCGGCCCGGTCAGAGCCGCGGCTGTTGATGACATACCGCAGGGAGTCGAGCCATTCGGTCGTCTCCGTCGGATCCGAGTCCACGGCGACGACCCCATCGGCACGCACGGGTTGCCCGCTGGTGCTGTCGCTCATCTGGCCGATCGACATCGGAGAATGGCCCCCCTTGGGCAGATTCCCGCCGCTGCCGGACCGTCCGTTTGCCCCCCCCGCATGGTCAACTACGTCGCTGCCGGTCTGATCGATGTCGGGGCTGGCCATGGAGTGCTCCGGAAAGGTGGGCGAACTTTTCCCATTATTCCGATGGTTCCGAAGGGCGTAAAGCCCATTCGCCATCCCCGCCTACTTGGCCGTTTCTGCACGGGGACGGTAGATCTCGGTGGCGAGGCCGAAGTAATTTTCGGCGGAGAAGGCCACCGTTTCGCTGAGCGTCGGATGCGGATGGATCGACTCCATCAGATCGCGGGCCGAACAGCCCATTTCGATGGCGAGCACCCCCTCCGCGATCAGTTCGCCGGCGCCCGATCCCACGATGCCCACGCCGAGCACGGTGTCGGTCTCGGGATCGACGAGCACCTTCGTCATGCCATCCGTCCGCCCGAGGGCATGGGCCCGTCCGCTGGCGGCCCACGGATAGCGGCTGACCTCGACCGTGCGGCCCGACGCGGCCACGTCATTCTCGGTGAGTCCCGCCCAGGCAATCTC
Source organism: Candidatus Kuenenia stuttgartensis (assembly GCA_945877135.1). GTDB lineage: Bacteria > Planctomycetota > Planctomycetia > Pirellulales > UBA1268 > CAMCQY01. Next base: position 13,552 of record CAMCQY010000063.1, read on the forward strand.
GGGATCCGTAAATACCACCGCCGGTATGGCGCGGGGCGCAAATACCGCCGCCTCGCCGTGCAAACCCTCTACCGCCACCTTGCCCTGGTGGCTGGCGCGGTGGGCCAGCATCGGTTCACCGCAAACGTCGCCGATCGCGAGGATGTGCGGATCGGCCGTCCGCTGCTGGTCGTCAACCTCCACAAAACCTTTGGCATTGACCTTCACCCCGGTGCTCTCCAGCCCGATGCCATCCGAATTCGGTCGCCGGCCCACAGCCACGAGCACCCGCGAAAACTCCCGCACGCTCGGCCCCTCCGGCCCCTCGAAGTGCACGCGGACCGACTGCCCGGCATCCTCCAGCTTCACGACTTTCGTACGGAGATGAATCTTTTCAAACAGCTTCTCGAGCCGTTGCTGCAGCGGCTTGACGAGGTCGCGGTCGGCCCCGGGCAGAAGCGTGTCGGTGAGTTCGACGACCGACACCCGCGTGCCGAGTTCGGCATAGACGGTGCCCATCTCCAGGCCGATGTAGCCGCCACCGACGACGAGCAGCGACTCCGGGATGTCGGCCAGTTCGAGGGCGCCGGTCGAATCCATCACCCGCGGACTGCCGATGTCGAAGGCTGGAATCCGGGCCGGGCGGGAGCCGCTGGCCAGAATGCAGTGGTCGAAAGTGAGCGTCTGACTGGGGTCGCCGGACGTCGCAGCGGCAATTTCAAGGGTGTTGGAACTGGTAAATCGGGCATTGCCCCTCACGACGGTCACGTTGCGACGCCGGGCCAACTGACCGAGTCCGCCGGTGAGCATGGAAATCACCTTGTCTTTGCGGGCCCGCAGGGCATCGACATTCACCGAGGGTCGCTCGAAGTGGACCCCCCATTCCTCCATTTCGCGTGTTTCCGACAGCACGCGGCCGACGTGCAGGAGCGCCTTCGACGGAATGCAGCCGCGGAGCAGGCAGGTGCCGCCCAGCCGCTCGTCGCGTTCCACCAGCGTCACCGCCATGCCGAGATCGGCCGCCAGGAAGGCGGCGGCATAGCCACCCGGACCGCCACCCAGCACCACCAGTGGAACATGCATCGTTCGGGGTTCTCCTCGAAACAGGCGGTCAGCCAGAGAGTTGGGATCGATCCTTAGACGCTCGTTGTTGTAGTTTCGACCTGCGAGTTGTTCAAGAAACACCCCCGCAGGACATGAGGCTCACGATGCTGTTGCGGCGGGCTTTCTCGCTCGATGGACGCAGCCTGGCCGCTTTTCGCATCGCAATCGGCCTGCTCGTGGCCGCCGATGCCCTGCTCCGCAGCCGCGACATCTCGCTGATGCTGGCCCCGGACGGGATGTTTCCCCTGCCATTGCTCCGGCAATACCTCGACGACCCCTGGGCATGGTCGCTGGCCATGCTCGTCGATGCCGCCTGGTGGGGACCGGTTATGCTCTGCCTGGAGGCCGCAGCGGGCCTCTTGCTGGCGGCGGGCTGCGGCACCAGGGTTGCCACGATCGCCTCATGGGTGGCGGTCGTGAGCGTCCTGCGACGGACGGCGCCGGCCACCAACGCCGGCGATGCCTGGCTGGCCTGCCTGCTCTTTTGGGGGATGTTTCTGCCGCTTGCATCCACCTGGTCGTGGGATGCCCGCCGCGGGAGCCGGCGCGGCCAAGAGTGCTCCACCGCGACGGTGGCCCTCGTGCTCCAGATCGCCGTTGTCTATCTGGCGGCAGGGCTCTCCAAGTGGAACGACGCCTGGCTGTCGGGCGACGCCGTTCGCTTTGCCATGTCGGTCCACGACCACGGCACGCCGCTGGGCGAATGGCTCCTCGGCACCGGCTGGCTCGCCCGCCCGGTCTCGTGGGCGGTGCTCACGCTCGAACTTCTGGGACCGGTGCTTCTGGTCGCATGGCCAACGCCGCGGGTCCGCACGAGTCTCGTCGTGCTGTTCATGCTCTTCCATCTGGTCAGCTGTGCGACGATGACCGTGGGGCTCTTCGGATACGTGGGGTTGGCGGCCTGGCTGGCCGTCGTGCCGCCTGAGGCGTGGGACTGGCTCGGAGCCCACACAGTGCCTGCATGCCAAGGCCCCGGAGCATCGTCCGCACCGGAATCATGCGCGGCGCGATGGGCCTGTCTGGCCGCGGGAACACTGGCACTGGTGAGCCTCGTGCACGACGCGACACCCTGGCGGCACACCCGGCTGCCACGACCGCTCAGGTCCTTGATCAACCTTCCTTGCATGCATCAGGAGTGGGGCATGTTCGGTGACGTGCAGCGACAGGAACAGTGGGCTTATGCGCGTGCCGAGTTGGCCGACGGCAGCGTCGTTGACCTTCTCCGTGGTGGCCGGCCGCTCGAGGCGGAGCGTCCCACCGGTGGCTTCACGTCCCTGCCGCACCACCGCTGGCACAAGCTCTTCTGGGTGCTTCCACGGCCCGAGCAGCGGATCTTCGCTCCGGCGATCGCTGCGGCCCTCGCCCGGCAGTGGAATGCTTCCCATACGCCGTCTAACGGCGTGTTATGGCTAGAAATCCGGTTTGCGAGGCTCGGCCGAACTCCGACCGATGACACGCTCCACGAACTCCTGTTGGCGACCTGGCCGCCCCGGGATCACGCTGGACGGGGCAACCTCGAGCGGTTCCTCGGCGGCCCTGAGCCTGATATTGAAACGCGGCCTGATATCGACCGTCAGGCCAACGAGACGCTGGCAGGCGAATCGGCGGTAGACTAACGGCCCTTTGGTCGCGCGAGAGTGGCGAAACTGGCAGACGCGCTGGATTTAGGTTCCAGTGCCGCAAGGCGTGCGGGTTCGACTCCCGCCTCTCGCATTCACACAGTCGTTGCTGTTCACGGCCGCGCGAGACCTCACGGCTGGACAGCGAGTCGCGGCGGCGCGGTGGTAAAAGTCCGCCAGGCTGTGGGGCTTACCACAGCTTCAACCACGTCTTCTCGTGCGTTGTCCTCCCCGACCGGTTCCCCGTCCCCGACAGTTTCCCCTACGATCCCCCGCCCCCCGATAGTGGTTTCCAGCACAGGTTCTTCTCGTGCCGGTACCACCGCCGGCCGCGTGGCTGCGGACGGTTCCATTTCAGAAGCAACGGGCGGGACGGCCTGGCCTTCCGCGGCGGGATCGGGCGGGAGTGATTCCTCCTCCACGCCGGGCACCTCGGCCCGCGGCGGTCGGGCGGGTGTCGCGGCTTCGTTGTTCGAGGCCTGAACCACTCCTTCGCCGGGCCACTTCCGCCATTTGGTGCCATAAAACCCAAAGACTTCGGGCCGCACCGGGCAATGGGCGGGACAGAGGCCGTGCTGACACTGAGCATGGCCCTGGTGATGTCCTTCAGCGAGCCGGCACTGGGGGCAGGCCGACCTTCGGCATTGGCTGCATGCGGCCTGGCCCTGCATAGCCCCACCCGCTGGCATCACGGCGTGATCGACCTTCGGACTGCGGGCATGCGTTCGTTCGCGAGTTCGGCTCGGCGCCTGCTCGGCGGCCGGCAGCGGCCCCGCCAGCACGACCACAATCACGCTTCCAGCCCAGAGGCGGCATACCTTCCGCGACCGGCTCCAGCTCCGATTGAGGCCTGCGTGCACGGTTTTATCCATACCTGTCGTCCTTCACGTGAACGGCACGGCATCACCGGCCGTCAATTCCGATGCAATCGGAAAAGTCTACGCAATCGGACTATCGTCCAGGATGAGGTCGAATCTTTGGGGGTTCTGATGGGAGCTCAAAAACGCCCGGGGCGGGAAGGCCCTGGCAGAACAAGTCGGGTGACCGCTCCTGCGGGGGTATAAACTTTGGCTCGCCACTCTTTTGCCTCCCCCGCGTCTGCTCAGGCCTCCCAACCTGTGAACCGCCCGTCGAAACGCCTCAATGTCGGACTGCTGATGGCAGTGCTAGCGATCGCCGTGACCACGGTGATCGCCATCGCCATCATTCACCGGATTCAGGTTTCCCGAAACGCGGGTGCATTAGCGCGGCTCGCGCGAGTCAAAAAGCAAGAAGGCAAATCGACGGAGGCGGTGGGGCTGTTCGCTCGATACCTCAGCTACCGCCCAGACGACGCGGAAGCCCAGGCCGAACTTGCCCGCCTGTTGATCGACTTTGCCGAACAACCCACCGCGACCAAAAACGACCGCGGCTATGCCTACTCCGTGCTCGACGCAGCCGTCCGCAAGAACCCCGACGACCTCCTGCTGCGTCAGCGGCTCGCAACGTGGATGCTCCGCTTTGGCCGGTTTGGCGATGCCACAAGAGAGCTGAATACCCTCCGCGGACAGGTGGTATCGGCCGCCCCCAACACCACCGGCAAGGAGACCACCGATAAGGAGGTTCTCAACCTCGATGCGATCGACGTGCTGCGGGCCAGGGCGCTCATCGGCCAGAGCGAGTTTCAAGAGGCGGCCGCCATCGTGGCTGCCATCATTGGATTCGACCTGGGGGCACAGGATTTTGACGCGGGGGAGGCGTCGAAAAAAACGGGGGACAACGCCCGCAAGGCGTCGCTCACACTGGCTACGCTGCTGGCGGAGAAGCTTGAATCGCCGCAAGCGGCGTCGATCGTGCTGAAGCACCTGGTGGATGCCAATCCGCAAGACACTCAGGCATGGCTCGCGCTGGCCCGCTGGTATCAGGCGCATGGCGACCTCGCTCAAGCTGCCGCGGCGGTCAGGACTGCCGCAAAACTCGCCCCGAACAATCCCGAAGTGCTGTTCAGCGATCTCGAATTGTCGATCGCGGAAAAGCGATATGACGTTGCCGAACAATTGGCAAACAAAGCCCGCAAGCTGTTCACCAATGACGAGCGTGGCTACCGGGGCCTCGCGGCCGTCGCCGCGCAGCGTCAGGACTTCGACACGGCGATCGCCGTTCTCCGCGAGGGCTTGGCAGGGCAGCCGGGCCAGCCGTCGCTCCTGCGGATGCTGGCCGACGTCCTGCTGCAGGCCAACCAGACCGACGCAGCGGCAGAGACGATCGGCACGTTAGCACAGGCCCAAAGCGACAAGGGCCCCGCTGTCGGCCTGCTTCAGGCACGTCTGCTGATGGCGCAAAAGCGGTGGCTGCCCGCCAAGCAGAAGCTCGATGAAGTCCGTCCCCTCGTCGCCGAATCGGACCAACTCACCGGGCAGGTGGACATCCTCCTCGGACAGTGCTACGAGATGCTGGGGCAGTTTGACGAACAACTGGCGGCCAACCAGCGGGTGCTCAGCGGCGACTATCAATTCCTGGCCGCGAGGGTGGGCGTGGCCAACGCCCTGGTGGCATCCGGCAAGCCGGACGCCGCGCTCGCAGAGTATGAAGCGGTCGCCGGCTCGCTTCCGCCAGATCGGTTGCCGTCGTTGCCGCAGGTCTGGAATCCGCTGCTCCAGCTTCGCATCGCCGGCGAGATGAGGCGGCCTCCTGCCGAACGCAACTGGTCCCAGATCGACAGGCTTCTCGACTCGCTCGAACAATCACCGCTCGTCCCCGATGCGCAGTTGGCGTTGCTCCGTTCTGATCTTCTCGTTCGTAAGGGCCAGTCCGCGGCAGCCTTCGAGATCCTGCGAACGAACGTGGAGGCCAACCCATCGAACCCCCAGCTTCTGGCGGCACTCGTTCTGCTCACGCTGAGGGAACAGGGAGCAGCAGCGGCCCAGGGCGTGCTCGACAAGGTTCCCGTCGACATCGCCAATGACCCCATGGTGCTGACGGTGCGTGCACAGTTGGCAGCACGGGCTCCGGCGGATGAATCCGCTGCCATCCTGACGCAGCTCGAGGAGAAGGCCCTCGACCTGTCTGCCGACCAATCGATCCGGCTGCTCTCCACGATCGCCTCGATCCACCGCGGCATGGGGGAGTTGCAGCAGGCCGAGCGGCTGTGGCGGGCCGCGCTCAAGCAGAGCCCCGACGATCTGGTGATCCGCACCGCGTTGTTTGAACTGGCCTGCGAGCAGCAGAACGTCGAGAAAGCGCAGGCCGCCGCTGAGGAGATTAGCCGGCTCGCAGGACCGACGAGTCCGCAGGGACGCGTGGCCAACGCTGCCGCGATGGTGCTTGGTGTGCGGGTGGCGGTAGCCGCGAAGGCGTCTTCGGCCCCGTCCGCGACGGAATCCTCCGCCGAAACGAGCCTTTCCCCCGAGGAAACCTCGCAGCTGAGCGCCGCCCAAAACCTTCTCATCGAAGCAGAGAACGACAGGCCCGGCTGGGCCCAGATCCAGCAGCTCTTCGGGGAAATCGCGGCTCTCCGGGGAGATCTGCCGACCGCCATCGAACGGCTGCAGGAGGCCACGCGGCTGGGACCGGCGAATCCGGCGGTGATTCGCCAGCTCGTGTCGCTGCTCCATGCGTCCGAACGCCTCGAAGAGACGCAGCAGACCCTCGCCTTGATCGGCCCCGATGGCCTGGGCGGCCTGGAACGGATCTCCGCCGAGATCGACCTGAAGGCGGGCCAGTTCGACAGTGCCGTAGCGCAAGCCGAACGGAGCCTCGCAGGCAACCAGAAAAATTCTGCCCGCGATCTCATCTGGTTCGGACAGTTGCTCGCTCGCGCCGGCAAGATCGAACGGGCCGGCACGGTGCTGCAGGATGCGGTGGATGCCGACCCGCAACGGCCTGAAGGCTGGATGGCATTGCTGCTGATCCAGAACGCAACCGGTCAGCCACAGGCCGCAGAACTGACGCTGAAAAAAGGCGGTGCAGTCCTGCCACCGCCTCAGCGACAGATGTTCGTTGCGCAGGGGCATGAGTTGTTGGGCCGGATCGATGATGCGGAAAGCAGTTTCCGCGAGGCCGTCGCGGCCGACGCCGGCAATCCCACCGCCTCGCGGAATCTGGCGGCTTTCCTGATCCGGCAGGGCCGACTGACGGCGGCCCGCGAGGAACTGCGGGCGATCATCGCCGCCACACGCGAGGACTCCGCCACGAAGCGAACCCAAGTATGGGCCAGACGGACGCTCGCGGAACTCACCGCCCAGACCGGCAGATACCCCGACGTCTCCCGCGCGCTG
>CAMCQY010000064.1 GCA_945877135.1 Candidatus Kuenenia stuttgartensis
CCTCGCGAATTCCCCCGCGGCTGGATCCTCTTCGACGGGATCATCACGGCCGTGCTCGGCGGCATCCTGCTCACAAGCCCCGCCAGCCAGGCCGGCCTCTACCTGGGAACGCTGATCGGCATCAACCTGCTCTCGAGCGGGATCGCGTCGGCCGCCGCGGGGTTCGCGCTCCGCCGGCCGGTGGGCTAAGCCGAGGGCAGCTGAATCGCCACCGGCTCGCTCTCCGTGCCAGCTGCTTCGGCTGCGGCCATGTCGCGGATCTCCTGGGAGATCTTCATCGAGCAATACTTCGGGCCGCACATGCTGCAGAAGTGGGCGCTCTTGAACGTCTCCTGCGGGAGCGTCTGGTCGTGATATTTCCTCGCCGTCTCCGGATCGAGCGATAGCCGGAACTGCTCGTTCCAGTCGAAGTTGAACCGGGCCCGCGACAGCGCATCATCACGCACGCGGGCATTCTTGCGGTGCCTGGCCAGATCGGCGGCATGGGCTGCGATCTTGTAGGCGATCACTCCCTGCTTCACGTCCTCGGCATCCGGGAGCCCCAGATGCTCCTTCGGAGTCACATAGCAGAGCATGGCCGCACCGCTCCAGCCAGCGAGCGCCGCGCCGATCGCACTGGTGATGTGGTCGTAGCCCGGCGCGATGTCGGTGACCAGCGGGCCGAGCACATAGAAGGGCGCCTCGTCGCACTCCTCCATCTGCCGCTTGATGTTCATGTCGATCTGGTCCATAGGCACATGGCCCGGGCCCTCCACCATCACCTGGCAGCCCTTCTTCCACGCCCGCCGCGTCAGTTCACCGAGCACGTGCAGTTCCGCAAACTGTGCCTCGTCACTGGCATCGGCGATCGAACCTGGCCGCAGGCCGTCGCCGAGGCTCCAGGTGACGTCGTATTCGCGGAAGATGTCGCAGAGGTCCTCGAAGTGCGTGTAGAGAGGATTCTGCTGGCGGTGGGTCATCATCCAGCGGGCGATCAGCGAGCCGCCGCGGCTGACAATGCCGGTGACCCGGTGCATCGTCAGCGGCAGGTGCTCCTGCAGGAGCCCCGAGTGGACGGTCATGTAGTCAACTCCCTGCTGCGCCTGCTTCTCGCACATGTCGAGAAAGTGCTGCGGCCGCATGTCGTCGATGTCGCCGCCGAGTTCCTCGAGCATCTGATAGATCGGCACCGTGCCGATTGGCACCGGCGACGCGTCGATGATCGCCTGCCTGATCGTGTCGATGTTCTTGCCCGTCGAGAGATCCATCACCGTGTCGGCGCCATGGTGGACGGCCATATGGAGCTTTTCCAGCTCCGTCTGCTCGTCGCTCGTGACGGCCGAATTGCCGATATTGGCGTTGATCTTGGTGAGCGCGGCGATGCCGATAGCCATCGGCTCGAGCTGCTTCGTGAGATGCACCTTGTTGGCGGGGATCACCATCCGGCCCCGGGCCACCTCCGCGCGGATCAGTTCCTCGGGGAGATCCTCGCGCTGGGCGACGAACTTCATCTCGGGGGTGATCTCACCGTTCTTGGCACGTTCGAACTGCGTCACTTGGTCGGCTCCCTGGGGGCTGTCTATCGGTTCCCAATACGGTAGCAAAAGTTTAGCGCGTCGTGGGGGGAGGGCGAACTTCAGCCGGGAACACCGCCGGGCGGGGCTGCCTGGACACGCTCCACTCGCTTCGGTGTTCGAGGAGTCCCCCTCGTCCGTGAGGGGCTGCCCATGTCCCGAGAGCCGGCGTTGCTGACGAGCGCAGGCAGGATGCCGAAGCGGAGGCGATCTCGCTAGCGCAGTCAGCATCGAGTGAGCGAAGGCCATGGATGGCCGTAGCGAACGTCCGGCGACGGGGCATGGGCAGCCCCAAACCGCCGCCATTACAGCGTCTTCAGGTACTCGAGCACGGCGGTCTTTTCCTCCTCGTCGAGCACGTCAGGGAAGTCGTGTCCCTTCGCACTCTTGCCAGGCTTCGATGTGTCGAAATGGCGGCGGCGTTCGGCGGAGGAAAGCTTTTCCTGCCCCGGCCCTGTGGGCATTTTCTCCATCTCAGCGACTTCCAGGCCGACGCGGGCCTGATCGTAGCCCGTCGGCGTCCGCTTCCAGACGGCAGGCCGTTCCGCGGGATGCAGCAGGTGCCAGAGCGTGGGCACGGAACCGTTGTGGAGGTAGGGTGCAGTCGCCCAGACCCCGTCGAGCGGCGGCGCCACATAGCCGGCAGGAGACTCTCGATCCTTCATCGAGGCGGCATCTTCACCAAGATGGCCAAACCAACTCTTGCTCAGGTCACCGCGTTCCTTCGCGGTGAGCGAGTCGAGCCGTACGCGGTCGGTGCCCACCTCTGCGATGTCCACAATACGATCGGGGTAGGTCTCTTTCGCGGCCCCGTCGTCTGACCCGGCAGCATGGTAGGTGCCGTGGCAGTCGGCGCAGTGCTGCTGAAAGATCAACCTTCCTTTGCCGGCGAGCTGCATGTTGACGGCGTACGGCCACCGCGGAGCCTCGAGCGACTCAATCCACCGCTCGATGTCGCGAAATTCGTCCTCCCAGGCGTGGAACTTCTCCGGCCCATTCTCCTTCACAAGGAGAAATTGCATCAGGATCCGGTGCCCCTTGGCGGCAAAGCCATCGGCATAGAGGCTGCGCCGTTTTTTGTAGTGCCACCATGCCGGCGCATCCATGTCGTGGTGGACAAGGTCGAACCGCGGTGGCCGCTGGACGATCGAAAGGTCGGGATCGCGGTGCCGCATCAGGGCCACGCCGAACATCACGGCGTTGGTCGTGCCGTTGGTCGTTCCCAGCGGCAGAAACAGCGACCCCATGTCCATATGGCCGAAGGGCTTCCGCTGCTTCACCTTGACGAGTCGCACCTCTTCCGTGAGCGTCTCGAGCGCATAGTTGGAATTGGGTAGCCCAGGGATGGCCCTGCCTTCAACCTGCCCCTGGTGGCAGGCGAGGCAGCTCATCGTCCATGCCCCTGATGAGGGATCGACCACATACTGCATCGATTTTGATGGATCGTCGGGATGGGGCGTGAGGCCATACCGCTCCATTGTCATCCGCCGCCGCTCTGGCAGGGCAGCCTGCTCGGCCCGCGACCGGGCGGGCTCCTCCCACGTTGTCCAGAGGTCCTCAAAGACCTGCTGGTCGAAGTCGGGCGGCAGGTAGGCCTGCGTGAGCAGCAGGCTCAAGCCACTCGCGGTGGGCGATTGGGGCGCGTCGGCCCGTGCATCGGCCGCGGACGGTGCCCGCTCAGCCGCGGACAGTTTGGCTCGAGGAGTTTCCGACAGCAGCAACCCGGCACAGACAACGAAGACCACCCGGGCGACAAAGCGTCGCAGGACTGGCAATCGGCTTTCGACTCGGGAAGCGTTCATGGCATACTGGATTTCTTCGTCACGGTGAATGCACCAGTATAGACGGAACGCCTGCCTCGGCCGCCCCATCCCGCCATGCCCACAGCGAATCCGATCCTGATTCCCGAACTCCGCGTCATGCTCGGCGAGGGAGACGCCGACGGCGTGCGAGAGGTGGCCCGGGAACTCCATCCCGCCACAGTGGCCGATTTTTCGGAGGGGCTCGACGACGGCGAACTCTGGCAACTCCTCGACTTCTTACCGGTCGAGCGGCAGGCGGAAATCTTTCCCTATTTTTCCATGCCGCGGCAGGTGGAACTGGTGCAGGCGGCCGACCGGGCCCACCTCGGACCACTGATCGAGTGGATGGCAGCCGACAATCGCGACGACCTCCTCCGTGAACTCGATCCGGAACTTGTCGAAGAGATTCTGCCGCTGGTGGCCAAGGCCGAACGGCACGACATCCGGATGCTCCTTTCCTGCCCCGAGGGGTCGGCTGGGGCCCTGATGACGACCGAATACGCCTCGCTGCCGGCCGACATCACGGCCGGCGAGGCGGTGGCACGCCTGCGGATGCAGGCCCCCAACAGCGAGTCGATCTACTACATCTATGTGCTCGACGCCGATCGAAAACTGGTCGGCTTCGTGTCGCTCCGCGACCTGATCCTCGCCCGGCCGACGGCGCTCGTATCGGACCTCATGCAACGGGATCCGATCAGCGTCCGCCTCGAAGAGCCGAGCGACCGGGTGGTGGACAAACTGGCCCGCTTCGACTTCCTCGCCATCCCCGTGGTGGACGAAAACAATCGCCTCGTCGGAATCGTCACGCACGACGACGTGCTCGACACCGTCCGGCAGGACGCCACCGACGACGCCCAGCGGATCGCCGCCATCTCGCCGCTCGGCGAAAGCTATCTCGAGGCGGCCCTCGTCTCGATGACCTGGAAGCGGGGAGTATGGCTGGCGATTCTCTTTGCCACGGCCGCGCTCACGGCGATGGTGCTCGCGAAGTGGCAGTCGCCGCATGCCTGGCTCGTCGCCTTCATCCCGCTGGTGATCGCCAGCGGCGGCAATTCGGGCAACCAGTCGGCCACCCTCGTGATCACCGCGCTCTCCACCGGCGACTGCAAACTCTCCGACTGGCCGCGGATTCTCAGGCGGGAGTTCGTGCTGGGACTCCTGCTCGGCGGACTACTGGCGATTCCGGGCTACTGCCTCGCGCTGGCCTACGCGCCAACCGCTGCCTCGGCGCTCGTGATACCGCTGACGATCCTCGGCGTGGTGATGATGGGCACGATGGTGGGATCGGTGCTGCCGCTCGTCTTTCGTTCGATCGGCCTCGACCCCGCCCTGATGAGCAACCCGTTCGTGTCGGCGATCGTCGATATCGTGGGGATCGTGCTCTACATGCTGATCGCGCTCGTCGTGCTCGACTGACATCGCGGCCCCCTTGCTTTACCGCGCCGGGCTGGGCTGCCCGTGCCCCGTCGCCGGACGTTCGCTACGGACATCCTGTCCTTCGCTCACTCGATGCTGACCGCGCTCCAGCATCCTGCCTCCGCTGGTCAGCAACGCCGGCTCTCGGGACACGGGCAGCCCAGCCCTCGTCGATCGGATTCCATAAAAGCCCCCGGCGGACGCCGGGGGACTCCCGTCAGGGTGGCAACGTGTCGCCGCGTTTGGCCGCGGCGGCCTTCGTTGTGATCTCGATCGATTCGACACCGTCCCGCTTGCGGATGACATAGACGAGCCTGCCGGCTGAGTCGCTCTTGGCGAGGATCGTGCGCAGCACTGCATCGGCCGATTTGTCCCGCTCGTCCAGCGCAAAGGACTGATTTTTCGTGATGCCGTCCAGTTGCAGGTCGCCGCCGAGAATCTCCATCGGAATGCCGATCTCGTCCGACAACATCTGGATCGACTTCTCCAGCGTGTCTTTGGCAAAAACGAGCGATATCTTCTTCTGGAGTCCGCCCGCCGAACCTGCCGGGGCCGCCGCCGGTGTCTTGCCTGGAACCACCGCCACCGCGGAGCCTGGCGTCTGCTCGAGCGCGAGTTCGGACGCCAGCACAAGATTGTGACCCGCGTGCCGGGGAAGATAGGTGTTGAGCACGACCCCCTTCCCCTCCGCGGCGCAGCGGGCGTTGGCGGCTACCACGCGGATCATCGACGGCAGCCGCATGACGAGCTTTCGCCCGTAGGGATGAGGATTGAGCGCGGCGCAATAGTTCTCGACCGCGTCGGCAACCTTCTCGATCTGCCGCGCAAGCCGGCCAGAAAGCGACTTCGCCGGCTCGGCACGGGTGGCGATCGTGTCGATCTCGGCGTAGAAGTTGTCACCGAAATGCAGCGACAGGGCCGCGGCCTTTACGCCGTCGCCGAAAAAGCTGCCGAGCGGTTCGACGAGCCCGGCGAGCGGTCCGGCCATCAGGGGCCGGCCGTCGGTCAGCAGGTAGTTTGGCGACCCGAGCAGCGTCAGATGACGGGTGCGGTCGAGCATGCCGACGAGCTGCTCCAGATCCTGTGGCAGGCTCGCCGCAAGCGCATCGTCGTCCTGCTCCGGGCCGGCATTCCGCGCAGTCACCATCGCTTCGAGAATTGCCGTCGGCCCCATCACGAGCACTCGGCCCTCCTCAGCTGCAGGGAACCAGAAGGAGAGCGACGTGCCGACATGGACCGTCTCACCGTCGACATCCCTCTCCGTTGTCTCGCCCCACGCCTTCGCCCGCGCATCGGCATCGTCCAGCAGGGGCGACGGCTCGCGAAACCGCACCGTCCAGCCGCTCACCGCATCTCCTGAGGCTGTCGCCGCATCGCCGCCCGCCTGCCAGCCTGCCTGCACCTCGGCGATGTCCTCGAGCGTGCAGCCGCAGAGCGTGTCGAAGGCGGCGATTCCCTCCGCCACGCGGGGGCCGAGCGATGCGACGAACCGCCGGCCCTCCTGATCGGCCACGATCGCAGCGGGACGGGCCAGCAGAATCAGCTGGGAGCCTGGCGGCAGATAGGCGAGCGACGGTGGCTTGCCGGCGGTGGGTGACGCCCACGGCAGGTCGGCAGACTCGACGATCTGCAGCTGCGGTTCGTTCGAAGGCTTCGTGCCAGGAGACTGGCTCGTTGCTGACTTCGCCAGATGCTCTTCCGTCTGTTCGTCTGTCTGTTCTTCGCCCGGCTTCTGCTGTGGAGTGTCCCGCTTGGCTACGCCGCCGGGGAGTTCATCGTCGCTCTTCTTCTGCTGCGTACGCGGTGACGGTGCCGGACCGTTTTGCCACAGGACGATCGCCAGCGACAGCAGCACGAGGCCACCGGCAATACCCAGGCCGATCATGCCGAGCCGGGCCGCCCGCTTGCGTGCGGCCCGGGTCGCGAGGTCGATGGCCGAAGAGCCTGCTCTGCCTCCTGCTCCTGGCCCCGGGAACGCGGCCGCCGACGGTGACGGCGCGGCACCCATCGGAGGAATCGCGGGCGGGGCCGCGGAGGCCGCCGGCGGAACGGCCTGCCCTCCGGCACCGCTGACCGTCGTCTGCGGCGGCAGCGAGCCGGAGACGGGAGACAGACCGATGCAGCCTGCCAACGCGTCTGCCGCTTCTGCCGCATCGGGATACCGGCTGGCCGGATCCCGGGCCACGAGATAGGAAACGAGCGTGGCCACCTCAACGGGCACCTGCGGCGGCCCCAGCGGCGGCGGCCCCACGAACGCCGCCTGTGAGAGCGTGCGTTGGGCATCTCCCTGCCAGCATGGGGCCACGCCGGTAAGCAGGGCGTGGAGCATGCAGCCGAGCGCATAGACGTCGCTGCGTTCGTCGCTGAAGCGGCCCGGCAGCATCAGCTCGGGAGCCACGAACGAGGCCCGGCGTCCGAGCGCGGAGACTCGCTCGGTGGCGTCGATCGGCGCTTGTCCCGGCACGGCGTGCGGGTCTCCCGCCAGCGGCACCTGCAGGAGCCGCACCCGCCCCGTGCGCTCACCACCTCCACCGCTCGCCGGCTCGCGGCGCAGGGCGTCGAGCGACAGGTCGCCGTGCACGGCGCCGCGGCGATGCAGTTCGGCCACAGCCAAGAAGATCGGGAGCATGAGCCGGCAGGCGTCCGCCGGCGGCAGTGGCCCCAGCCTGACCAGTTCATCGGCCAGCGACAGCCCGGTCACGTCTTCGCAGACGATGAACCGATTGCCATGCGCCTGCTCGAGCGCCCAGGTCCGGCTGAGGATCGGGTCGATTGCATCGTGGGCGATCGTTGTCCTCCGCACGACCTCGGTCCAGACGTCCACCCGCTGGCAGAGCTTCCGGTCGAGCAGCATGAGGCACACGCTGCGGCCGGATGGCTCGTGTCGACCGCGAAACAGACGCCCCGGGCCGTCGTTCTCCAGACGCTCCATGAGCCGGTAGTCACCGACGAAAAAGGGGCCGGAATCCCCGTTGAGCAGCCGACGGCCCTGCCACTTGGTGAGGACTCCACGCTGGATGAGCCATTTGGCGATCGCTGCCGAGGCAGGATCGTCGCTCGCTGCAGGTGGCTGGCCCGCCGTCTCGCGGTCATGCTCGCGACGCAGCGAGGCGAGCACGTCGGCGGCCACCAGCCGGCTGGCGGCAAAGAGCTTCCAGAAATCCTCGGGAGCGGGGGTAGGCATGGTGGGCTGGAGCGAAGGGGTGGTGAGCCGCCATCATAGCGACTGCGGCCATCGTCACGGGAGAGCGTGCGACGGGAATTTCGCCAGGCATTTCTTGTTGGCAGTCGGGTAAACTCCGTTGCGCCACGGCACTCGATTCCTCGGTCCGGGCGTCAGGAGATTCAGCGCACCATGCGGTCAAGCGAAGCCATCAGCATCTACTTCAACCGGGCTGCCGACCAACTCGACCTCTCTGACAACATGCGGCGCCTGCTGCTCACGGCAAAGCGAGAGGTGCAGGTGCAGATCCCGGTCGAACTCGACTCGGGCGAGGTGGCATCCCTCATCGGCTACCGCGTGCAGCACAACAACGCCCGCGGCCCGATGAAGGGCGGCCTGCGTTACCACCCGCAGGTAGACCTTGACGAGGTGCGGGCGCTGGCGTCACTCATGACCTGGAAGACGGCGGTCGTCGACATCCCCTACGGCGGTGCCAAGGGAGGCATCGCGGTCGATCCATCCCGTCTTTCCGCCCGCGAACTGGAGCGCGTCACGCGGCGGTTTGTGGACGCCATCCACGACCTCTTCGGCCCCGATGTCGACATCCCCGCGCCCGACATGGGGACGAGCCCCGAGGTGATGGCGTGGATCATGAATCAGTATGACAAGTACCATGGCTTCTCCCCCGCCTGTGTCACGGGGAAGCCCGTGGAGTATCACGGCATTCCGGGCCGCGACGAAGCCACGGGCCGCGGAGTCGGCAGCCTCACGCTCAAGCTGTTGAGCCGGCTGGGCCGACGCATTCCCGGCACGCGGGTCGCCATCCAGGGCTTCGGCAACGTGGGCTCGCACACGGCCCGTTTTCTCCACGATGCGGAATGCCGCATCGTGGCGGTCAGCGACGCCACCGCTGGCTTTCACCGCGCTGAGGGCCTCGACGTGCTCGAACTCCTCCGCTATTCCCAGTCGCACTCCGGCCGGCTGGCGGGATTTCAGGGAGGAGACGCGCTCACCAACGCCGAACTCCTGGCCCTCGACTGCGATGTGCTCATTCCGGCAGCGCTCGGCGGCGTGCTCCATAAAGACAACGCAGAGGCGGTGCGGGCGCCGATCATCATCGAGGCGGCCAACGCGCCGACCGAGCCCGAGGCCGACGAAATCTTCGACCGCCGCCAGATCACGGTCGTGCCCGACATCCTCGTGAACGCCGGAGGCGTGACGGCCAGCTGGTTCGAGTGGGTGCAAAACAGGCAGCACTACCAGTGGGGTATCAATCGTGTGCGGCAGGAACTCGACCGCATTCTCGGCGACGCGTTCGAACATGTCTGGCAACTGGCCTCGTCACGGAAGGTGCCACTGCGGACAGCGGCCTACATGCTGGGCGTCGGCCGCGTGGCCCGCGCCACTGTTCTCGGGGGCACGTAAACGACCGCCCCCGCTGCGGTGGATGCTCACTTTCCTCATCCAAGCCCGCAGCGCAAGCAAGGGTATGCGGG
Organism: Candidatus Kuenenia stuttgartensis; assembly: GCA_945877135.1. Taxonomy (GTDB): domain Bacteria; phylum Planctomycetota; class Planctomycetia; order Pirellulales; family UBA1268; genus CAMCQY01. The sequence continues at coordinate 9,431 of CAMCQY010000064.1, forward strand.
CGGCGCCACCCCACGGGCCTGGCATCGCCGTTTCCCTCGCTCGCGCGTCGGGCTTGGATGGGAGGGCGAGAGGGCGGGGCTGGCCACGCCCCGAGAGCCGGCGTTGCTGTATTCACGAAAAACATCGCATCGTGCGATTTTTTCTTGGCGACCGCAGGTCGCTGGTGCTGCGCATGGCATCCTGCCATGCAATCCAGGAGGGCGGGGCCAGCCCCGCCCGGCACGCAACCCACGAGCAGACCTACCGGCATCAATGCCCTGCAGGCCGATACCAGTCGCCGCGCAGCCAGTCGGCAATCAGGCCGATCTGCCGCCCGGTGAGTATTGGCGCAGAGCCCTCCGCAGCCTTGCCGAAGCTCGGCATGCGGTCGTTTGAGTCGCCGTAGAACCGCTCGTGAGTGGGATCGACGATGATCCCGACCAGCCATTCACGGGATCCCCAGCCGGTGATATCGGGGGCGCTGCCCGCTGCCACGCCGTTGTCGCGGAACGTATGGCACGAGCCGCAGCGTTCACCGTCGGCGACGAGCCCCCTGCCCTTCTCGATCACCGCCGGTGCCGTGCCGGCCGCTGCCAGACCGGCCTCCGCCGTCATAGCGGCGATCACCGCCTCAATGTCGTCGGGCTTCCAGGTCTCGGCGTCGGTGAGGTCGTTCTGCACGAAGTTCACCATGTCGTCTTCCTTGTGCGCCGTGTTGCCGAAGTAGGCCGGGCCGGCGACCTGCTTGGGGTCGAGCAGGCCCCGCATCCAGGCGGCGGTGCCGAAGCCGTGCAGGTTGGCGGCCGAGGCCTTCGCCAGCACCGCCTCCGCCTCAGGGGCCGCCGGATCGACGTGGGCATGACAGCTCGCACAGTGCTGCGCAAAGAGTTTCGGCCCCTGGCTGAGGGCGTCGTTGCGGATCAGTTCCAGCATGCCGGCGGACGGAATCCGCTCCGGCCGGCCGGCCAACTCGATCGACCGCGCGGCTTCGGCCTTGGCCAGCGCCACCGCGTCGAGGAACGACTGCGAATGGCGGATCCTTTCGAGCTTTTTCGCGCGGGCCTCGAAGGCGGCGATTTTCGCGGCGTCGTTGCCAAAATGGGCGGCGATCTTCGCCTTGTCGTTCTCGGTCTCCTCCAGCAGTTTCTCGACGTCGGCGAAGGAACTGCGGTCGGCCCACAGGGCTGCGTAGTCTTCGTTCGTCGCCATGGCCGTGAGGAGGCCGATGCCCGCCAGCAGGGCAAACGTGAAGGCGACGTTGAACCGGTGGCCGAGTTGCCAGCGGCCGAGGATCGGCATCAGGAACATCGCGGTCATGACCAGGCCCGGCACCACGATCGCACCGAAGAATTCGCCGCTGGCTCCCCAGCCCTCGAAGACTTTGAGAAACTGGAACAGGAACAGGAAATACCACTCCGGCCGCGCGGCCGCGTAGGGCTGCGAGGGATCGGCCGGCGCCCCGAGTTCCGCCCCGAGTTCGCCCGGCACGATCGGCCGGCCCTCGAGCATGGCGCGGACCGCCGGCATCAGGATCACTCCGAGCACCACGGCCATCACCGCCAGCATCGCCACGGCGTCCTTGAGCACCTGGTCGGGCCAGAACATCGCGTCGGGCCGGGTGATCGGCTGCTTCGCACAGAGCCCGTGCTTGCGGAACAGCGAGAGATGCACGACGAGCATCAGCACGAGCGTGACCGGCAGGAAGCCCGCATGGATCGCGAAAAAGCGTGTGACGGTGTGGTGGCCGTAGTCGGGGCCGCCCACCACGATCTGCTGGAGCGAAGGGCCGACGAGCGGCACGAGCCCCGCCAGATTGGTGGCCACGCGAGTGGCCCAGTAGCCCTTTTGATCCCAGGGCAGCAGGTAGCCGGTGAGCGCCATGCCCAGCACGAGCATCATGAGCACGAGCCCCAGCCAGAAATTCACCTCTCGAGGCGCACGGTAGGCGCCGTCGATCACCACCTGCATGAGGTGCAGGGCGAGCAGCACGACCATCGCCTGAGCCATCACGTGATGGATGCCGCGGAGGAGCCAGCCGCCGGTCATCTCGTGCTGGATGTAGTAGACGCTCTCCCAGGCCGTCTGGGCGCTGGCCGAATAGCTCGACCAGAGCACGAGCCCGGTGATGACCTGGGTCATGAACGCGAAGACGAGCGAGCTGCCCCAGACATACCGCCACCGAGCGCCACCCGGCACCCGCTCGTAGAGCGCCTCGTGCATGACCGCCCGATAGCCGGTGCGGTCGTCGAGAAAGTCGGCCAGTTGGCCGAGCACGCCCAAACTACCGACGGGACGTTGGGGCGTCTGTTTGTGATCGTGCTGATGCTGCGGCTTCATGGGCGAGCCACCTTCTCGGCGATGCCGGTGTAAAAGTTCTGCCACTTGACGGCGATCTCACCGTTCTTGGCGACCTGGCATTCTAGGCCGTCCATGGCCCTTGGGCTCGGGCTCGGGGCGACCATGCCACCGTCGAGCGTGAACTTGCTGTTGTGGCACGGGCAGCGGAAGCAGCGTTCCTGCGACTCCATCTCCACGAAGCAGCCGGCGTGCGGGCAGGTCGCAGAGAGGGCCTCCACCGTGTCGGAGCCCTTCTCGCGGCGGAGGTAGACCGCGCCGATCGGCTCAGCGGCGAAGCCCGTCCAGGCGTCGACCCTGTCCGCCACCACGGCAAACTGCCGCGGGATGCCGTCGTCGGGAACACTCGCCAGGTCCGTCACCGGCAGGAAGGTGGCTGCCGCACCACGGCGACGGAGCGGATCGAGAAACATCCAGACGCCCGCGAGCACCGGCGGGACCGTCGCCAGGCCGCCGCACACGATGGCGAGGAACTTGGTCATGAATCCGCGCCGGTCTGCCGCAGATTCATCCGACGTTTTGTCTCTCTTCATGGCGAGCTTTCTCAAGCATCTGGTTGACTGAAAAGGGCACCCGAAAGGACTGTCACACGGCGGACGCGTCCGCCGCCCGCACGACTTCGTCCACGGCCGCGGTCACCTGTTCAAAGGCCGCTTCGAACGGGCCGGGCATGATCGCCCCCGCAGCCGCCTTGTGTCCGCCGCCACCGAATCGGCCAGCCAAGGCACTACAATCCACGGCCGATCGGCTGCGGAAGCTCACCTTGATCCGCCCGTCGGGCTGTTCGATGAGGATCGCCGCGACTTCCGTGCCCTTCACCGCCAGCGTCAGGTTGATAAGGTCTTCGGTATCGTGAGGGGTCGCGGCCGTCTCTTTGATGTCGGCCAGCCGCACGGTTGACATGATCACCCGGCCCTCATGCGAGGCGCGGGCGGTCGAAAGCGTCCGCCCCACCAGATGCAGCCGGGCGAGCGTGTCCTGCTCGAAGAGTTCCCGGTAGATCGCCGGGGGGCTGGCTCCGGCGTCAACCATGCGTGCCGCGATGCGAAACGACTCTCCCGACGTCGAGGGAAACCGGAAGCCGCCGGTGTCGGTGGACAAACCGGCATAGAGCGGCGTGGCGATCCGCTCGGTGAGCGGCACCTTCAGCCGCAGCCCGATTTCGGAGACGATCCGCGCCGTGGCCTCTGCCGACGTGTCCTTGAACCAGCGGTCGCCCAGATCGTCTTCGCTGACGTGGTGGTCGATGACGAGCACGCGGTCCCGCATCGACTTGAGCACCTCCCCCATCCCGCCCAACTGGGCCCAGGCACTCGTGTCGAGCACGATCAGGAGGTCGCGGTCGGCGAGATCGGCCGGCTTCACCTTCTCGGCGAGCGACTCGATCTTCCGATCGGGATCGAGCCACTGCAGGCTCGCGGGAGTGGCCTGCGCGTTGACGATTCTGACATGCTTGCCGAGCGCCTCGAGGATGCCGGCCATTCCCAGTTCGCTCCCCAGGGCGTCGCAATCGGGGCGGATGTGGCTGGTGAGCACTACGCGGTGGGATTGCCGGAGAATCTCCAGCAGACTGGCCCAGTCGAGTCGCATCTGGTCTCCATTCCTGTCGAGGTCAGCGCCGGCGGCGTGGCGTGCCGCCCTGGCGAGGATCGGTGGTCGCGCGGCCGCCCGCGGTCAGACGAGGATCCGCGACTCGTCCGGCATCGATTGCACGATCTCCAAGGCTCTGGCCACATCGGCGGACAGCTGCGCCTTGAGAGCGTCGACCGAGTCATACCGCTGAGTGTCACGAAGTCGGTCGAGGAAGTCAACGTCGAGCGTGCTGCCATAGAGCGAGCCGAAAAAGCCGATCAGGTGGGCCTCGACGCTGATGCGGGTTTCCCCGAATGAGATGTTCGGACCGATATGCACGGCTGCCGGACGGGTGGAGCCGTCCGGCAGCATGACGCGGGCCGCGTAGACGCCGGCCGCCGGCAGCAGCGTGGCGATGCCCGAGAGGTTCGCGGTCGGAAAGCCGATCGTCGCCCCACGCCTGGCTCCTTCCACCACGGTGCCGGTCAGACGGTAGGGCGACGTGAGCAGGAGCGCAGCCTCGCGCACCGCCCCTGTGGCAATCAGTCCACGCAGCCGCGAACTCGACACCGGCAGCCCGTCCGCCATCACGGCCGGCACGGTTTCCAGCGTCACGCCGTCGCGGCTGCAGAGAGTCTCGAGCAGGTGGATGTCGCCGCTGCGGCTGGCGCCGAAGCGAAAATCGGTTCCCTCTACGATGGCGCGGGCGCGGAGCCGGCCTCGGAGGATGTCGGCGTAAAAGTCCGCCGCGGGCAACGACACGAGCGCCCGGTCGGTCGGCTGCACGACCACGGCATCGACACCGAGCGACCGCAGCAAGGTCGCGCGGCGATCGGGCGTGGTGAGCGGCGCAGGCGCCGCCTCCGGCCTCACCAGAGCCGCCGGATGGGGATCGAACGTGAAGGCGACGGCGGGCACATCGAGCCGCCGTGCGGCGGCGCAGACCTGGCGGACGATCGCGGCATGTCCCAGATGCACGCCGTCGAAATTCCCCACGGTGACGGCGCAGGCCGGCGAATCGGGGGTCCAGCGACCGGAGGCGGCGATGATGAGGGGGGGCGGAATGTCGGGCACGGTCAGTCAACACTGAGGAGCGGGCGGAGGGGCCAAAAGTGTACCGTATGCCGACGGTCCACAGTGCAGCGTCGGCACGGCCCGAGGTATGATTGGCCGGAACCCCACCAGAGGAATTTCCATGGCCGCCGCCCCGAGCGAAGACAAGCAGATTTTCCTGTCGGCCGACATGGCCTGCCGTCTCGCAGCCATCGACATCGGCTCCAACAGCGTGCGACTGCTCGTGGCTGAGGCCCTGCGGGGCAGCACCTACCGCATCCTCGACGAGGAGCGGGAGCCGACCAGGCTCGGGCGGAGCGTGTCGGCGAAGGGCCAACTCGACGATGAGTCGATGGAGCGGACGATCACCGCCCTGCAGACCTTCAAGCAAATCGCCGCCGGCTACCAGGCTACGAGCCTGCGCACGATCGCCACCTGCGCCGTCCGCGAGGCCCGCAACGGCCCCGAGTTCTGCCGGCGTGTCCGGGAACAGGTGGGCCTGGAGGTGGAGGTGATTTCCGGCGACCGCGAGGCCCGCCTTGCCTTCTCGAGCGTTCAGAATGCGTTCGATCTCTCCGGCAAGAACGTGATCGTCGCCGACATCGGTGGCGGCAGCACCGAGGTCGTATTTGCCACCGGCAACCTCATCGAGTCGATCTTCTCGACGCCATTGGGTGCCGTGCGGCTCACCGAGCAGTTTGGCCTCGGCGAGGGGGCGGTGCCGGAGGCGTTTCAGCGGGACATCGTGCGGATGGAGGAGGAGATCGCCCTCTGCCTCAAGAAGCGGACCACGCGGCCGCTCTTCGCGCCACACTTCCTCGTCGGCTGCGGCGGCACGTTCACCACGCTCGCCGAACTGGTGATGGCGTCCAAGAAGGAGATCGACATCCCGGTCGCCGGCTACAAGGTTTCGCACGCCGAGGTGCGTCACCTGCTCGACCGCCTGCTCAAGATCCCGTTGCGGTCGCGGCGGACCATGGCCGGCATGACTCCCGATCGTGCCGATATCATCCTCGCCGGCCTGTCGATCGTCGATGCGCTGATGAAGCGATTCCGCGTGAACACGCTCGTCATCCACACGCGGGGCGTCCGCGACGGCCTGGTACGGGAGATGATCGACGACGCGATGGGCACGACGGTCGATGACCCAGCCCACCGCGATGCAGCCATCGAGCGGCTGGCCGCCGCCTGCTCGGGCGAACTGGAGCACGGCCGGACGGTGGCGCTGCTGGCCGGCCGCCTCTATCAACAGCTCGCCACCACCTTGGATTTGGTGGCGGGCGACAAGTTGCTTCTGGAGTGTGCCGCCCGACTGCAAGACGTGGGCTACGTGATCAACTACGACCAGCATCACAAGCACAGCTACCACCTGATTCGCAACAGCCGTCTCCCGGGCATCCGGGCCCACGACCTGGAGGTGATCGCGAACGTCGCGCGGTATCACCGCGGCGCGCATCCCAAACGAAAGCACGAAAACCTCGCCAGGCTGTCGACCGAGGATCAGTCGCGTGTGCAGCGGATGGCGGCGATCCTCCGGCTTGCCGGAGGCCTCGACCGCAGCCGGTCGCAGCAGGTCCGCGACGTGCGGGTGCGCTTGGAGCATGACGGCGTCTTCATCGACGTGGTGGCCGATCAGGAGCCGCTGGTGGACATCTGGGGCGCCGAGCGACGAACCGATCTCTTCGAAAAGGTGTTCAACCTGCCGATCACGATCCAGTGGGCCGGTGGACCAGACGCCGCAGCGAGCGACAACGGCAAGCCGGCCAAGCCACGCCGCAAACGCCGCGGCGACGACGCAGACGCCGCCGTGAGTGAGAGCTGAGTATCGCCACACGCATTGGTTCGCCGGCTGCATCCGTGAGGGGCTGCCCATGCCCCGAGAGCCGGCGTTGCTGACAAGCGCAGGCAGGATGCCGGGGCGCAGTCAGCATCGAGTGAGCGGAGGCAGGATGCCGCAGCGAACGTCCGGCGACGGGGCATGGGCAGCCCCGAACCGTCGCCAGCGCAAACGACGCCCATGCAACCGCTGGAACCCGTATAGGTCGCCTCTCTGACGGTTTCCGAAATCTGCAGCGGGCCGAGTGCCGATGCTCACTCATGAGCCTCGAGGCGATTCACGGAGTTTTTCATGCGACGGTTTGGCGATTCCACCGGTTGGTTTGGCTACGGTCTGCGGATTGCGTGCCTGGCCATGGTCGGCCTCGCCGCCCAATCGGCTTCGGCCGCCGGGCCCCGCTGGTTCTCTGGCCCGCGGTCGGCGGCCTCGACCGGCACGCCGCAGAATCAGGCCCCGTATGAGCCCGGTGCGTCGCCGTATGTGACCGGAATCAAGCAGCGGCCGAAGTATTTCGTGCCGCCGACCAACCCGCGGACCCCCACCTGGAAGATGTATGGCACGCCTCCGGGGGTCGTCCCGGGCGACTGGCCCAGCTACGCTCCACTTGGATTCGGTGGGTATCGCTTCCCCGCCGTCGGCTCGCAGGCGTATCGCTGAGCGACTGACGCGGCGTCGCCCCCCGCATCCGGGAGCCGTCGCGCGTGGCCGATCTGCTCACTGTGACTGATGCGGGCCTCTACTGCGCCCAGGGCGATTTCTACATCGACCCCTGGCGACGGGTGCCCCGCGCGATCATCACGCATGCCCATGCCGACCATGCCCGCTCCGGCTGCGGCCGCTATCTCTGCGCGGCCCCCGGCATGCTCGTGCTCCGCAGCCGCGTGGGAAACGCGGCACCGATCGACAGCCTTCGGCACGGGGACACGCTCTCCATCAATGGAGTCGAGGTGTCGCTCCATCCCGCGGGGCACGTGCTCGGCTCGGCGCAGGTGCGGCTGTCGCACGGCGGCACGACCTGGGTGGTGACGGGCGACTACAAGCTCGAGGCCGACCCCACCTGCGACCCGTTCGAGCCGGTGGAATGCGACGTGTTCGTCACCGAGTCCACCTTCGGCCTGCCGGTCTATCGCTGGCAGGATCCGAAAACGATCGCCGAGGAGATCAACGCCTGGTGGCGAGCCAACCGCGATGCCGGACGCACGAGCGTGCTGCTGGCCTATGCGCTCGGCAAGGCGCAGCGGCTGGCGGCGGCGGTCGATCCCTCCATCGGACCAATCATCGGCCATGGTGCGGTGATGAAGATGGTGGAGGCCTACCGCGCCAGCGGCGTGCGGTTGCCGCCGATCGACAGGGTGCCGCCCCGCACGCGCAAAATGGGCGCAGGTCGGGCGCTCGTCATCGCGCCGCCGAGCGTCGCCGGCAGCCGCTGGCTCGACATCTTCGGAGAGACGAGCGTGGCGATGGCATCGGGATGGATGACGCTCCGCGGCGTGCGACGGCGGCGGGGATTCGACAAGGGCTTCGTCGTCTCCGACCATGCCGACTTTCCCGGACTGCTCACCGCCATCGCGGCCTCTCGGGCCCGCCGCGTGCTCGTCACGCACGGCTTCACCGACACGCTGACGCGGCTGCTGCAAGAACGCGGCGTCGATGCCGCGGTGCTGCCCACGCGTTTCGCCGGCGAGGCGCCGCCCGATGCGGCGGTGGTCGATGGCGAGGACGGCGACAGCGAGAACGGCGCTGGTGATCAGGCAACTCCCCACGCATCACCGGAACCAGACGACCGCGGGGAGGAGCAGGAGTGAAGCGGTTCACCGATCTCTACTGGCGGCTCGACGCCACGACCAGCACGAATGAAAAAGTGGAGGCCCTGCGCGACTACTTCGCGGCGGCCCCGGCCGAGGATGCCGCCTGCGCGATGGAGGTGCTCTCCGGCGGCCGGCAGTTGCGCGCCGTTTCGACCGCCCTGCTCCGCGCGTGGGCTGCTGAGGCCGCAGGCATTCCACTCTGGCTGGTGGAGGAGTGTTATGCCCACGTCGGCGATCTGGCAGAGACGCTGGCATTGATCCTGCCGCATGAGGGTGCCGAGGCTGTCACGGAGGGCGTCGGCATGGGACTGGCCGAGTGCATGCGGACCACGATTCTGGAACTGCGGGCCGCCGACGACGGGCAGAAGCGGGCGACCGTGGAGCATGTCTGGCAGCGGCTCGCGCCGCGGGAGCGAATCGTCTGGCACAAACTGCTCACCGGCGGCTGCCGCGTGGGCGTGTCGCGGACGCTCGTGGCCCGGGCGCTGGCGGAGGTGGCCGGCGTCGATCCGGCGGTGATGGCCCACCGGCTGATGGGGGCCGGCGTCACCGATGCCGATTCCTACCGAAGTCTCATGACGCGCGAGCCGACCGCAGCCGACGCCCGGCGGCCGTATCCCTTCCTGCTGGCGGCGGCGATCGAGTGCGAGCCGGGCAACCTGGGCGCCGTCACCGACTGGATCGTGGAATGGAAGTGGGACGGAATGCGGGCGCAAATCGTGCGGCGCGGCGACGACGCCACGCTCTGGAGCCGCGGCGAGGAACTCGTCAACGAGGCCTTTCCGGAGATCGTGGCGGCGGCCACCACGCTCCCAACCGGCACCGTGCTCGACGGCGAACTGCTGGCGGTGCGGGGGCAGTCGCTCCTCGGCTTCGCCGCGGTCTCGAAGCGGAGCGGCCGCCGGCGTGTGCCCAGGAAACTGCTCGACGAGGTCCCCTGCGTGTTCGTCGCCTACGACCTGCTCGAACTCGACGGCATCGACATTCGCGGCCTGCCTTTGGCGGAACGACGCAGAAGGCTCGAGGCGCTCGTGCCCCTCCCCTGCACCGCCGGCGTCGGGTCGGCGGCAACCGCGGCGGTTTGCGCCGCCGTCACGGAGAGCGCCGCCGCCCTGCCCCCGCGACTTCTCCACTCGCCATGCGTCGTCGGCGAATCCTGGGAGTCGCTCGCCGCCGCACGGAGCACGTCGCGTGACCGTGGTGTGGAAGGACTCATGCTGAAGCGGCGAACGAGTCCCTACGGCGTGGGCCGCGTCCGCGGTGACTGGTGGAAGTGGAAGATCGAGCCGTTCGAGATCGATGCCGTGCTGCTCTACGCACAGGCGGGACATGGTCGCCGCGCCGGCCTGCACAGCGACTACACCCTCGGCGTCTGGCACGACGGCCGGCTGGTGCCGGTGGCCAAGGCCTATTCGGGGCTGGCCGATGCGGAGATCGTGGAACTCGACCGGATCGTGCGGGCGACCACGCTCGAGCGGCATGGGCCGGTGCGGGTGGTGCAGCCGACGCAGGTCTTCCAGTTGGCGTTCGAGGGCATCTCCCGTTCAACGCGGCACAAGGCGGGGGTAGCGGTGAGGTTTCCGCGGATCGTGCGGTGGCGGCGGGAGAAGACGCCCCCCGACGCAGGCACGCTCGCCGACCTCATGCGACTCATCGACATGGCGACGGTCGGCAACTCGCCGCATCCGGAGGCGATGGCATGACGACACGGCAGACCCGCGGCCCGGCTCGACCACGAACCGACGGCAGCGACGCGACCGGACCGGACGCATGGTTTGCCGCGCGTGGCTGGAAGCCTTTTCCCTTCCAGCGCACGGTCTGGCGGGACATGGCTCGGGGCACGAGCGGCCTCGTGCATGCCCCCACCGGCACGGGCAAGACGCTCGCCGCCTGGCTCGGCGCGCTGGGCCGAGCGAGAGCGATCGGCGAGGCGAGGGCGGCGGGCCAGTCCAAGGGCCTGCGTGTCGTCTGGCTGACACCACTCAAGGCCCTGGCCGCCGATACGGTGCGGGCGCTCGAAACGCCGCTGGCCGACCTTTGCGGAGGATGGCTGCCGGGCCGCTGGGATGTGGGCCTCCGCACCGGCGACACGTCGGCCACCGACCGCCGGCGCCTGCGGACAAGCCCTCCGGCGGCACTCGTGACCACACCCGAGACCCTCTCGATCATGCTGTCGCTCGAGGACGCCCACGAGGTCTTCGCAGGGCTCGAGACGATCGTCGTGGACGAATGGCACGAACTGCTCTCCACAAAGCGCGGCGTGCAGACCGAACTGGCGCTGGCTCGACTGCGGGCCCTCGCGCCCGAGGTCATCACCTGGGGACTCTCCGCCACGCTTGCGAACCTCGACGACGCGGTGGCGGCGCTCGTCGG
>CAMCQY010000065.1 GCA_945877135.1 Candidatus Kuenenia stuttgartensis
GGCACGGGCCGCCGAGCCAGGAAAACCGGCGCGGCTGCTGGCCGTGAGCGTGACCAACGGCTTCCGGCACAACTCGATCAACACGGCCGAGCCCGTGCTCGAGGAACTCGGTCGTACAAGCGGTCTCTTCCACCTTGACTTTCTGCGGATGCCGCCGGGCCGGCCGCCGCAGCCCAAGGCGATCAAGCGGGCCGAGGGCACGAGCGACGCCGACTGGAAGAAACAGGAAGATGCGTTCAAGGCGGAGCAGGAGACATTTCGCACGGCCGACGCGATCTGGCAGCAGGGAGTGAAGGCGCAGTTCGCCAAGGCCTTTGCGCCGGCGTCGCTCGCCGAGTTCGATGGCGTCATCTTCGTGAGCACGACGGGCGAGCTGCCAATTCCAGATCTCAACGGCTTCCTCGAATGGATCAAGTCGGGCAAGGCGTTCATCGGCTTCCATGCCGCCAGCGACACGCTCAAGAGTTCCGATGCCTACTGCGAGATGATCGGCGGCCATTTTGCCGGCCACCCGTGGAACGGCAGCGGCCAGCACGCCTTCGTCGTCCACGAGCCGGGTCACCGGCTCGCCGCCATGTTTCCGCCTCGATTCCGCTGGCAGGACGAGATCTACCAGTATGACCCGCGGTACAAGCCGGAGAACCTCCGGGTGCTGGTCAGCCTCGAGATGCAGGGCAGCACGCCGCGAGAGCCGTGGCATGTCCCCGTGTCGTGGGTCCGCGACTATGGCGTCGGCCGTGTCTTCTACACGAACTTCGGCCACAACGATGCCACCTGGAAGGAGCCGATGTTTCAGAAGCACATGAGTGAGGGAATCGCCTGGGCACTGAAGCGGTTCGACGCTGACGCGGCGCCGAATCCCGATGCGCAGGCGGCGGAATACGTGCGGAGCGTCGTGGCCGCCGCTGCAGCCGCCACAGGGAAAAATGCCGACGACCTGCTTGCCAAGGTCGATGCCCGGATCGCCCAGAGCGCCGCGTGGGCGACAGGCCTGCGGCCGATGCTTCTGGAGCTTCGCGGGCTCAAGCCCGATGAGCGGACCGAGGCGTATGCCAAGGTGCTGGCGGCCATCGAGAAATAGGGAGAGCGTGCATGATGGGACGGGCGTTCTGGTGGGTGGCCATGTGCTGTGGGGTCATCGTGGCACCCTTCCTGGGCGGGCCGGCCGTGTGCGCGGCAGCACCCACGTCTCGCCCGAACGTCCTGTTCGTCATCTGCGATGATCTCTGCTGTGCGCTTGCGTGCTACGGTGACGCGACGGCAAAGTCGCCGAATATCGACCGGCTCGCGGCGCGGGGCGTGCGGTTCGAGCGGGCCTACTGCCAGTATCCGCTCTGCAATCCCAGCCGCGCAAGCCTGCTCACTGGCCGACGGCCCGCCCACACGACCGTCCGCGACAATCAGAAACACTTTCGTGACGTCGATTCGACGGTCATCACGCTGCCGCAGGCTTTCAAACAGGCGGGCTGGCGGAGCGAGCGGATCGGCAAGCTCTACCACTACGGGGTGCCGGGCCAGATCGGCACCGCCGGGCTCGACGATCCGCCCAGCTGGGATGCCGTCTTCAATCCCAAGGGCCGCGATGTCGCCGACGAGCCGCGGATCTTTTCGCTCGAGCCGGGTAAGTTTGGCGGCACGGTCAGTTGGCTGGCCGCCGACGGCGCCGACGCGGAACAGACCGACGGCATCGCGGCGGCCCGCGCCGTGGAACTGCTCGAGGGGTTTGCGAAAACGCAGACGCCGTTCTTCCTGGCGGTCGGCTTCTACCGCCCGCATACGCCCTATGTGGCGCCGAAGCCCTGGTTTGAAAAGCATCCACTGACCGGTGTGCATCTGCCCGAGGTGCCCGCCGACCACGATGCACATGTGCCGTCGCCGGTGCTTGCCAGCCGCAAGCCCCAGGAGCGGCGTCTCGTCGGCGACCTTGGCCGCGAGGCGGTGCAGGCCTATCGCGCGAGTGTCTCGTTCGTCGATGCGCAGGCCGGCATCGTGCTCGACGCCCTCGACCGCCTCGGACTTTGCGACAACACGATCGTGGTCTTCACGAGCGACCACGGCTATCACCTCGGCGAGCACGGACTCTGGCAGAAGCGAAGCCTCTTCGAGGCGAGTGCCCGCGTGCCGCTGGTGATCGCCGCCCCGGGTGGCCTGCGTGGTGCCGTGGCGACGCACAGCGTGGAACTGGTCGACGTCTGCCCGACTCTCTGCGATCTGGCGGGCGTGCCGCTGCCAGCCGGCGTCGACGGCCGCAGCCTCGCGCCGCTGGTCCGGGCGGATGACGCGAACCGGGAGCACTTCGCGGATCGTCCCGCGTTCACCGAAGTCGAGCTTGGAAAATATCGCGGGGTGAGTCTGAGGAGCGGCCGGTGGCGGTACATCGCGTGGCAGGGGCCCGAGGGCCCGGCCGGCCGGCAACTCTACGACTACGACACCGATCCGCGTGAACTGGCGAACCTGGCCGACGATCCCGTGCACTCCGCCACGCTCCAGTCGCTCGATGCGGAGCTGCGACGGCGAACCCTTCCATGAGGAACTGCTCTATGAACACGTCGATCTCGGCGATTCGCCTGGCCTTTTTGTGCATGACAACAGCACTCCTTGCGGTGGTCGTCGCGACGCCTGTCGCCAAGGCCGCGCCGCCGAACGTGGTCGTGATTCTCGCCGATGATCTCGGCTTCTCCGACCTGGGCTCGTATGGCGGCGAGATCGACACGCCGCACCTCGACCGCCTCGCCGCCGGCGGCCTGCGGTTCACGCAAGGCTACAACACGGCCCGCTGCTGGCCGACCCGCGGTGCGCTGCTTACCGGCTACTATCCGCAGGCGATCCGCCGCGACGCGCTGCCGGGTGGAGCCGGTGGCGTGAAACAAGAACGGCCCGCCTGGGCGCGGCTCCTGCCGGAGCTGCTCGCGCCGGCTGGTTACCGTTCCTACCATTCCGGTAAGTGGCACATCGATGGCGACCCGCGGTCGCAGGGTTTTGCGCGGTCGCTCGACGTGACCAAGGGGGATAGCAATTATTTTGCAGCCGCAGGCGTCGTCGAGGACGGCCGGCAGGTGCCGGTCAGCGGCGATTTCTATGCCACCACGGCGATCGGCGACCATGCGGTGAAGTGCCTCGCCGATCACGCGCGGGACCACGCGGGAACACCGTTCTTCCACTATGTGCCCTTCACGGCACCCCACTTCCCGCTGCAGGCACCGCCAGAACTCGTCGCCAAATACCGCGACCGCTATCGGTCCGGGTGGAATGCAGTGCAAGAGGCCAGGACCGCACGGCTCAAAGCAAAGGGCATTGTGACGACCGCCCCGGCGGCGATGGAGCGGGAGATCGGCCCGCCGTATCACAATCCCGACGCGCTCACGATCCTTGGAGAGGGTGAAGTGAACCGACCGCTTCCGTGGGAGGAACTCTCGTCCACGCAGCGGGAGTTTCAGATCGACAAGATGGCGATCCATGCGGCGATGATTGACAGCATGGACCAGCAGGTCGGCCGGATTCTGGCGCAGCTTGAGGCAATGGGGGTGTTCGACGACACGCTCGTGCTCTTCGCCAGCGACAACGGCGCCTCGGCCGAGATCATGGTCCGCGGCGAGGGGCACGATCCTCAAGTCTCGCCCGGTTCACGGAAGTCGTTTTTGTGTCTCGGCCCGGGCTGGTCGAGCTGCGCGAACACGCCGTTTCGGCGGCATAAGACCTGGGTGCACGAGGGGGGCATCGCGACACCCTGGATTGCGCACTGGCCGCGGGGTATTTCGACCAAGGGTCAGCTTCGCACACAGCCTGTGCACGTGATCGACGTCGTGCCGACAACACTTGAGTTGGCGGGCGTCCAGTTGCCTCGTGAGCACGCCGGAAAGCCGGTGCCACCCCTGCACGGGCGGAGTTTTGCCAGAGCTATGAGGGATCCCGCAGCTCCGAACGCGCATGACGCGCTCTGGTGGTGTCACGAAGGAAACAGGGCGATCCGCTCGGGCGACTGGAAGCTCGTCGCCGCCAAGGGCCAGCCATGGGAACTCTACGATCTCGCCGCCGACCGCTGTGAGACGAAGAACCTCGCCGCGGCGGAGCCGGCTCGTGTGGCCACCTTGGAGGCAGCCTGGAACCGGGTCGCCGAGGAATGTCGGACGCTGGCGGCAAGCGACGGTCCGGCGGCTGAGCCGGTCCGGTCGGCGGCTGCCGCCAAGCGACGACGCCCAAACATCATCTACGTGATGACCGACGATCAGGGCTACGGTGACATCGCCGCCCACGGCAATGCCATCATCAGCACGCCGCACGTGAACCGGCTCCAGGGGGAGAGCGTGCGGCTCACCGAGTTTCACGCGAGCCCCACCTGCTCGCCCACGCGGGCGGCGCTCATGACCGGCCGGCACGAATTCCGCTCCGGTGTCACCCACACGATCAATGAACGCGAACGACTGGCCCTCTCGGCCACCACGCTGCCGCAGCTCTTGAAGACGGCCGGCTACACAAGCGGCATCTTCGGCAAGTGGCATCTGGGTGACGAAGACGCCTACCAGCCTGGGAAACGAGGCTTCGACCGTGTCTTTATCCACGGCGGTGGCGGTATCGGGCAGAGCTTCCCAGGCAGCTGTGGCGACGCGCCAGGGAACTCGTACTTCAGTCCAACGATCCGCAGCGACGGCACGTTCGTGAAGACGAAGGGCTACTGCACCGACGTCTTCTTCGATGCCGCACTCGACTGGATTGACACCTGTCGGAAAGAGGACCGACCGTTCTTCTGCTATGTCACACCCAACGCGCCCCACGGGCCGCTCGACTGTCCGCCCGGCTCCGACACGCCGTATCTCGCGAAGCTCGAGGCCGCGGGCGTGAAGGACCCGCGGCAGCGGGCCGACATCGCCAAGTTTTACGGCATGATCGAGAACATCGACACGAACGTCGGCCGGCTCATGAAGAAGCTCGACGAGTGGGGTCTCGCGAACGACACACTCGTCGTGTTCACGACCGACAACGGCACGGCCACGGGAGCTCCGGTCTTCAACGCCGGGATGCGTGGAACGAAGGGCACCGCGTATCGCGGTGGCACGCGGGTGCCCAGCTTCTGGCGGTGGCCGGGCACGTTGCCGGCGGGCGTCGATGTGCCGGCTGTGACGGCGCATATCGATGTCCTACCGACGCTCTGCGAGTTTGCCGGCGTGGCGATACCTTCTGAGGTGGCGGTCAAGGTCGAAGGCAGAAGCCTCGTGCCGCTGTTGCGAGACGGAAAAGCCGCGTGGCCCGACCGACCTCTGTTCACGCACCTGGGTCGTTGGGATCGCGGGAAGCAGGCGGAGACCGAGTACCGCCAGTGCCGCGTTCGCGAGGGGAAGTGGAGCCTTGTGAACGTGAAAAACAGTCCCACGACGTGGGAACTCTACGACGTCGCTGCCGATCCTGAAGAGCGGCAGAACATCGCGAAGCAGCAGCCGGAGATCGTGGCCCGCCTCGCCGGCGAGTACGACCGCTGGTGGCAGTCCGTGCAGCCCGATCTCGTCAATGAGAACGTCCCCGTCCCTGCCGCGAATCCCTTCAAGGTCGCCTACGAGCGGCAGTTCGGCCTGCCGCCGACCGTGCCTGACGTCTCTTACGGCCCCCATCCGAAGCAAGTAATGCACTTCTGGAAGACGCCGCAGGCCACGGCCGACAAGCCTGCGCCGCTGCTGTTCTTCATCCATGGTGGTGGCTGGCAGGGCGGCGACCGGATGAGCGGTCTGACGGGCATGCTGCCGAAACTGCTTGCGTCTGGAGTCTCCGTGGTATCGACCGAATACCGGTTCATCAAGGAGGCGATGGATGCGGGCATCGATCCGCCAGTACAGGCGCCGCTCTCCGATGCGGCGAGGGCGTTGCAGACCGTCCGCAGCAAGGCCGCCGTGTGGCAGATCGACAAGACGCGGATCGCCGCCAGCGGCGGCTCGGCAGGCGCCTGCTCAAGCCTCTGGCTGGCGTTCCACGACGACATGGCCGATCCGAAGAGCGACGATCCGGTGGCGCGGGAGTCGACGCGGCTGCGGGCGGCCGCCGTGACCGGTGCACAGACCACGCTTGACCCGCTCCAGATGAAGGAGTGGACGCCCAACAGCCGCTACGGCGGCCATGCCTTCGGCTTCATGAAAAACCCTGAGAAGCGCGACACACAGTTCGCGGAGTTTCTCGCGGCCCGCGACCGACTGCTGCCGGTGATCAACCGGTATTCACCGTATGCACTCGTGACGGCGGACGATCCGCCGATCTACCTGCAGTACGGTGCTCCGCCGGCCCTCGGCCAGAAGCAGAAAGACCCAACGCACTCGGCCAACTTCGGCGTGAAACTGAAGGAACGGCTCGATGCGGCGGGCGTGCCCTGCGAACTGGTCTATCCCGGGGCGGCCGACGTGCAGCACGCGACGGTGACGGAGTATCTCCTCGCCAAGCTTCGCGTTGGGGATTGAGCAGATATTTCCATCCCGGTAGGAAGGACGTAGCGGTCATGGTCGGTCACTCGTATCACAGACTGCTCGTCGGCGGCATCGCGCTGGCATCGGTGCTGCTGGCAGGCGCGTCTCGGGCGGAGGAGACGCGGCCACCCAACATCGTCTTTTTTCTCTGTGACGATCTGGGATCGGGTGACGTGGCGGCTCTCGGCTCCCGCGACCTCCAGACGCCGGAGATCGACCGCTTGTTTGCCAGAGGCGCTCGGCTCAAGCGGCACTGGGCGGGAAACGCCGTCTGTGCGCCCAGTCGCTGCGTGCTGATGACGGGAATGCATCCCGGCCATGCGGTGGTACGGAGCAACCGCGAGGTCAAGCCCGAGGGACAAGCCCCGATGCCGGCCGGCACCGTGACGCTCGCTCATCTGCTCCGCGACGCCGGCTACACGACGGGCGGCTTCGGCAAATGGGGGCTGGGGGCACCGGGCAGCGCGTCGGACCCGCTGGCTTCTGGCTTCGACCGATTCTACGGCTACAACTGCCAGCGGCAGGCGCATTCCTACTACCCCGATCATCTCTGGGATGACCACAAGCGGGTTGAACTCGACGGCAAGACCTATTCCGCCGACCTCATCGCCGAGAAGCAGCTCGAGTTTCTTCGTGCGAACAAGAACCATCCCTTCTTTCTGTACGTGCCGACGACCGTGCCCCATCTGGCGCTCGAGGTGCCGGCGGATGAGCCGTCTCTCACGGATTACGTGAAGCACTTTGACAACGAGGAGCCCTACCGCGGCGGCAAAGGTTACGTGCCCTGTGAGCGGCCGCTGGCGACGTATGCCGCGATGGTGACGCGGATGGACCGGGAGGTCGGTCGCATCGTGCGGCTGCTCGACGAACTGAAACTCACCGACAACACGATCTTCGTGTTCACGAGCGACAACGGAGCCGCGGCACCGGGAACCGGCGGCATCGACACCGCAAGGCTCGCGAGCAACGGTGCCCTCCGTGACTGGAAGGGGTCGCCCTACGAGGGGGGGCTGCGGGTCCCAGCAGTGATCGTCTGGCCCGGCAAGATAGCCGCCGGCCACTCGATCGACGTTCCCACGGGCTGTGAGGACTGGGTGCCGACGCTGCTCGACCTGGCGGGCCTCCACGACCGCATCCCGTCGGGCATCGACGGCGCGAGCCTCGCGGCGATGCTGTGCGGCACGGCAGAACCGCCAATGCGGACGCTCTACCGCGAGTTGACCGAGCGGCAGTGGCAGACGGCGATCGACGGACGGTGGAAGGCCGTCCGCCGCGGGAAGGGCAGTCCGAGAAACAAGACTGCCGAGGCCCATCCGACGGAACTCTACGATCTCGCGGCAGACCCTTCCGAGTCGCGGGATGTCGCCGTTGAGCATCCCGACGTGCTCGGGCGGATGGAGGCGATCCTCGACCGCGAGCATGTGCCGCACCCGGACTGGCCGCTGCCGTTTGCCGACATCGGCAGGCGGACGCAGCCGGCTCCGGCCACCGCGGTGACCAAACGGCCCAACATCCTCTACATCATTGCCGACGACCAGTCGCCCTTCGACCTCACGTGCTACAACCCCGCCTCGACACTCGACACGCCGGTGATCGACCGGCTCGCCGCCGAAGGAATGGTGTTTGACGCGGCGTATCACATGGGCTCGTTCTCCGGGGCGGTCTGCACGCCGAGCCGGCACATGGTGATGTGCGGCCGGTCGGTCTGGCACCTGCCGATCGGGCCCACCAAGACGTCGTGCCCGCCAGCTATCGCACAGTTCACGCTCGCGCCCGTTTTCAATCGGGCCGGCTACGACACGATGCGGACCTGCAAGCAGGGCAATGCCTACGAGGGTGCCGACAAGCTCTTCACGATCCGCCACGACGCCACCAGACGGGAGGGCACGCACGAAGGGGGCAGCGGCTGGCACGGCGACCGGGTTATGGACTATCTCACGGAGCGGGAGCGGACGCAGGACACCGACCCGTTCCTGATCTACTTTGGGTTCTCGCATCCGCACGACACGCGCGACGGCACGCCGGAACTGCTCGCAAAATACGGCGCCACCAACCACACCGACAGGTCGTCACCGCCGGCCGCCGATCTGAAGCAGCCGCCGCTACCCGGCAACTGGCTACCCAGGCACCCCTTCGATCATGGCCACATGGATGTCCGCGACGAGATGGCGGTGAGCGGAGTGTGGGATCGCCGTGACGAGGCCACGATTCGCAATGAACTGGGCCGCGAATACGCCTGCAGTGAAAATATCGACCGGCAGATCGGCCGGGTGCTCGAGAAGCTCGCGGCGATGGGCGAGCTCGAAAACACGTGGATCTTCTACACGGCCGACCACGGCATGGCGATCGGCCGCCACGGCCTGCAGGGCAAGCAGAATCTCTACGAACACACCTGGCGGGTGCCCTTCATCGTGAAGGGGCCGGGAGTGAAGCCGGGAAGTCGCGCCCCTGGCAACATCTACCTCGGCGACACGCTGGCCACGCTCTGCGACATCTCCGGTATTGAGCCGCCGGTCTCGAACGAGGGAACGAGTTTTCTGCCGGTGCTCGAGGGGCGGCAGCAGACCGTTCGCGACGTCCTGTACGGCGTCTACTGTGGCGGCCAGAAGCCGGGGATTCGCAGCGTGCGGCAGGGGGACTGGAAGCTCATCAAGTATGAGTCGCCCTCCGGCGGCCTCCACACACAGCTGTTCAACCTGCGGGACAATCCGCAGGAGTTGCTTGCCGAACACCATGCGGCATCGGTCGCTGAGGCCATTGCGGCGGTGCCCCAGCCGCTCCAGAAAAACCCGCTCCAGAAAAACCCGCTCCAGAAAAACCTGGCCGCCGATCCGGCCCACTCCGAAAAACGTGCCGCGATGGAGGCCGTTCTCCTTGCCGAGATGCAGCGGCATGATGATCCATTCCGATTCTCGGATCAGCCTGTGAAGGAGCCCGCACCATGACCGCCTCCACCCCCCTGGCCTGCCTTGTGGCCGTTCTGATGGCCCTCGTGGCATCGGCCGGCACCGTGCGTGCCGCGGCCCCGCCGAACGTCGTCGTGATCTTCATCGACGACCTGGGCTATGGCGACATCGGGCCATTCGGAGCCACGAAGCAGCAGACCCCCAACCTCGACCGCATGGCGGCTGAAGGGATGAAGCTCACGAGCTTCTACGCGGCGCCGGTCTGCTCGGTGTCGCGGGCGCAGCTGCTCACCGGCTGTTATGGAGTGCGGGTCGGCGTGCCCGGGGTCTACTTTCCCGCCGGTCCCGAAGGCCTCAATCCTGCCGAGGTCACGATCGCAGAACGGCTGAAGCCCCTCGGCTATGCCACAGCATGCATCGGGAAGTGGCATCTCGGCGACCAGCCCGAGTTTCTCCCCACCCGCCAAGGATTCGATCGCTACTACGGCATTCCCTATTCCAATGACATGCAGCGGGTGTCGGCCGAGACCGGCCAGCGGGTCGTGCCGCTGCTGCGTGACGAGACAGTCGCCGAACTGCTGACCGACGAGATGCAGACGGCGATCGTGGAAAAGAGCACGGCCGAGGCGGTGCGGTTTATCGAGGAGGCGAAGGGGGGGCCCTTTTTCCTTTATCTGCCCTACACGGCGGTGCATGCCCCGATTGTGCCGGGGAAGCGGTTTCAGGGCAAAAGTCACAACGGAAAGTTCGGCGACTGGGTCGAGGAAGTCGATTGGAGCGTCGGCGAACTGCTCGACACGCTCCGGCGGCTCGAACTCGCTGACAACACGCTTGTGATCTTCACGAGTGACAACGGACCATGGGTGAGCGTCGTCGGTGACGCGACGACAGCCGGCCCGCTCCGCGGCGGCAAGGGAAGCACCTGGGAGGGAGGCGTGCGGGTGCCAACCATTGCCTGGTGGCCCGGGCACATCAAGCCGGGCACGACCTGCGACACGGTGGCCGGCACGATCGATCTGTTGCCGACGTGCGTGAAGCTTGCCGGCGGCACGATGCCCTCCGAACCGGTCATCGACGGTCGGGATATGTCGGGCCTGCTTCTTGGCTCGTCGCAGGAATCACCGCGAAACGCCCACGCCTATTTCCAGGGCAACGGCCTGCAGGCGGTCCGGCAGGGGAAGTGGAAGCTCGCGATCGCTTCACAGGCCAGTGGCATGGGGAAGAAGAAGACCCAGTCACCGGAGCCGGCATCGCTCGATCAGCCGCGGCTCTACGACCTCGATGCCGACATCGGCGAGACGACCAACGTCGCCGCGTCGCATCCGGCGGTGGTCGCCGACCTGAAGGCCTTCGCGGTGGCCATGCAGCAGGAACTGGGGAATCCGCAGTCACCGGCCCGCCGGCCCGCCGGCAGCGTCGCGAACCCGCAGACGATCTACCCGACGGTTCCGCAACCGCCGAAGCAGAGCCAAGAAACGAAGCAGACGAAGGAAACGAAGCAGATGAAGGTGATAAAGCAGGCCGAGAAAGCCGAGGCGGCGGCACGACCCAACATCGTGCTTTTCCTGGCCGATGACCTCGGCTACGGCGAACTGGGCTGCTACGGCAACACCGCGGCCATCACCCCGAATATCGACCGTTTCGCCAACCAAGGGCTGAAGCTCACCGACTGCCATTCGGCGTCGAGCGTCTGCTCGCCGTCGCGGTCGAGCCTGCTCACCGGTCGCACGCCCTTTCGCAACGGTGTCTTCACCTGGATTCCGGAGAAGAGCCCGATCCATCTCCGCACCAGTGAGATTGCACTGCCGAAGCTTCTGTCCGCTGCCGGCTACGACACCTGCCACGTGGGCAAATGGCACTTGAACGGCCTGTTCAACTCGCCCGATCAGCCACAGCCCGATGCCCACGGCTACGCCTGGTGGCTCGCCACGCAAAACAACGCCGCGCCGAGCCATGCGTTTCCCGAGAACTTCGTCCGCAACGGTGCCGCCATCGGGAAGGTCGACGACTACTCGGCGCCGTTCATCGCCAAGGAAGCGGCAACATGGCTCGAGACCAAACGGGATCCGGCCAAGCCGTTCTTTCTCGCCGTCTGGACGCACGAGCCGCATTATCCGATTGCCTCAGCCGAGCGATACGAAAAGCTGCACGCCGGTATCGCCGACCCCGAGGAGCGGACCTACCGGGCCAACGTCACGCAGCTCGACGACGCCTTCGGCACGGTCATGCAGGCGCTCGACGCGATCGGGGCGACCGACTCGACGCTGGTCTTCTTTTCGAGCGACAACGGTCCCGAAGGCGATGGCAACAAGGGGCCTGGCCGCGGCCTGACCGGCGGACTCCGCGGCCGCAAGCGGTCGATGTACGAGGGCGGGCACCGGGTGCCCGGCATGCTTCGCTGGCCCGGGAAAATCCAGCCTGGCACCGAGAGCGGCATGCCTGTGATCGGCAGCGATTTTTTCCCGACGGCGCTGGCGGCAGCGGGAGTCGAGCCACCGGCGGGCAGGATGCTCGACGGCACAAACGTGCTGCCGGTCTTCGCTGGCGATATGGTGCGTCGGCAGGTGCCGCTCTATTGGCGATGGGGTGGCAAGGTGGCCTACCGGGAGGGGGACTGGAAGATCGTCGTGGACGAATCGCTTGAAAAGCCCGAACTCTACGATCTCGCTACCGATCGGAATGAAGCGAAGAATCTGGCTGCCCAGGAAGCGGATCGGCTCGCGGCGATGATGGCGAGGCTGCGGGCCCACACGGCCGAGGTGGAGGCCGAGGGACCGGACTGGTGGCGGACAGAGCCACTCAATGGTCGCAAGAAAAATCCCGCCTCGACCCCCAAGGCGAATCGCAAAGACGCTGCATAGTCTGTGGGCGTGGCGTCAGTCTCCGCCGCACGGTGACCGCAGCGATGCTACACTCTGGGTCTCGCGGAGCGCGTGGGAACGACTAGTTGGAGGCGGACATGTCTGCGCATGAATCACGATCAGAGTCACTCAAGCTCGCCCCCGCCGCGACTGCCAGCAGCCGCATCGGCCTGGGGCTCTTCTGGATCTACGTGCTGCTCTACGCCGGCTTCATGGCCCTCGTGCTGTTCCGGCCTGACCTGCTCTCGCGGCGGCCCTTCGGCGGTGTCAACCTTGCCATCGCCTACGGGATGGGGCTGATCGCGGGAGCATTCCTCCTGGCCATCATCTACATGGCCGCCTGCCGGGCCGTCGAAGGCGGCGGCCCGCCACGCAGCTGATACACACGAGCGACCGTATTTTTGCACAAGCGTTCTTCGAAAGGATTTCTGGTAGATGCTCTACGAATCCTCCCCCGTCGCCATTGCGATCTTTGCAGCCTTTGTGCTGAGTGTCGTCGGGCTGTCTTTTTACCTGGGTCGCAAGGGGCAGTCCGCCAAGGGTTACTACGCTGCCCACGGCGAGATCCACTGGTTCGTCAACGGCATCGCCTTTGCTGGCGACTATCTCTCGGCGGCTTCGTTCCTCGGCATCTGCGGCATGATCGCCTTCAATGGCTATGACGGGTTTCTCTACTCGATTGGATTTCTCGCAGGCTGGATCGTGGCGCTGTTCGTGATCGCCGAGCCGATCAAGGCGCTCGGGAAATTCACCTTCGCCGACGCCCTCGACAGCCGGTTCAACAGCCGCGGCATCAAGCTGGCGGTGGCGATCTCGACGCTCGTCGTCAGCATCTTCTATCTCATTCCGCAGATGGTCGGTGCGGGCGACCTGATCGTGCCGCTGTTGGGGCTGCCGCATACCGTCGGCGTGATCCTCGTGGGCGTGGCGGTGACGATGATCGTGGTGACGGCGGGGATGGTCTCCACCACCTGGGTGCAGTTCATCAAGGGATCCCTCCTCGTATTTTTCTGCGGCATCCTCGCGGCGATGATCCTGAACCGTGGTCTGGTGGTCGGCGTTGGCCCTGCTGCAAACCTCACGCCGCAGGTTCGCACGGTCACCCCCGACGGCACCGTGCTCATCGACGGCCAGCCCCAGTCGAAGGACCACGACCTGCGGCCGGTCGGCACGCTCAAGGCCCTGCCCGACCGCTACGCTGGAAAAACAGCCACCGGACCGCTGCGGCCGCTTGAGTATCTCGCGGCCCTGGAAGACTCGACGATCGTGACCTGGTCGAGCAAGAACCACAGCGATGCCGCGGGCACCCACACCACCTATTCGCCCGTCGAGCGCAAGGGCTCCGACCTGCTTAAGCCGGGCGGCTACTTCAAGGGGCTTTCCACAGGGAAGCTCGCCGACCGGCTCGATTTCGCGAGCCTGATGCTGGCGCTCTTCTGCGGCACGGCGTCGCTGCCGCACATTCTCATCCGCTACTACACCGTGAAGGACGCCGCTGCGGCGCGCAAGAGCACCGTCGTGGGGATTGCGGCGATCGGCGCCTTCTACGTGCTCACGCTCTATCTGGGGCTTGGCGCGATGACCAGCGGCGCTCTCGACCCCACGAGCACGAACATGGCCGCGCCGCTCCTGGCCAAGTCGTTCAGCACCACCCTGTTTGCGATCATCTCGGCGATCGCCTTCACGACCGTGCTCGGCACCGTGAGCGGGCTGATCATGGCCGGCAGCGGGGCGGTGGCACACGACCTCGTCGAGAACGTCTTTGGCATCCCGATGACCGACCATGAAAAGGTGCGGTGCGGCAAGATCGCGGCGGTGGGCCTGGGGATTATCGCGATGGTCTTGGGAGTGCTCTTTCGCAGCTTCAACGTCAGCTTCCTCGTGGGCTGGGCATTCAACATCGCGGCGAGTGCCAACCTTCCCGCGCTCGTCATGCTGCTCTTCTGGCCGCGGACGACCAAGCAGGGGATCGTTGCGGCAGTGACCATCGGGATGCTTTCGTCGCTGGCGTGGATTCTGATGTCGGCCGATACCTTCGAGAAGGTCTACGGCTGGAGCCGCGAGGCATCGATCGTGCCTTTCAGCCAGCCGGGACTCGTGACGATCCCGCTGGGATTCCTGGTGCTCGTCGTCGTGTCGCTTCTTACGTCGCCAGCGCCTGTGGTGCGCCGTCATGGCTGACACGGGTGCCGGCGGCGGGCAGCACGCCGTGATCCGCTGCGGACGCGAGCACCTCGAGACGATCCGCGGCATCTACAACCACGAGATCGTGCACACGACCTCGCTCTACGAATACGAGCCGCGAAGCGTCGAAACGATGGCGGCCTGGTGGGCCGCCAAACAGGCCGCCGACTTGCCCGTGCTCGGCATCGAGGCCGAGCCGGGAGTGCTGGCGGGATTTGCGAGTTGGGGGCCGTTCCGACCGTTTCCGGCCTATGGCCACACGGTCGAACATTCCGTCTACGTGGATTCCCGGTTTCGCGGTCGCGGCGCGGGGCGGGCGCTCTTGGTGGCGCTGATCGACGAGGCCCGCAGGCGGGACCTGCACGTGATGGTGGGTGTGATCGACGCCACCAATTCGGCGAGCATCGGGCTCCACCGCCGGCTCGGCTTCACGCACAGCGGCACCGTCCGCGAGGCGGGGTTCAAATTCGGCCGCTGGCTCGACGTGGAATACTGGCAGTTGCTCCTGTCCAGACCCGCGTGAAGCCACCCGCATTCCCTTGCTTGCGCTGCGGGCTTGGATGAACGGTCTGGTCCCTTGCTTGCGCTGCGGGCTTGGATGAACGGTCTGGTCCCTTGCGTGCGCTGCGGGCTTGGATGAACGGTCTGGTCCCTTGCTTGCGCTGCGGGCTTGGATGGAGTCGGGGCTTGGATGCACGGTCTGCACCCATACAAGCCCGACGCGCAAGCGAGGGAATCCGCGTCAGACCCGCGGGAGCTCGAAGCCCTTGCGGTACTCCCGTGTGAAGAGACGGTTCGCCTCGTCGTCGGTCGACCGCTCCGTCTTCGGGTCGATCGTGAGCTCCCGGCCGAGCGTGAGCTTCGTAGTGTCAAAGTCGACGTTGTCTTCCTTGCAATACGCCTCGAAGCTGTCCCACGTGTCGGCCACGTGCTTGTCGGTTGTGGCCAACGTCGGCCGGGTCCCGAGGGGCACTGCCTGACCGAGTGCCCACGACACGTTGCCGAGGTGCGCCAGCGCACTGGAAAGGTGCCCGTCCTCGATGTCGAGGTGGAGGTCCTTGTGGTTGCGGCTCTTGATCGCCGTCACGAAATTTGCGAAGTGCTGCTGGTAGCTGCCCCCCGACCACTTGCCCAGCTCGTTGCCGTCGTAGTCGAAGGCGGCGCCGGAGGTATAGTTTGGTGCGACGGCGAAGCCCTTGGTGCCATACCAAACGTTGCAGGCACCAGCGAACGGGCTGCCGTTTTTGAGGCCGAAGGTCACTGGCGTCTTGATCGGCAGGCCACGGACATCGGAGATCAACAGGGCGTCGTCCCACTGGTAAATCGTCACCTGGCTGTTGGCGGTGTCGCCGTTGTCGATGTAGCCGAGCCGACCGCCGACGCTCACCACCCGCTTGGGCAGTTCCTGCTTGCCGAGTCCCCAGCGAGCCTTGTCGAGTTCGTGCGGGTTTTGGTTGCCGAGGTCGCCGTTGCCGGTGACATGGTTCCAGTGCCAGTCGTAATGGAGTTTCTTGCGGGTGGGCACCTCGGCTGGAGCCGGTCCCGCCCAGAGATCAAAGTCGAGGCCGGGCGGAATCGGGGCGGGCGTATCGACCAGCCCGATGCTCGGGCGGTTGCGGTAGCAGATGGCCCGGGCCACCTTCACGTCGCCGATCTTCCCGCTCTTCACGAAGTCGAGGGCCTGCCGCATGCCAGTCATGCTGCGGCTCTGCACGCCCATCTGACACATGCGCCCGAGCTTCCGAGCCCACTGCGTCATCACGCGGCCCTCCAGCACGTTGTGGCTGCAGGGCTTCTCCACGTAGACATCCTTGCCCGACTGCATGGCCCAGATGGCCATCAGGGCGTGCCAGTGGTTGGGTGTGGCGATCGAGACGGCGTCGATGTCCTTGCGGTCGAGCAGGCGGCGGACGTCCTGCACGTAGGCCGGCGGATGAAGCGAGTTTTTGAAATACTTTTCGCACAGACGCACGTAGGCCGAGGGGTCGCAGTCGCAGACCGCCACCAGTTCGACATCCGGGTTGGCGAGCCATTCGCCGACGTGGAGCCCGCCCTGCCCGTTCACGCCGATCGCGGCAACGCGGATCTTTGGCACGTTCCGGGAGTTGCCAGAGGCTGCAGACGATGCCGACTCAGCCTCGGCACCCACGGACGTGGAAGCGGGCATGCCTGCCAGCGAGGCGGCGGCGAGCGTGAGGGCGGTTTCCACAAAATCACGACGTGAGATTGGCACGGAGGCGAACTCCTGAGAGGGGAAAGACAAGCCGACGAAGGCAACGGTCACGGCACCGCCCGCATCCGTTCGAGTTTACCCTTCCACCATCCGCAGCCAACGGGCAAAAATGTCGACCGGGCCAAAAACCAATTTGGCAGGCGAGCGAAACGACGCGTGTGCAGCCCAAGGTGGACCGCGTAGCTGGGCGACCCTTGTGGCTGAGGCTCAGGAGCGGTCACGACGGCGAGACGCCGCCCGTTTCGCCTTTCGCGGCGTGGCCGGGGTTCCATCCTGCGGAGGGATGCGGGCAGGAACGCGCGGGGTTGCATGCCGGGGGGCACTCGTCGGCCGGGGATCATACGACACGCTCAGCACCGTGGCCGTCCCGCGGCCGGCCGGCGCGAGCACGTGCGGAATGGCGGCGTAGATGTAGACGCTGTCCCCCTCGACGAGGTGGATCAGTTCATTCCCGTATTCGAGTTTGACCTCGCCCTCGAGCACCATCAGAAACCGTTCACCGTCATGGTTGTCGGGAAGATGGCGATTGCCCACGCCCGACAGGTGTACGATCGCGGGGTTCATGGCTCGATCCCGCCACTGATCGGCGAGACTTTCCGTCACATAGCCGTTGCGGCTGTCGCGAGAAGGCTCGGACCGGCCCTCGCCCTGCTTCACCACGACGTACTGTGGTGGCACCGACAATCCCTGCACCAAAGTGTCAACGCCGCACTCGAGCACCTCGGCCAGTCTGACGAGACCATCCAAGGATGGCGTGAGTTGGCCATTCTCAAGTTTGGAGAGCCAACTGACCGTGAAACTGGCCCTCGACACGACCTCTTCGAGGGTGAGTCGGCGGGCCAATCGAGCAGCCCGAACGCGGCGACCAAGATCGGAGAGATTGACGGCGTTGGTCATGCGGTGCGGGGCGAGGTGAAAGCTTTCTCCGCAGGAGTATGCCCCACCGGCGAGACACTCGCAAGAGGGGGTGCCTCCGCAGGCTTTCTGTCGACCGCCCCGCGAGGGACCGCAGTCAACCCTCAGGCGCCCGGGCGACGGTAGTGCCGGTAGGCCAAAAGCACATCGTGCAGGTCCGACGAAATCGAGATCTCGTCGTCCTTGAAATCGGTGAGCCAGGTGCGGTTGCTCACCACGGCATCGGCCAGCAGCGGCAGCACCTCACCGAGCGAGATGCGGACGCTCTTCTCGGAGGGCTGTTCCAGCACCGCAACCTTGGGCTGGCTCAGATCGGGGCCGGTGTACACGCGGAGGCGACGCATGGCCATAAAACACACTCCCTTGTTAGTCGTGCTGGCTGGCGGGGGCGGGGTGCCCTCCGGCAGGATGGTCGAGCGTCTTCCTGACGCGCACCATCACTTCCAGAATGATCGGCACTTCAACCCCGCAATGTTTGGCCGAATTCCCCGGACTGTGAGGAATCCAACGGTAAACAGGGCTGGCTGGGCCTGCTGGCTGCTCTGGGGTCCCGAAAGCTCTGGGGTCCCGAAAGCTCTGGGAGCCTGGCGGCTCTGCGGGTCAGGCCCGGCTCTGATCGGCAGGAGATGTCTGCGTCCGCACGTTGCCGGCGCGGAAGGCGTCGCCAATCGACTGGGGCACGAGTGCCTCCGCCTGAAACAGCCGGGCACGATTCTCGGCGGTGGACGCCTTCATCTCCTGCTCGCGGGCGATGGCGACGCTCCGCCGTTCCTCCGCCTTGGCCCGGGCCACCCGGGTGTCGGCTTCGGCTTGGTCGGCCTGAAGGCGGGCACCGATGTTTTCCCCTACCTCGATGTCGGCGATGTCGATCGACACGATCTGAAACGCGGTTTGCGCATCGAGCCCACGCTGCAGCACGGCCTTCGAAATCGTGTCGGGATGCTCCATGACCTGGAAGTGGCTGTCAGACGAGCCGATCGAGGTGATGATGCCCTCGCCCACCCGCGCGATGATCGTTTCTTCGGTGGCTCCGCCGATGAGTTGCTGGAGATTCGTTCGTACGGTGACGCGAGCCCGGATCTTCAGTTCGACGCCGTTCTTGGCCACGGCCGACAGGGTGGACTTGCCGGTACGGGTGTCGGGGCAGTCGATCACCTTGGGGTTGACGCTTGTCTGCACGGCATCCAGCACATCGCGGCCGGCCAGGTCGATCGCGCACGCCCGGTCGAAGTCGAGGTCGAGGTCAGCGCGGTGGGCCACGATCAGCGCGCGGATCACACGCGGCACATCGCCGCCGGCGAGATAGTGCGCCTCAAGTCGTCGCGCCGTGATATCGCTGCCGAGGCCCGCCTGCACGGCCATGATTCTGCCCTGCACGATGGTCCGCGCGTTGACCTTCCGCAGGCTCATGCCGAGCAGTTCGAGGAACCGCACGGGCGCCTTCGACCAATAGGCCTGAAACCAGAGCTGCCCATAGTTGAAAATGAGCAGCAGCATCGTCAGGGCCACGAGTCCGAGCACGAGGCCCGCTCCCAACAGGACCGGGACGGGCAGAGTCGCTGGCAGTTCGTTCACGGGAGTCTCGTCGAGTGGGGCGGGGAAGGGGGCCGGGGGATGGCGCATTGCCGTCTCCCCAGCCTAGTTCGGGAAAACGGGCCGTGCCACTCGCGTTCTCTAGCCCTCGATCCAGCCGCCGGTGAACCGGGCGGAAAACGGGCAACGGCGTGCCGGATCGGGTTCACCCGTCCAATCAGCCGACCTCTTGCATGGGCCGCACGCGAGGAGGCGGTAACTGCCGGCCTGACTGTTCGAAATGGGCGACAACTTCCTCGACGACCCGGGCCAGATCGGCGTACACACGCACCGGATCATCGCCGTGGATGCCGGAGATGAGGTCGGGGCACTTCCCGATGTAGACACCGTCCTCGTCGCTCCATTCGACCCACTTGTGATAAGAATCAGTCGTCTTCATGAATCTCCTCCAACGCTTTCCGAACCTGCTTTTCCTGGTAGGGCTTGGCGTCGTCGCCCGCCTGCCCGCTGAGCGTCAACGCCCCCAGATATCGGTTGTGGACGAACTTTCTGTGCGACCCCTTGCCACCGCCAACCACCTCTGCGAAGCCATTGGCCAACAGGTCCGCAACGAGTTCGCGAACCTTCCTGGGCATGGGAAACGATCCTGAATCCAGCGTGTCTCCCCTGAGTATATCCACGACAGAAGTCGGGCATGGGAGCGAGAAGTCGGGGATGGGGGCGATATTCAGATCTCGCTGGATCGGCTCATCGATGGACAGAGCTACAGAGTCCTGTAACCGGTTTATACCCCGCGTTTTTGGGATAGTTCTTCCCCGTGGGTGCTCCCGCTTTTTTATGATCAATGGGTCGGCGAGCCCTCGATCCAGCCGCCGCCGAGCAGCCGATCGTCGGCGTAGCAGACGGCGGGTTGGCCGGGTGAAATCGGCCCGGGCGACTGGTCCGGACCACCGGTGAACCGGGCGGAAAAACGGCCTGGGCCCAGCGGAGTCACC
>CAMCQY010000066.1 GCA_945877135.1 Candidatus Kuenenia stuttgartensis
ATGGCCACTACGGGCGGTGCGTCGTTTCGCAACGACGACTCGCTCTACCGCTACGGAACGCCGCTCCCCACGCTGGGCCAGCAGGTGGGCGATCAGCCACGACCGGTCGCCGCCCCCACCCCGAACCTCGGCTGGATTCCACTCGGCCGTGATCCCCTCCTCGAACAGCGGATGCTGTCGAAGGTGCTCGCGAAACTCGGCGTGGCCGCCGTGCCGCAGGCGGAGCCCTACTACCAGCCGCCCGATGGCAGCACCGTCAGCCCCGCAGCCATGCCCGCCGCGGCGGGCGGCCCTGTCTTCGGTGCCCCGATCCCGCCGGAGCAGTTGCCACCTGGCGCCGTCATCGCCCCCGGCCCACCGGTACCGGTCGAATCGCTGCCGCTGCCGAAGTGAAACTGCGACGCATACGGCGAATCCCCTGCCTGCGCTGCGGGCTTGGATGAATGCGGGGCGATATCTTCATGCAAGCCCGACGCGCAAGCGAGGGAATGTGAGGTGCGTGACCGGCCGGCCGCTTACTCGTCGGTCACGCAGCCACGTGAGGCGGGGGCCACGCAGCGGATGTACTTCGCGAGGATTCCTCGGGTGGCCTTGAGCGGCGGCGCCTCCCACTGGCTTCGGCGACGGCGGAGTTCATCCTCCGACACCTCCACGTCGATCGAGGCGGTGTCGGCGTCGATCACGACCACGTCGCCGTCACACACGATCGCGATCGGCCCGCCGTCCTGCGCCTCGGGCACGACGTGCCCGACGATGAAGCCGTGCGAGCCGCCCGAAAACCGTCCGTCGGTGATCAGGGCCACATCGTTGCCAAGTCCCGCCCCCACCAGCGCCGACGTGGGCGTGAGCATCTCGGGCATGCCCGGCCCACCCTTCGGCCCCTCATAGCGAATGATCACGACATCGCCCCGCTGGATCGCCCCCTGCTCGAGCGCCGCCAGCATCGCCTCCTCGCTGTCGAACACGCGTGCCGGCCCACGGAACCGCGAGCCTTCCTTGCCGGTGATCTTGGCCACCGCGCTGCCGGGCGCGAGGTTACCGTGGAGGATCGTGATATGGCCGGTCGGCTTGATCGGATGCTCCACCGGCTGAATGATTTTCTGGCCCGCTGCGAGCCCCTTGCTCGAGGCGAGATTTTCCGCCAGCGTCTTGCCGGTGACCGTCATGCAGTCGCCGTCGAGCAGGCCCTTGTCGAGCAGATACTTCATCAGGCCGCTGGTACCGCCGATCGAGTGGAGGTCTTCCTGCACGAACTTGCCGCTCGGCTTGAGGTCGGCGATGTAGGGCACCCGCCGCGATACCCGCTGGAAGTCGGCCGGCTCGAGCGGCACGTTCACCGCGCGGGCCATGGCGATGAGGTGGAGCACGGCGTTGGTCGAGCCGCCAAGCGCCATCACCGTGACGATGGCATTTTCGAAGCTGCGACGGGTCATGATGTCGCGGGGCTTGAGGTCAAGTTCGAGGAGGCGACGGATCGCCGCCCCCGCCCGCTGGCACTCGTCGAGTTTGTCGGCGTTTTCCGCCGGGATCGAGGCGCTGTCGGGCAACGCCATTCCGAGGGCCTCGATCGCCGTGGCCATCGTGTTGGCGGTGTACATGCCGCCGCAGGCGCCGGCGCCGGGGCAGGACTTCCTCACGATTTCACTCCGGCGGGAGTCGTCGATCCGACCCGCGACATACTCTCCGTAGCACTGGAATGCCGACACGATGTCGAGCGCGGTGCCGTCGGCCAAGTGGCCGGGGCGGATCGTGCCACCATAGACCATCAGGGCGGGGCGGTTGAGCCGGCCCATGGCGATCAGGCAGCCCGGCATGTTTTTATCGCAGCCGGGAATGGCCACCAGTCCGTCATACCACTGGGCCTGCACGACCGTCTCGATCGAGTCGGCGATGACGTCGCGGGACGGCAGCGAGAAGCTCATGCCGTCTGTGCCCATCGAGATGCCGTCGCTGACGCCGATCGTGTTGAACCGCATCCCGACCATTCCGGCAGCCGCCACGCCCTCGCGGACCCGGGCCGCCAGTTTGTCGAGATGCATGTTGCAGGTATTCCCCTCGTACCACATGCTGGCGATGCCAACCTGCGGCTTGTCGAGGTCGGCTGGCTGAAGGCCGGTGCCAAGAAGCATGGCCTGCGAGGCCCCCTGCGAACGGGGCTGGGTGATCCGGGAACTGTAGCGATTCAGGATGGTGGTGGCGGTCGTGGTGGGCATGGCGTTTTCCTTCGGGTTTCGTGCAGAATAGTTTCCACGGCTCCCGTTTGAAAGGTGCAGGTGAAAGGTGCAGGTGAAAGGTGCTGGAACTGGTGCGTCCTGAATTCGTCTTTCTCGACATGGGCAACGTCATCGTGTCGTTCGACCGCGACCGGGCCTTCCGGCAGATGGCCGAGGTGAGCGGTGGCGACTCGGAGGCCATCCGCACCGAGGTGATGGAGGGGGGGCTCCACGACCGGATCGAACGCGGCGAGCTCGACTGGCCGGAGTTTCACCGCGAATTTTCCCGACGGACCGGCACGTCCTCCGATCCAGGAGCGTTGGCCCATGCCGCCAGCGACATGTTTACCCTCAAGATCGACATGCTGCCGGTGATCGCCGGTCTAGAGCGGACCGGCTGCGGTCTCGGCATTCTCTCCAACACCTGCGGACCGCACTGGGATCACCTGCTCGCACAGCGCTACTCCGTGCTGCCCGGCAATTTCCAGCAGATCATCCTCAGCCACGAGGTGCGGGCGACCAAGCCGGGGCCTGACATCTACCGACTGGCGGCGGAGCGGGTCGGCCTGCCCCCCGAACGGATCTTCTTCTGCGACGACATTCCGGCGCATGTCGAGGCTGCCCGCGCCGCCGGCTGGCAGGCCGAGGTCTTCACGTCGGCCGCGGCCCTCATCGATGCGCTCGATCGCCGGGGGCTGAAGCTGGGGCTGTGAGCAGGCGGGCCAGGGCGGACTCATCGAAACGGCCCTCCATCACGACCGTGCCGTCGGCCATGAGCACCGGCACGCGGAGGCCATAACGCTGCTGCAGGAGCGGATCGGCATCGACATCGAGGATTTCCACGGCCGCTGAGTGGGCATGTGCTGCCACCATATCCTCCGCCGCCTCGCACAGGTGGCAGCCGCGACGCGTATAAAGCAACATCACCATATTTCCGTTAGGATACCGTACGGATTTGGAAGGGTCAGCCAGATGACGGGCGTCCGCAGGCCTCGGGGCTCGACCGTTCCTGCTCACGGGCACCGTGCCCCGCCCATCCGTCCCGTTCACCCCGACCCGACCTCCCATGTCTGATCCCGCTCCAACGCCTGCCCAGACGATGGACGAATTCCTCCGCGTCGCAAAGGCGAGCGGTCTGGTTGACGCGGATCGACTCGACGAGGCGGTCGCGGCCTGGACGGACGAAACCGGGAAGGGGAGCACAGCCCCGGTTCCCGAGGCCTGCATTCAGGCAATCATCGACCGGGGGTTGCTGACGAGTTGGCAGATGGAGCAGCTTCGCAAGGGGCGGCACAAAGGGTTTGTGCTCGGCAAGTACAAGCTCCTGCGGCTGCTCGGGGCGGGGGGAATGAGCAGCGTCTACCTCGCGGAGCACATGACGCTCCACAACAATGTGGCGATCAAGGTGCTGCCCGTGAAGCGGGTCGACAAGACCTCCTACCTGGCACGATTTGAGCGAGAGGCTCGGGCAACGGCTCGGCTCAACCATCCCCACATCGCCCGGGCATTCGACCTCGACACGTCGGGGTCGATCCACTTCATCGTGATGGAATACATCGACGGCATCGACCTCTACGCCCGGGTGAAGCAGGGTGGGCCGCTGTCGGTCCGCGATACTGCCGATTTCATCCGGCAGGCGGCACTCGGTCTCCACCACGCGCACGAAGAGGGGCTCGTGCACCGCGACATCAAGCCGGCCAACCTGATGGTTGACAAGCGCGGCCATGTGAAGATCCTCGATCTCGGCCTGGCCCTGGCCAACGACGACGACGAGGATGCCGGGCTTACGAAGGCACACGACGAAAAGGTGCTGGGCACGGCCGACTACCTCTCGCCGGAGCAGGCCCGCGACAGCCATAAGGCCGACAGACGATCCGACATCTACTCGTTGGGGTGCACGCTCTACTATCTGCTTGTGGGCAAGGCGCCCTTCGCGAAGGGCTCGCTGGCCGAACGCATCCGCGCCCACATGAACGAGCCCGCTCCCAATCTGCTCGACGCGCGGCCCGATGCGCCTGCCGCGATCGTGGAACTCTACTTCCGGATGATGGAGAAGCACCCCGACGCCCGTCAGCAGACCGCGCAGGAAGTGGCCGATTCACTTGCAGCCTGGCTTGCCACGACGGGTTCCGCGATCGGTAAACCAGGTTCGGAACCGCCACAACGCCCCTCGCTCCGGCGGTCCGCCGCCGGCACGCAGCCTCGCCGCACGGGGGACTCCGTCGTGCCGCGGTCCGCCACGGCACCGGCGGCTCCCGTAAAACGGAGCGGCGCAGGCAGCGGGTCTGGCGGTGGGGCCGGGAGTGGCTCGGGTAGTAGTTCTGGAATTGGCTCGACGCCGGGGTCAGCCATCGACCTCCATTCGCTCGCCCTCACTCCGCCGCCATCGAGTGGATCGCGTTCTACGGGCCGGTTCCCTGCCGTGTTGCCGGCTGCTGCCGACCCGTCCAATGAAGCTGGCGGCATTGTCATCAACACCAGTACGCCTCCGCTCCCTGGCTCGGGCAGGGCAAGCGTCGGCAGCATTCGACGTCCGATGGCACCGCTGCCCGCCGCGAACCGGGTCACTCCCGGGCTGGCCATCGCCCGCGGCTCGTGGCTGTCCCGTCGGTTCGCCGGTCTGCCGCTCGTGGTCTGGTTGGCCAGCGGGCTGCTGCTGGCCAGCGGGCTGCTGCTCGGGACCTGGCTCTGGTTTGGCTCATCGGGCCGGCCGACTCCAGGGGATGAGGTGCAGGGAACGACGGAGTTGCCCGCAGACACCGATGGCTCCGCGGCAGAGGAGCCGGTCGTAGATTCAAAGCCCAAGCCTGATGCCAAAAAGAAGCCGCCTGCAAAGCCGACGAGCAGGCCGCCCCTGCGAAACAAAAAAGTGAAGCCGACAGATGAGTCCTCCGAACCCAGTCCGCTCGACGGTCTCGACAAGCTCGCCCCGGCCCCAATTGGCAAGTAACAGGTGGCACGTAGCAGGCGGCACGTAGTCAGCCCGCCGGCGTGATCCGCCATGGCCCTTCGGCGAGGGCGTCGATACTGGCCCGATGGGTGAGGTCATAATCGAGCGGCGTGAGCGTGACCTTCCCAGCGGCCAATGCCGTCACGTCCGACTCGTGCGGTGAAGGGGGGGGAGGCGGATCGTTCGTGGCCCAGTAATACGCGCGGCCCCGGGGATCGACCCGCCGCTCGAAGGCCTCGCCGTAGCGGGAGACACTCATCGGCACGACCCGCAGTTCCGGCGTGCCGCGGAGGGCTCGCGTCGGGATGTTGATGTTGTAGAGGCTGCCCGCTGGCGGCTGGCGGGCGAGCAGCCCGGCCAGCACCTCCGCGGCAATCTCGGCGGCACGGTCGTAGTCGGCATGTTCGTCCCACTCGAGCGACACTGCGATGCTCGTGATGCCGAAGAAAGCCCCTTCGATGGCCGCGGCCACCGTGCCGGAGTAGAGCACGTTGATACCGGCATTGAGACCGCTATTGATTCCGCTGACGACCAGGTCGGGCCGCCGTGGGCAGAACTCTGAGATGCCGAGTTTGACGGCGTCGGCCGGACTGCCGTCAACCGCCCAGCCGCGACTCCGCGGGCCGTCGAAGATCTCTTTCGCGGTGAGAGGAGTGAGAAACGTGATCGCATGCCCCACACCGCTCTGCTCCGTCGATGGGGCGACCACGGCCACATCACCGAGCTGCCGCAGGGCCCGCTCCAGGGCCGCCAGACCGGGTGCAAAGATTCCGTCGTCATTGGTGAGCAGGGTCAGCATGGGGGTAAACATGAGGGGGAAAGGGGTGGACAATCGTCGCTCCATCGCTGGCCGAAACTATAGCAGGCCCCAAAAAAAGCCGCGGATGCGGGGAGTGTTTCCAACCGCCACGGGAGCCCTATACTGGCGGGCTTTTCCGCCCCGCATTCTCGAGCTCGCCATGCCAGCGTCTCCCGTCTCCAGCACCACGTCTCGGCAATCGTCGCCCGGCACCTCCCAACAGGCGGAGCGGGTGCTGGTGCTCGACTTCGGCTCTCAGTATGCCCAGCTGATCGCCCGCCGCGTCCGCGAGCAGCATGTCTATTGCGAGATCGTCCGTCACGACGTCACCGCAGAACGCATTCGAGCCCTTGCCCCCAAAGGCATCATTCTCTCGGGCGGACCGTCGAGCGTGTATGACTCTGGCGCGCCGCGATGCGATCCGGGCATCTTCCGGCTGGGCATCCCCGTGCTCGGCATCTGCTACGGCATGCAGCTGGCCTGCGATGCATTGGGCGGCCACGTGGGGCGGGCGCAGTCACGCGAATATGGCCGCGCCACCTGTGAGGTGCTCGAGGCCGACAGGCTCTTTGCCGGCGTGCCCGCCCACACCGAGGTGTGGATGAGCCACGGCGATCAGGTCGATGAGGTATCGGGTGATTTTCGGCCGTTGGCCCGCACAGCCACGTGTCCGCTGGCCGCCGTCCGGCACAACACGCTGCCGGTCTACGGCCTCCAATTCCACCCGGAGGTCACCCACACGCCCGCCGGCGGCACGATCCTGAAGAACTTCCTCACGGCGGCCTGCGGCTGCTCCGGCTCCTGGCGGCTCGAGGATTTCGCCCAGAGCGTCATCGCCGATCTGCGGCGGCGGGTCGGTAGCGACCGGGTCATCTGCGGCCTCTCCGGGGGCGTTGACTCGGCGGTCGTAGCCGCACTCCTGTCGCGAGCGATTGGCGACCAGCTCTCTTGCATCCTGGTGGACAACGGCCTGCTGCGGAAGAACGAGGCCGCCGCCGTGATCGATGAGTTTCAGACGCATTTCAAGACCGATCTGCACGTCGTGCCGGCTGAGCAGAAATTCCTCGATGACCTGGCCGGCATCACCGAGCCGCAGGAAAAGCGAAAGCGAATCGGCAAGGCCTTCATCGAGTGTTTTTCCGACGAGGCCGGCAAAATCCAAGGCGCCAAGTTTCTCGCGCAGGGCACGCTCTATCCCGACGTCATCGAGAGCGGCGCCGCCCCCGACGGGCCGGCCGCCACGATCAAACTCCACCACAACGTCGGCGGGCTGCCAGACAATCTGGAATTCGAACTGATCGAGCCGCTGCGAGACCTTTTCAAGGACGAGGTTCGGGCTCTGGGGCTCCAACTGGGCCTGCCTGAACGGATCGTCTGGCGGCATCCGTTTCCGGGGCCCGGCCTCGCCGTGCGGTGTCTGGGGGAGGTCACAAAGTCCCGTCTTGCCACGCTCCGCGAGGCGGATGCGATCGTGCTGGAGGAAATTGAGCGGGCCGG
Organism: Candidatus Kuenenia stuttgartensis; assembly: GCA_945877135.1. GTDB lineage: Bacteria > Planctomycetota > Planctomycetia > Pirellulales > UBA1268 > CAMCQY01. The sequence continues at coordinate 7,460 of CAMCQY010000066.1, forward strand.
ACTGATGCGGAAGATCTCACAGGCCTTCGCCGTGCTGCTGCCGGTGCAGAGCGTGGGCGTGATGGGGGATGCCCGAACCTACGACGACGTGCTCGCCGTGCGGGCCGTCGAGACCGAAGACTTCATGACGGCCGACTGGAGCCACCTCCCCTATGAAGTGCTGGCCAGGATCTCCACGCGGGTGATCAACGAGGTGCGGGGCATCAACCGCGTGGTCTACGACATCTCATCGAAGCCACCGGCCACGATCGAGTGGGAGTGACGGGCGAAGCACGCAATCATGCCCGCCGTCGGCGGGTTGCAAAAGGGTGCTTCGACAGCGCGTGATGCGAGTCCAATCCCACGATGTCGAGTGTGAGCCCCGCCCGCAGAAAATCGTTTTGGAGCTGATGCAGTCCCTCCATCACGCTGTGATCGACGAGCTTCGTGCCTTCGAGATTGACGATGATGCTGTTCTGCTGATCGAGTCCGAGCTGACAGAGTTGCCGCCGAAAGGGAATCCAGTTCGAAAACACGGCAGAATCAAGGGCGTCGACCTGCACCGTGCTTTCATCAAGCACGGTCACCTCGAGAAAAGGCTTGAACATCGTCCGGACAGGCAGGCCGTTGAGAAAGTGGATGGCAAACTTGACTGCGATTCCGATCAGCACGCCGATGAGAAGATCTGTTGTCAGCACGCCCACGAGCGTGGACGCAAAGATTACCAACTGCTCGCGGCCGATCTTGTAGACGCTGATGAATTCCCCCGGTGACGCCAGCCGGCAGCCTGTATAGACGAGCATCGCTGCCAGGGCCGACAGCGGAATCGTGCAGACCAGACCCGGCACAAGGGCGACGAAGGCGAGCAGCAACAGCCCGTGCCAGAGATCGGCGAATCGCGTGCAGGCACCATTGTCGATGTTGGCCTTGCTCCGCACGATCTCCGAAATCATCGGCAGGCCTCCAATCGATGCCGCCGCCACGTTGGCGATCCCCACGGCGACCAGATCCTGATCGAGCTTTGTCTTCCGTCGCCAGGGATCGACCATGTCGATCGCCTTGGCGCTGAGCAAAGACTCGAGGCTCCCCACCAGCGCAAACATCACCACCCACAGCACGCCGGCGGCCCGGGTCGCTGACGATGTGAACACGGAAAAATCGGGGGCCGTGACCGCCGCCAGGAGATTGCGGGGAACGTTCACGAGAAAAGACGGCCCCAACGGATACGCGTGGCCGGCAAAGTCGTAGGTATGTTCATGGTCCAGCCCGAAGAACATCCCGAGCGGTACAGCCACGAGCAGCACGACCAACTGGCCGGGAATGCCCGTCAGCCATCGCAGACCGAGACGGCTGCGAAGAGCGGGCCAGGCAAAGAGCACAAGCAGGCTCGAGGCCCCGATGCAGGCGATTTCAGGATTCAGGCCTGCGATCGTCTCCGGTAGTTCTCGGATGATCTCCATTGGCTCAAACGCCGCCTTCTCCCCGAGAGCCACCGGCAACTGTTTGAGCACGATGATCACGCCGATCGCCGCGAGCATCCCGTGCACGACGGCCGTCGGGAAGAAGTCGCCGAGTACGCCCGCCCGTAGCAGCCCGCAAAGCAACTGCACGACGCCGGCGACAAACCCGACGGCCAGCGTCATCCGGTAGGCGGTCATGTCAGCGCCCAGGTCACGGCCAGCCGTATACCCAAACGCCTGCATCGCCCCCAGAACAATCACGATCATCCCTGCCGCCGGCCCCTTGATGGTGAGCTCGGAATTACTGATGAATGTCGTGACGACGGCGCCGACGACAGCCGTGAAGACACCCGCGATCGGAGGAAAACCGGAAGCCACCGAGATGCCCAAACACAGCGGGAGGGCGATCAGGAAGACGAGGAATCCCGCTGAGGCATCCTGCGGCAGATACCTGACAAACCCGGCTCCGTCACCGCGAGGAACCGCTGCTTCTACGCCGGATGGAGAGCCATGCCCTCGCCCATCATTTTGCGATTGAGCCATGCCGCACCTATCTCTCACCGACACGATGTCCGCGAAGCCTGAACAATCGCCGAATCCCCGACGGAATTCCCGACGGAGGCCCAGACAGATCCCTGACGACCACTCACGCAGCGGGATCCGGCACGGGTATGAGTTCGTACTCGCCACCGAGCCGCCACACCGTTACGATAGCTGCAACGGCAAAGCCCGCCTCCATTCCTTTCGCGACCGTAAGCGTCAGGACGGCAGTCCGCTGCCGCGGTGGAGACTGCCATGCATGTTTCGATCGTCGAAGATGACCCGGTCATCGCCAAGGCCGTCGCTACGGCCGTCCGCGAGGCGGGGCACCTGTGCACCTGGGTCGCTGATGGCGAGGCGGCCATCCGCGACAAGACACTCATGTCGAGCGACATCGTGGTGCTCGACATGATGCTGCCAAAGGCCAGCGGCCTCGATGTGCTGCGGGCCGCCCGGCAGGCCGGCGTGCGCACGCCCGTTATCGTGCTCACGGCCCGCGGCGCCGTGCCCGACAAACTCGAGGGCTTCGAGGCCGGCGCCGACGACTACCTCGTCAAGCCTTTTGCGATCGATGAACTGCTGGCCCGGATCGAGGCGGTGCATCGCCGCACGGCCCATAAGCCAGCGATGGAACTGGAGGCCGGCGACCTGCACCTCAGCCTCGCCAACAAGCGGCTCGCCATGGCCGGCCGCACGATCGAACTCACGCCCACTGAGTTCAGCATCCTCGAACTGCTGATGCGGTTTCAGGGGCAGGTCGTCACGCGGACGATGCTCTGCGAGCATGTCTGGGGCTTCGACTGGGACGGGCCGACGAACGTGATCGAGGTGCACATCAACCGTCTGCGCGGAAAGCTCGACAAGGGCCGCGCCGAATCGCTCATTCGCACGATCCGGGGCCGCGGCTATGCCCTCACGTCTGCTTAAGAAGATCCCGTGGGCGACGCTCCGCGTCAGGCTCACGGTCTGGAATACGCTCGTCGTACTTCTGATTGCCCTCATGGCACTGCTGGCCGTGAAGGTGGGAGCGAGGGCCGCCCTCTATCGCGAGGCCGATGCGGTGCTGCGCGGAGAGGTGAACGAGGTAGCGATCGCGCTCAAGGACCTGTATCCAAACACCGACGCCGTCGTGGACGAACTCCGCCGCAAGGCGGCCGGCCATGAGGAACGCGGCTGGTTCACGCAACTCCTCACCGAGGACGGCAGGACGATCTGGAAGAGCGATAGTTGCCCACAAGCAGTGGCCGCCTGGCCGGTGGCGACGACACGACTGGAGAATCTCGTCCAGGTGGGGGGCTACCGGTTTGCACGACAGCGGATCACCGACCTCGCGGATGAGCCGTATCATGTGCGGATCGGCATGGACACCGCCTTCCTAGATGACGGCATCGACACGCTCACCCGGCTGCTCATCCCGGTGGCTGCCGGCCTTTCGTTGCTGACGCCACTGGTGGGCTACTGGCTGGCGGTCCGGGCGACCAAGCCGGTGGCCGAAATCCTGCGGACGGCCGAACATCTCAGACCCACGCGGCTGGGCGACCGGTTGGAGGTTCATGGCACCCAGGACGAGCTCGACCAGCTGTCGGTGACGATCAATCGTTTGCTTGACCAGGTGGCCGGGCACGTCGAGCGGCGGCAGCAGTTTGTCTCCGATGCGGCCCACGAACTGCGCGGCCCGCTGGCCGCCATGCGGAGTTCGCTGGAGGTGGCCATCTCGCAGGATCGCACCGCAGATGCCTACCGGGAGACGCTGGCCGAGGTGCTGGAGGAGGCCCGCCATCTGTCGAAACTCACCAACGATCTGCTGCTCCTCGCCGAGACCGGTGATGACACACGAAGGCGGCCCGGTGAGCAGGTCGACCTCACGGCCGTCGCCCGACAGACTGTCGCAATGTTCGGCGGGGTTGCGGAGGAGCGATCGGTCGGCCTCATGCTCCAGCCTCCGAATGGTGCCGTTCTGGTAGCGGGCGATGCGTCTCAGCTCCGCCAGGTGCTCGGCAATCTGCTCGACAACGCCATCCGATTCACGCCTGACGGGGGCAGGGTGACCGTGTCGGTGATCAATGACGGCGATCACCGTGAGGCCGTCGTGACCGTTGTCGACAACGGCTGCGGCATCGAGGCCGACCACCTCGACCGAGTATTCGACCGGTTCTACAAGACCGACGCTTCGCGAACCCGCACTGAAGTCGCCCGCGGCGGTGGATTGGGTCTGGCGATCTGTCGCTCGATCGTCGAGCGTCACGGCGGAACCATCGCCGTGACAAGCGTGGCCGGCAAGGGCACGACCTTCACGGTCCGCCTGCCGACAGCTACCCAGTTGGCGTAACCATCGCACCGCCCCCAAGGCCCCGAATTGTGGCCTGACGGACGACTGCAAACCCGTTACGTCCCACTCAAGTGTCAAGGTCCGCCTGCGGTTGTTCCGATCCCTTGGATGGTGACATCTAGGAGAGGGATACCGTGAGTGGAGACTGGGCAGTTTTAGCAAGATGGACAGGGGCGTCTGGCCCGTGGCGGGCTGTTGCCGGCCGTGGCTTCCTGACGGGCCTCTGCCTGCTTGCATGCACCGTGGTGCCGACACTCGCCCTCGCCGCCGACCCCCTCCTGGTGATCGCAGAATCGGCCGATCCACAGCCGCTCGGTCTCCCCAGCATCTCCCCGAGCCTGCAGTCTTTCCAACAGGTGGCCGATGCGCTCAGTACGGAGCAGCGGCGCATCGCCGAACTCGAAATGCGTCTGCAACAACTGGAGCAGAAGGGGGCCAACCCCGTCGAATCGCTCCCTGCGCCCAAGGACACGAATGGAAAAGAAGATGCCAAACCAGCCGTCGGCAAGCCGAAGGAAGGCGACGGCAAGGATGGCAAGAAAGACGAAAAGAAGTCCGACGAGCCCTACGAAGTCGGCAGCGACCTCGGCCTCAGATCCCTCTGGGACAATGGGCTCACCGAGGAGTCCGCCCACAAGGATTTCCGTGTCAAAGTCGGTGGCCGCACGCAGATCGACTCCTCCGCGTTCTCAGCCGCCCCCGGCCCCAACCAGCTGCCCTACGAAGGTGGCCTCGACCCGGGGCTGTCCGACACCGTCAATTTCCGCCGCGCCCGGTTCCGTATCGAGGGCCGGATGTACGAGGTCTACGACTGGGCAGCAGAGTATGACTTCGTCAATCAGATCAACGTCAACAACGAGACGTATCCCACGGAACGCGACGCCGGTCCGCTGACTGCCATCACTGACCTCTGGCTGCAGGTGCGGCAACTGCCGATCCTCGGCACCGTCCGTATCGGCAACCAGAAAGACCCGTACGGCTACGAGCATCTCACGAGCAGCCGCTGGCTCAACTTCATGGAGCGTTCGTTTGCCCAGGATGCTTTCGAGGGGCCGTTCAATAATGGCTTCGTCCCCGGCATTCAGATTATGAACAGCAACGAGGAAGGGAACATCGGCTGGCAGGTGGGCGAATTCAAAAATACGACCAACCCATTCGGCTTCTCCAATTCGTCGGGGGGCAGCATGACTGTCGGCCGGCTCGTCTACCTCCCGGTATTCGAGGACGAGGGTCGTAAACTCGTTCACCTCGCCATCTCGGGCCGCACGATGGAGCCGCGGCGACAGTACACGTCGTTTGACAGGAAGACCGGTGTGCCGATCGGTGACGAGATCACGGCCGTGAGATTCCGCAGCCGCGGCGACATTCGCAACGGACCGCCCGGACCGCTCAACTCGATCTACGCGGACTCGGGCCTCCTGCAGGGCAACTGGCAGAACATGATCGGCCTGGAATTCGTCGGCAACAGCGGCCCCTTCTCATTCCAGTCGGAATACTTCGGTTCGTGGCTCTACAACGCCCGAACGACCAGTGCTGGAGGCGTGAACACCAACGGCTTTCAGCCCAAGCCGGGCACGAACGTGGGCACCGTCTACTATCAGTCTGGCTACGCCGAAGTGCTCTACTTTCTTACGGGCGAGAGCCGCACCTACTCGAAGATCGAATACCGCGTTGACCGTCCGATCCCACACAACAACTTCTACGCGTTCCGCGACCGCAGCGCCCGTCGAAATCAGTGGAACATCAGCGAGGGTGCCTGGCAGGTGGGAGCCCGCTACAACTACCTCTGCTTAAACGATAGCGGCGTGAATGGCGGCATCCTGAACGGCATGACGCTCGGTCTCAACTGGCTGCTCAACCCCAACGCCCGCGTCTACTTCAACTACGACCTCACCCACCGCAACTTCGTGAGCACGCCGTGGACCAAAACCGACGGGGTCGTCACGCCCGGCCCGAGCTACAACGGCAGCGGTTTCATCAATGGCTTCGGCACGCGGCTGGCATTCGACTTTTGAGCCTTCGACATGGTGCGGACTCCGATCCGACAGTGGAGTTTTTGTATGCGACGCCCTTGCTTCACGCTTCTCGCCACCCTCGGACTCGCCACATGCCTGACTGCTTCCAACGCGGCTGATTGCGCCTGCGACGGGCCACGTTGCACGAACTGCACACACCACGCCGCGAGTCCGCCATGCGAACCCGCATGCAAATCCACATGGGACGAGAAGAAGTCCACGAAGACGAAGTACACGATGACATGCGAACCTGCCTGCGCCCGGGCGGCAGAGTGCTTCTGCACCGGACCCGCCGAATGCCGCTGCATTCCGCCCAGCGGCCAGATCTATATGAAGAAAAAACTCTTCAAGCAGCCGGGTGAAGAAAAGGTCGCGAAGGTGCCGAAGTACGAGGTGAAGATGGTGCCCGGTGAACCGTGCGACTGCGCCCGCTGCTGCGACGTCTGTTGGTGGAACCCGCTCTCCGTCCTCCACTATCTCGTTCACCACTGAACCTCGATCTCTGACCACAGGCTGACCATCAGCCACATGATCTGACGGCCTGCCGCCGTGGCCTGGGGGGGGCACCGGGCGGCAGGCCGTCTTCTTTGTTCACGATGCAGAGCTCGCCGTCACCTTCGTCGCGGACTGCATGCGTTGCGGGCATCGTGTTCGCGATGCCCGTCGAGGCCGATGCCTTCGCAGGGCTGGCAACCGAAACCGTGGAAGTCACAGCGGCCGGGCTCACGCTCTACGAGGGTGTCGTCGCCGGTCGACGGGTCGCCTGGTGTGTGGCTGGCGCCGGCGGTGAGGCGGCCGCAAGAGCCACGAGGCTTCTGATCGATGGCCATCGGCCACGGCTGATCCTGTCGCCCGGCTTCGCCGGCGGGCTCGATCCCGCACTCGCTCGCGGCACGGTCGTCTCACCACGACGATCCATCAACCGCACGGGCGGCCCGCCGATCGACGTCGCCGCGATAGGGCAGGGGACCGCAACGGCGACCGACGGCAGTCGGACCAGCCACGGCGACCTCGCGATCGTGAGCGTCGATACCGTGGTGACGACGACGGCCGCGAAGCGAGACCTTGCCGCGGCCACCGGTGCGAGCCTTGTTGACATGGAAACCTACTCGGTGGCGACAGCAGCCCGGGCCGCCGGCCTGCCCTGCATATCGATCCGTGTGATCTCCGACGACGCATCTCAGGATCTGCCGAAGGAGATCGCCGCACTCGTGAAGCCGCAGTCGGGCATGCGGCGGCTGGGAGCAGCCCTGGCGGGCATCGGTCGCCGGCCGCGGGCCGCGCTCGACATGTGGCAGCTGTGGGAGCACGCCGTGATTGACGGCCGCACGCTGGCCGGCGCGATCACACGATTTCTGGAAGAGCTCAGCGATACCCCGTGAGCAGTCGCACGACCGGGTTCTTCGCCAGATCGGCCGTGAGCGGATCGACAGGCCTGTCCAGATGACGGCCGGTCGCACCAGCCGCCAGCCGACCGCTCCGCACGGCGCCCTCCATCGTGGAGGGCCAGCCTGTGGCCGTCCAATCACCGGCCAGAAAGAGATTCGGCACGGCTGTGACCGCGGCAGGCCGGAACGCATCGACGCCCGGCCGCACGGAGAGCACGGCCGTGGGATCGGTAACCACCCGCGCCTCGACGAGCGCGGCATCGCGGGCCGCGGGGAATGTGTCGCGAAGTTCCGCCACCACGGTGGACACGAGTGCCTCGCGATCGCCACCGAGCAGCCCACGGGACGCGCTAATCACCACCTGGCAGTAGCCCGGCTGGCGCCCTTCCGCAGCATCCGGTCGAAACACCCACTGCGAGACGCGATCCACGAGCACCGCATGCGGCAGGTCGATGCAGTCGCGGTCGAACCAGAGATGCACGGCGGTGATCGGTGAGCCAGCCAGCCGCTCATCGGCCGCCGGCACGAGATCGGGCACGACCCGCGCCGCCTGCCGCCACGGCAGGGCGATGATCGCGGCGTCACACGGTGTGCGGGCATCGCCGCACAGCACCGCAGAGGCCCGACCTTCGGCGTCCCGTTCGATCGAAGTCACACTCCGGCCCGCCTCGACCGTCACTCCGCGACCCTCCAGCCACGCCACGAGGCGATCGCCGAAGAGGGTGCCGAGCGGTTCGGTAGGCACGAACATATCGGCAGCGTCGCGGTGTGCAAGAAACGCATCGACCGCCACCTTCCGCGCCGCGGAGGTGCTCACGAGGTCGATCGATTCGCCAAGCGCGCTCTCCAAGACCGGCTGCCAGAAGAGCCGGATCACCCGCTTGGGCTGACCGACCGATTCGAGCCATGCCTGTGCCGTGCTCGTCTCTCCACCAGCCGGCTCGCGATACCGCGCGAGCTTCAGCATGCCCAGCCCGAGTGCGAGCTTCTCGGCCACCGAAAAGTGCCGCATGCCCAGGAGCAGCGGCGTGAGGTGCATCGGCGCCGGGAGCAGCCTCGAGGGCGTGCAGGCCGCCCGATCGCCATCGGGACCGATGAACCAGAGTGTGCGGTCGCAGCGAAGAGCATCGGTGAGGCCCGCCTGCCGGCAGAGATCGAGGAAATTGGTGCAGCATCCCATCGCCACATGTTGGCAGGCATCGACAAGGCCGCCCGCCACCGGATCCTCGAACGAGGCCGCCCGACCACCGGCACGACGACGCGCTTCCAGCACGGTCACACGGACGTCGGTCGAAGAGAGGGCGGCCGCCGCCGCGAGGCCGGCCAGACCACCGCCGACGACAACGACATGCGGCTGGCCGGAGCGAGCTGATGAGGAGCGCGACGGTTCGGTCGTATCATGTTCGGTCGTGTCATTCATGCGTTGTGTTTCCGACCAATGTGGCCGCGAAGCAGAGGCCTTGGACCGACCGCGAGTGCCGCCACGGTCGAGCCCATGATGCGGAGCCGACCGGGCCGTACTCGCTCCGTAAATATCCGCGTGCCTGCCGTCTGCACGGCGGCAAACAACGACTGATACGCGCCGAACATCGCGCGAAACACGATGCGACCGTCGGTGGAGAGCAGCCTGTCGAGCCGTGCCGCCCGTCGATAGCAATCCGTGGCCCGGGCCACATTCATGCTCGCCAACTGCGCAAACCCCGGTCCGATCCGGCCAGCGCGGAGGTCATCAGGGGTACAGTCAACGGCTCGAAAATCCGAGTCTGGAAGATAGACCCGCCCGCGGGCGAGGTCCTCGGGAATATCACGGAGAATATTCGTCAGTTGAAACGCCAGGCCGCAGGCATGGGCGGCGGGCAGGGCCTCCCGCGGCGACCGAAAGCCCCAAATGTGGATGGCGGCGAGCCCGACGGCACTGGCCACGCGGCGACAGTATTCCTCGAGTGCGGGAAACGTGTCGTAGCTGGTCTGATCGAGATCCATTCTGCAGCCGTCGATGATGTCGTGGAGATAGTGTACGGGCACGGCGAAGCGGCGGACCGTATCGACGACCGCTCTGATGACCGGATCGGCCGACGCCCCACCCGCGATCGCCGCGGAGAGCTCGGCGTCGAAGGTGTCGAGCGCATGGCGGGCCTCCACGGGGTTGGCTCCGTCGTCGACAATATCGTCGGCACGCCTGCAGAAGGCGTAGAGGGCCGTCGTGCCGCGGCGTTTCGCCTCGGGCAGGAGGCGGATCGGCAGGGCGAAGTTTGAGCCCGACCGACTCAGCACCTCGGCGCAGGCCTCGTGGTCGGCAGCGAGCGTGGACAAACGGGTCATGGAGGTCATGGAGGTCATGTCAGGCCACCACCTGCAGTGTGTGGCGTGAACTGCAGGCTCCACCAGGCCCGCGTCGCAAGCCGAAGCTTCGTCCATTTCCCAACGGTGGGTCGGCGCACGAGCGTGTCATAACCGACCCGTTCGATGGCATCGGCGACAGCGCGGCCGCCCGCCAGGAACATCCCGATCGCGGGCCGCAGCACCGGCGGCGCGACACCCAAGAGTGGCTCGCCCGCGTTGAACTGCTCCCGTGCCCAGCCCACCTCCTCACGAAGCAGTGCCCGCAGCGGCAGCGGGGCCCGCTGGGCATCGAGCATCGCCTCGGTCACACCGTGCCGGCACATGTCGTCGCGAGGGAGATAAACGCGGCCTGCCAGACGATCGCGACGCACGTCCTGCCAGAAGTTCACCAGTTGCAGGGCTGTGCAGATGCAATCGGACATGGCGAGGGCCGCCGCGTCTTGACAGCCCTCCAGTGCGAGCACGATCCGCCCCACGGGATCGGCAGAGCGGCGGCAGTAGGCGACAAGTTCGTCGCGATCGGCATACCGCACTGCCACGCCGGCCGCGTCGAACGCCCGGTCTTCCTCGAACGCATCGAGCAGATGGGCAAATGGCTCGATTGTCAGACCGGTCTGGCGGACAGTCTCGGCGAGCGCCACGTAGACAGGATGCCCGGGGCGCCCTACGAAACATTCTTCCAACCCCTGCCGCCAGGCCGCCAGATCACGGGCCGCTTCCGCGGGGCTCGCCGCCTCGTCAACAAGATCATCGCTCCACCGGGCATAGGCATAGACATTAGCCAGGTGCTGCCGCAGCCGGCGGGGAACCAGCCGCGTGGCGACGGTGAAGTTTTCGTAGTGCCGGCTGGCCACGTCGCGGCAGAAGGCCTCCGCGGCGGCAAGATCGCCAGACGGAGGCACCGGCGCAAGCTGCCATGCCGTCGGGTCGCGTCGGACGGACTGCGCTGGTTGCACGGACATCGGCACCACCGCCTTTACGCGGTGTTTGCGGAGGAGGGCCTGTTCTTCACTGGCAGGGCTGAATCAACACCACTACCATAGTCTATGGGCCTGTTTTAGGCCCGGCCGCGCTCCCCGTCGCCCCTCCCGGAACCATCGCCATGAAGATTCTGCTTGCCAGCCCGCGTGGCTTTTGCGCCGGCGTGAACATGGCCATCGAAACGCTCGAAACAGCCATCCGACTCCATGGCACACCCATCTACGTCTTCCACGAGATCGTCCACAACAAGCATGTCGTCGACCGGTTCACCCGCGAGGGAGCGGTTTTCGTGAACGCCGTGGAAGAAGTTCCGGAGGGGGGCGTTCTGCTTTTTTCCGCCCACGGCGTGGCCCCGGAGGTCCGCCGCATTTCGGCCGAGCGGCGGCTGCGGGCCATCGATGCCACCTGCCCACTCGTCACGAAAGTGCACCTGGAGGCGATCAAGTATGCGAAGGCCGGCTACCGCATCATGCTGATCGGCCACGAGGGCCACGACGAGGTGATCGGCACGATGGGGCAGGCCCCCGAAGCCTTCACGCTCGTGGAGACTGCTGAAGAGGTCGATGCCCTCCCGTTCGGCCCGGACGACCGGCTCGCCTACCTCACGCAGACGACGCTCTCCGTGGACGACGCGTCGCGGATCATCAATCGGCTGAAAGCGAGGTTCCCGCAGATCGTCGGTCCGCCCAAGGACGACATCTGCTACGCCACGCAAAATCGCCAAGAGGCGGTCCGCCTGCTCTCCGACGGAGCCGACCACGTGCTGGTACTGGGTAGCCAGAACAGTTCCAACAGCCAGCGGCTCGCCGAACTGGCCCGCGAGCGGGGCATCACGGCCCATCTCATCGACGGCGCCAACGAGATCGACCCGGGCTGGTTCACCGGCACCGAGACAGTAGTGATTACGGCTGGTGCCAGTGCGCCGGAGAGCGTTGTGCAGGACTGCGTGACGTGGCTCAAGAATCACTACACCGCCACAGTGGAGGAGCGGACGATCCGCGAGGAGGACGTCTACTTCCCGCTGCCGAAGGAACTCCGCGCCGCCGCGGCGGCCGTACAACTGCCGATGGCGTGA
>CAMCQY010000067.1 GCA_945877135.1 Candidatus Kuenenia stuttgartensis
GAACTCGTCGCCGAAGGGCTCGTCCGCGAGGTCGTGCACGCGGTGCAGTCGCAGCGAAAAACGCTCGATCTCGAGTTCACCGATCGGATCGAACTGGCCTTCGAGACCGCGTCGCCGGAATTGACTTCGGCCATCGAGCAGCACCTCGATTACGTCGCCTCCGAAACACTCGCCACTTCCGCGACGTTTGGCGGGCTGGATGGGGCGGCCGTGGAGTCGCTCGACATCGACGGCCATCCCCTCACGATCGCGATCAGGCGGAAGGGCACAGCCCCCGCGGCGACCGGGGGTGGCGCGTGACGGATCCTGACGGCCCACGGACCGGCCAGAAAACGCTCCGCCTGGCGGTGCTCCTCTCGGGCTCCGGGCGGACGCTCGAAAACCTGCTCGACCGGATCGCGGGGGGCCGACTGACCGCGAGCGTCGAGCGGGTGGTGTCGAGCCGGGGTGACGTCCGTGGCGTGCGGCTGGCCGAGCAGGCCGGCATTCCTGTCACCGTTCTGCCGCCCGCAGGCCGCCCACTGGCCGACTGGAGCGACGCGATCTTCGCCGCCTGCCGGGAGGCGAATCCCGATCTGGTGGTGATGGCAGGCTTTCTTCATCTCGTCGAGATTCCCGCCGACTTCGCCGGCCGCGTGATCAACATCCACCCCGCCCTGCTGCCCGCCTTCGGGGGCAAAGGGTTTCACGGCATGCACGTCCACCGCGCCGTGATCGCACGCGGCTGCACCGTCTCCGGCTGCACCGTGCATCTGGTTGACAACGAATACGACCACGGCCGAATCCTGCTCCAGAAGACGGTGCCGGTGCTCCGCGACGACACGGCCGAATCGTTGGCCGCGCGTGTCTTCGCCGTCGAGTGCGAGACACTTCCGGAGGCGATCAACCGGATCGCCTCCGGCGATCTTGCCTGACCCAACTTGTCTGACCCAGGTCGCGGAACGGTAGACTCAACTCCTGACATCCACACCCGGAGGTTTTTTCCCATGTCGCGCTCGCTTGGAAACATCATTGCCGACACGTTGCAACTCTCGGTCGGCTACGCGGAGCGTCTTCTCAAGGAAGTGCCGGCGGAGCATTTCGGCCGCTTCGCCCGGGTCGGTGGCACCATTGTCGAATCAAACCACCCGGCGTTCATCTACGGGCACCTGAGCCTCTATGCACCGAAGGTGCTCCAGCAAATTGGCCACCCGGCTCCAAGCGTTCCCGAACACTTCGAGCACCTGTTCTCGAAGGACGCCAGCTGCAAGGACGATGAGGATGGCGACCTCTACCCGCCTATGGACGAGATCACGGCATTCTTTTTCGAGGGGCATCGCATGCTTGCCGGCGCTCTCCGTGGCACGCCCGACGCCACGTTCGAGCAGCCGAATCCGGCGGAGGGCCGGATGAAGCAGCTCTTCCCGACACTCGGCTCGGTGCAGACGTTCTACTGCGGCGGCCACATGATGATGCATCTGGGCCAGATGAGCGCCTGGCGACGGATGCAGGGACTCGGTTCCGCCTGAGTTGGCATCGGATCGCGGAGGGCACCCTCGGCCCGGCTGCCCTCTTCTCCAGGCTGCCCCCTTCTGTTGCAGGCTTCTCGCTCACTCGCCCTGTTGAAAGCCGACGGATCGCCAGAAGCCAGCAGCAGCCGGCCACGAGGAGAGCGTCTCCGCAAAGACCTGCGTCGCGCCGAGTGACTCCGCGTGGTCGATGGCATGAGCGACAAGCGCCGTGGCGATGCCTTGACGGCGCGATTCGGGATCGACGAGGAGCCAGGCAATCGAGAATCTCGGCCGCGGTAATTCTCCTGCTGTCACCAAGGCGACGAGGCCAAGCGGGCCGCTGATGATGCCGCTGGCAGCCGGAGCGGGCGTTCGCTGCCCTGCGGGCCAGGCCAGCCAGGCGTTCACCACCCGGCCCGGGCGACCGTTCAATTCCGACAGCAGACCAGCCGGCGCGAAGTGGCCTGCTGGATCGGCAGATCGACATCGTGCCGCCAACCCCATCACGGCCTGACGATCGCATCCCCGCTCCAGCGCAAGCGCGGCAATATCCAGATCGAGGGGCGTTCCCCGATCCCTTCCGTCGATTCCATGAACCGGCGTTGGCCCACGGCCTAGGACGAATCGGAGGAGTGCCACGCGACATCCTGATGGAATGCGGTCTAAATAAATGATGGAATTCCACCATCACATGACGATTCTATCTCGTATAGTGCTTGAATTCTATCGCTGATCGTTCATAATCGGTCCCACAGGAAGTGAAGAACCGTGCAGAATCACGAACGCCGCAGCCGGCTCCTCGACATCATTCGCGTTCGCGGATTCGCTGCGCTCGAGGAACTTGTCCGCGAACTGGGCGTCTCGGAATCGACCGTGCGGCGGGATCTCGATGCTCTGGAGGAACAGGGCTCCGCCAGACGCACCCATGGCGGCGTGCTCTACTCCGGCGGCATGCCGCGGCTGGCCGAGTTTGACGAGCGTCAACCGGCCAACTGGGCTGCCAAGCGTGCAATCGCGGCAGCCGCGGCGACCGTGATCGAAGACGGGGAAACCGTGCTCCTCGATGGCGGCACGACCACCTATGAGGTGGCCCGCCTGCTCGTTGGCCGGTCGCTCCAGGTGGTCACCAATAGCCTCCCTGTCGCCAACCTTTTCGCCTCCGAATCGCGCACCGATCTGGTGCTGCTCGGTGGCTATGTCTCGCCCCGCACGGGCGTCTGCCTCGGACCCTATGCCAATGAACTCCTCGGCCGGCTTCACGTCACCACGACGGTGCTCTCCGCGGCTGGCATCTCCGAGGAAGGGCTCTTCAACGCCCACCTGCTGCTGGCCGAAACCGAGCAGGCGATGCTCAAAGCCGCCAGCCGCGTGATGGTCGTGGCCGACAGTTCGAAATTTGGCCGCAAGAGCCTGACGCTCGTCTCGGGGCTCGACGCCATCGACATCTTCGTGAGCGATGACGGGCTGTCGCAGCGGTGGCGGGACATCGTCACCGCCTCTGCCACGCTCCGCATCGCCACGGTTCCCGAGGGGGCCGAGACAACGGTGGGCGTCCGCCTGGCGCACTCGCCGGAAAAAGGTCGCCCAGCATAAGATGCCGGCTTACCGGCAGACTGTTTTTCATCCTTTTTTATCCAGACTCGAGACTCACCGTTTTCCGACAAGCCCCAGGGGACATCATGGCAAAGAAGAACAAAACGAAGACCAAGACCAAGACCGAGTCGCTTGCCACGCTGAAGGACGAGATCTGCGACATTGGCCGCCGAATCTACAACAAGGGGTTCGCGGCCGGCAACGACGGCAACATCTCCTACCGGCTGGGCCCGAACAAGGTGCTCTGCACCCCGACGATGATGTCGAAGGGGTTCATGACCCCTGCCGATCTCTGCATCGTGGACATGGATGGCAACCAACTTGCCGGGAAGCGCAAGCGGTCGAGCGAGATCCTGCTCCACCTCACGATCATGAAGGAGCGGCCCGACGTGAACAGCGTCGTGCACTGCCACCCGCCGCATGCGACGGCCTTCGCGGTGGCCCGCGAACCGATTCCCCAGGCCGTGCTTCCGGAGGTGGAGGTGTTTCTGGGAGACATTCCGATCTCTCGCTATGAAACGCCCGGCAGTCAGACGTTCGCCGACACGATCAAGCCGGTCGTGAAGCGATCGAACGTGATCTTGCTGGCCAATCATGGCACGGTCAGCTTCGGTGCAACGGTCGAGAAGGCGTACTGGTGGACCGAGATCGTCGATGCCTACTGCCGCATCCTGATGCTCGCGAAGGGCTTGGGCGGTGTCGTCTACCTGACGGGCAGCGAGACGCGGGCCCTGCTCGACCTCAAACAGAAATGGGGTTTCACCGACGCCCGCCTCGACCTGAACATGAATGACCGCGACATCTGCGACAACGCCGTGTTCAAGTCAACCTGGCAGGAAGTGGGCGTGGCCAGGAAGGCCTTTGCCACGCATCCGGAGGCCGATGCCGCCGGGACTTCGTCATCCGGCGGCCGCTCCCTACCGGCGGGCATCGATTACGAAACGCTCGTCCGCAAGATCACCGAAAACGTCTGCCGCGAACTGGGCATCACGCCCGGCTCGACACCGCGGTCCTGAACCAGAGCAGCGCGGGAGTCCATGGCTGAAGCTGGTCACCGCCGAACGTCCAGCCGCTGGCGGTGGAGTTCGGCGGGCGACAGTCCCCAGACGCGGGCGGTGCCGTCGTCGGATCCCGTGAGGATGCTCCGGCCATCGGCAGAAAATGCGACTCCCCAGAGAGGGCCTTCGTGACCGTCGAGGGCCAGAAGGTGGCGGCCGCTTTCCGTGTGCCAGAGGTGCAGACTGCCATCGGCACCCACCCCCGCGATACGGGTGCCGTCGGGTGAGATGGCTACCTCCCAGACCTGGCCCACCGGCCCCTTCAGTTCGATGCTCGACCAGCCATCGGCCGGTTTCCAGAGCCGCACCGTGCCGTCGGACGATGCCGACGCGACGCGGCTGCCGTCTCGTGACCAGGCCACCCAGTTGACGTCATCGGCATGGCCCTTGAAGGCACCGAGCATTCTGCCTGTGACCGTATCCCACTCCCTCACCAGACCATCCGCGCAGGCAGTGGCAAGCCGGAGTCCATCCGGCGACCAGGCTGCGGCGTGGGCCCGCGCGGGATGCGGCAGCGTCAGCACGCCACCATCGCCGGCCGACAAGGAACGAACACGCACCGCGCCCTTTTCTGGCCCCGCCGCCTGCGGCAGCGCTCCGGCAGTGGCGATCCTTTGACCATCGGGAGAAAACGCCACCGCAAACAGCGGGCCTTCGTGGGCCGCCAGCCGTTCGAGTTCGGTGGCGTTGTCAACGCGGTAGAGGCGAGCCGACCCATCTCCGCAGGCAGCGGCCACAACGTCTCCGTCTGGAGAAAAGTCCAACGCATTCACGCGGCCACGCACCGTTGGCAGATCGCGTTCCGCCATGCAGGTTGCCATGGTCCAGAGCCGCATCTGGCCCTGCGCGGTGGCGGTGGCCGCCAGCCGGCCATCAGGGGAACACGCCACCCCCCGCACGCCGACACCGTCTTCGCTGCCGCAGAGCATGACCGGTTCGGTGCGGTCCCCGATATCCCAGACCCGTGCCGTGGCATCAGACGATGCGGTGGCAAAACGGTCGCCCGACAGACGGGCCACAGACCAGACCGTATCGCGATGGCCCACCAGTTCTCGTGCCAGACGGCCATCCCCAGGGTTCCAGACGCGCAGAATGGCATCGGCCGACACCGTTGCCAGGCCATCGCCATCATCAGTCCAGGCGACATCATTGACCCGCAACGGATGCCGTAGCACGGCAACGCACCTGCCGTTGGCCACCTCCCAGACCCGCGCGGTGCCATCCTCCGAGGCCGATGCCAGCCGCGCGGAATCGGCCGCGAAGCGGACAGCGAAGACGCGTCGGGAATGCCCCCGCAGTTCACTCTGCAGCTCGCCGGTCGTGCGGTTCCAGAGGCGAATCACGCCGTCGCCACAGGCGGCGGCGATTCGCTCGCCTTCGCCCGCGAATGCGACGCCATAAACGTTCCGATCACGGGCCGCCGGCCGCCACTGCGGCGTCAAGACGGCACTCCTCACCCCCGTTTCCGCATCCCAAAGGCCGACGGTGCCATCGGCCGACGCCGTGGCAATCGTTCGACCGTCGGGAGTAAGGCTGCATCCATACAGTGCAGCAGAATGGCCGCGGAGACTGCCGATCGGCTTGCCCTCCATGACATCCCAGACGGACACCACGCCATTCTCCGCCGCCGTCACGGCCCGGCGGCCATCGTCCGACACGGCCGCCGACCAGATTGCGGTTCGTTGACCGCTGGGTAGTTGCCCGCCGAGCACGTGCGATTCCTGATAGCCACCCGCATCATCAGCCGTCCACACCCGGACGACGCCCCGATCGTCTCCAGCCACCAGACGATCACCGGCCGATGATGCAGCTACGGCACGCACGATCGCCGCATCACAGGGAAGCTCCGCCACCGCGTCGTCGAGCCGGGCTGCGAGGCAGTCGAGTTCAATCGGAAGTCCAGAGACCGCCTGAGAAACCCGCTGAAGCGACCTCGCCCGCTCCAGCAGACTGGCCGCAATGGGGATGTTCCGCCGGTCGGCGGCCGCTGCCGATCGCTGCACGGTCGAGTAATACGCCTCCTCCTGCTCGCCCGCCCGATGCCGCTCGGCGAGTTGCTCCTGGTGCCGCGCCCGACTCACGAAAAAGGCCGCCGCGAGTCCAGCCACGCAGACCAGCACCGCAGCCGCAACTGGCAGCCGGTGACGGCGTGCGAACCGCCAGGCCTGCTCGGCCAGCGTCGCGGGCCGCGCATGGACTGGCTCACCCGCCAACCATCGCGCAAGCTCGGCCTCGAGTTCATCGGCCGACACATAGCGATCGGCTGGGCGTTTCTGGAGGCACTTCACGGTGATCGCTGCCAGCCGGCGGGCATCCGTCGCATCCCCACCGAATTCAGCACGCAGTCCCCGACACAAAGCCGCCACAGATGGCGGCTCCTGCTCCCGAATGATCCGCGCCGCGACAACGATCGGCTTGCTCCGCACGTCGTAGGGAAGCTCGCCGGTGAGCAGCTCGTGCAACACGAGCCCCAGCGCATAGACATCGGTCGGTGCGTTGATCCGGGAGGCATCGGCATCGAATTGCTCCGGGCTCATATAGCGGAGCGTACCGACGAGCTGCCCCGCGTCGGTCTGCAGGGTGGTGAGGGCGAGGTCGGCGTCGGTCGACCGCGCCACGCCAAAGTCGATGACCTTCGGCTCGCCATCCCCACCCACGAGAATGTTGCCCGGCTTCAAATCGCGGTGCACGATCCCCAGACGATGACCGTAGGCCACCGCCGCGGCCACTCGCCGCAGGAGCGTCACACGCTGCCGCACCGACAGCCGATGCTCCCGGGCAAAACGATCGATCGGGAGCGCATGCTCTACCAGCTCCATCACAAAGAACGGAACCGATACGCTACCGTGTTGACAGGTGCCGAGTGTGTGGACCTGCGCAATGTGAGGATGCCGAAGCCGCGCCAGCAGATGCGCTTCCTGCTCGAAACGCTTCATGACCGCCCGGCTGGCAAGGCCGTCGCGCAAAACCTTCACCGCGACCGGCCGCGAGGGAGCCTGCTGACGCCCCTCGTAGACGCGGCCCATGCCCCCCTCAGCCAGCATGCGGACGATCGTGACTCCGCCCAGATCGCTGCCAACAGCGAGATCGACAATCTGCTGCGGTTCCAAACCAAACGAGTCAGCCTGACCGGAGAGCTGGCCGGAGAGGTCTTGCGACACGACCTCTGTCGCGGCCGCGCCTGATAGAGGAGACAAAGGTGCGGAATCCGGGCCAGCGGAGCGTTCCATAGACCGGCGGTTATACCGTCCGGCTGAGGGACTTTCTCGCTCCGATAAGTGCCTCCCGAGCAGCGACGATCGCCTGGATCCGCCGCTGAATCCGGTCGGGCGACTGCTCCAGTGCCGACCGTCGCCATCGCCTTAATTGAATGTGGGCCGCGAGAATGATCCGCACCGGATCGGTTTCGTGCCGCGAGATCCTCAGCAACCGATGGGGCGGCAGTGGCCCCGGGCTGGGGCCTGCATCGTCCGTGAGGTGAAGCCAATCTCTGCGGGAAACAGCCAAATTCCTAACGATCACCATTGATAGTTCCCGAATAACGCATCCCTAACACTTCGCCTCACCGACGTGAGTTCTCTATGAGCTATGGCGAGCGCCGAGCGGGCCAGGGGCAAAACGGATAAACTCCTCTCATCCAGACGCCTTTTCAGGCTCGCCTCGCCAACCCCACGCCCCCGGCCTTTGAATGGATACCGACGACACGTTCTCGGCAGCCTTGGCAGAGTGCCTCCAGCGGCTCGGGCGGGGCGATCTCTCCGCGCGGGATCGGATCATCGAACTCTGCAGCGACCGCCTCCGCGCTCTGGCCCACCGGATGCTCGGCCGCTACCCCGGCGTCCGTCGCTGGGAAGACACCGACGACGTCTTTCAGAATGCCGCCATGCGGCTGCACCGGGCGTTGGGCGACATGCAGCTCGAGTCGCCCCGATCGATCATGGCCTTGGCGGCTACGCAACTCCACCGTGAACTGATCGACCTCGCCCGGCGGCATGCTGGCCCATCGTCCTACGCCGCCAACCATGGCACCAACGTGATGCCCCTAGTGGCTGCCGACGACGGCCCCAATCAATACATCGATCACAGCCCCTCCAGCGACACCAACCTCGACCGCTGGACGCTCTTCCACGAGGCGATCGCCCACCTGCCCGACGAGGAACGCGAGGTGTTCCATCTCGTCTGGTATCTCGGTGCCGATCAGAAGACGATCGCCACGCTCCTGAACTGCTCCGAGCGGACCGTCAAATACCGGTGGCGGTCGGCCCGCGAGGCGGTCCGCTCAGAGCTCGAAGGCAAGCCGCCACAGCCCTGACCGCGCTCACGGCCGGGCGGGGGGCACAGGCACAAAGCGCACGTAGTCGAGGCCGAACATCCAGGCCTTCGTCGCCGCTGGATTCTCGCCGACGATCTCCACCACGAGCGACGACATGCCCGGCTCGAGGTCGAAGACCCCGAGTGACAGTTCCGGCGTAATTCTCACCGCATCCTTTTCATAGAGATCGACAGGGCTCCTCGCCTTGCCGCCGTTCCAGGACAGCGTCACTGTGCCGTAGTCGTGTGCCTTCGAGCAGACGGCCACGACCTCGTGCCTCCCCTTCACCGTCACGGGCACCTCCAGGACGATCCGTCCGCCCGGCCGGCCCCCGGTCCACCAGAGCTGCGAGTCACCGCTCCAACGGGCTGCCTTGAACACCGCCATGCCCTGCGGACGAACCTCACCGGCCGACCGGGAAGCGATCCGCATCGACTCCCCCTCGACGGCACCGGGAATCTTTCGGTTGGCATTGAACGGTGGCGGCCCCTCGCCCGGCAGCGGCACCTGCGTGGGGTGCCTCAGGTAGGCGATGAGATCACGGGCGGCCGTCGGCGCGAGCTGAGCGAGCTGGTTCTCCGGCATCAGCGACTGCTGGGAAAGCACCCGGGTCTCGATATCGTCGAGCGGCACCGTCACCTGCTCGGTCGGTGTCTGGAGCGTCACGCTTGTCGGCGTCTCCTTGACCACGATTCCGGCGATCGATCGGCCGTCATCGGTCACCACGATCGTGGTCTGGTAGTCGCGGCCCACGACGGCGCTCGGGTCGAGCAGATTCGCCAACAGGTATTCGAGGTCGGCCCGATTCGATCCCGTCAGGTTTGGCCCAATTTGTCCGCCCTGGCCATGCAACTGGTGGCAGGCACCACAGGTCTTTGCGAACGTCGCCCGACCGTGCGAGAGATTGGCCTCTTTCATGGCTGCCGGCTTGAGCGCAGTCCGCCACCGCTCGAAGTCAGCTTTTCGGTCGGCGGGGGTCACTCGGATCGTGCCCCAGACCTCGTTGAGCCGCGCGATCACCTTCGGGTCGGCCGATTGGGCGAGCCGGCCGACGGTGAACGCCGAAAGGTCGCCACGGGGCACCGCGTTGGCAGCAACCGCGTCGAGGAGCGCGAGCGTCCAGGCGGGCCGCGACGTGAGCGTGGCGATCGCCGCCTGCCGGCAGTCCGCCGGCAGGCCCTCGTAGGCGGTCACGAGCGCGGCGGGCGTGCCGTCGCTGGGAACGGCGGCGAGGCCGTCGATCGCCTGCTTTTGAATGGCGGGATCGTCCACGAGCTGCTGGAGCACCGGCGGCAGACCCTCGTCGCGGGAGCTGACGAGCGCCTGCAGGGCCTCGAGCCGCTGGCCGCGGTCAGCATCCGGGTTGGCCACCATCAAACGCAACTGCGGCACGACCCGTGGATCGCCAAACCGCACCGCGGTCAGGTCCGCCAGCCTGCGGACCGCGTCGTCGGGGTCGGCGCGAAGCCGCTCGTAGCCCTGCTCCCAGGCTGGCGGTGCCGGCATCCGGCCGCGGGCGGCAAGAGCGGCCACGATTTCCTCGAGCATCCACTTCCGCGTGGCCGAGTCGCTGGCGGACAGCTGCGCCACCAGCGGCTGATAGCACTGCTCCTCCGACGCGGCGCGGCGGACGATGAATCGCGACACCGTCGGGATCCGGCTCGCCGCGGCCAGCGCGACGGCGCGAACTGGATCGACCGGCACGAGTGGCTCGATCGCATACCAGTTCATCAGCGGGAGATTGTGGTCATCGGCATCCTCCGCATGCGCGACGAGCGCCGCCACGATCGGCCAGCGGGCTTCAAGCGGCAGCCGTTGGAGGGCCGAGCAAATCGCCAGGCGAACCACCGGCGATGGATCGTCCGCGGCGAGCCGCTGGAGCCGCTCGAGCAGCGGTGGCGATGCGTCGCGCCGCTCGACGGCCAGCTGAATCACCCAGCCTCGGACCGCCGGATCGGCGTCGTCGAGCAGCCGCTCGACATGGGCAGCCGAGAGCTGTCCGGTGACGTGCATCGCCCAGATCACCCGCAGCCGCTTGGGCACGGTCGTGGCAGCGGCAAGCTTCGCTTCAAGCAGCCGCGGAGTCTCGGTGGCGAGCCGGCCGGCAGCGGCCCGCTCATGCAGCAGCCGACGGGCATGACGCACGAACCAGTCGTTGTCATGACCCAGCAGATCGACCAGCGTCGCGTCGCTCTCGCGGCCGAGGTTGACCTTCGTCACCGCCGGTGCCGTCCGATCGTAGATCACCTTGAAGATTCGCCCATTGCCCCGATCGTGCTTGTCGTCCTGAGGGGAATGGCATTGAGTGCGGTCGTACCAGTCGATGAGCACCATCTGCCCGTCCGGCCCGACCTGCAGCGAGATAAACTGCGACCACGAGTCGTTGGCGAAGAGAAAGTCGGGCTCGCCGTCCCCTACGTAGCCTGAGCCCGCGGGCGTGAGCCGGTCTTCGTTGATTCGCGCCCCATGGATGTTGTTCATAAACAGCCGTCCGCGGTAGCGATCGGGCCATGAACCACCCAGATAGATGCAGGCGCCGGCATGAGCGTGGCCGCCGCCGACCGAGTCGTCGGCGCCCTCGCTGCGTGCGCGGGGGTTCCACGTGCCGCCGGTCCAGTGCCGGTGACGGGCGATCGTCTTGATGTCGTCAAACGAATAGGGATTGAAGTGCTGTCCCGCCTGACGCTGGTACCGCGCTCCTGGAATCACGTGGTAGAGGTGCGGAATCACGCAGGCCGTCTGGAACGCATGGCCCAGGTCGTTAAAGTCCACGCCCCACGGATTGCTCGTGCCCTCGGAAAAGACCTCAAAGACGTGCCGCACCGGATGATATCGCCAGATGCCGGCGTTGATCCGCGTGCGGTCGGCCTCGGGCGTGCCGGGTTTGCCGACGGCGGAGTGCGTAAACACACCGTGGCAGCCGTAGAGCCAGCCGTCGGGACCCCAGATGAAGGCGTTGAGCGTCTCATGGGTGTCCTGCGCGCCCCAGCCGTCGAGCAGCACCGTCGGTTCGCCGTCGGGGACGTCGTCGCCATCGGCGTCGGGAATGAACATGAACTCGGGAGCTGCGCCCACCCACACGCCTCCAAACCCGACCGCCAGACCGCTGACGAGGTTGAGCCCCTCCTTGAAGATCTTCCGGGAGTCGAGCACGTGATCGCCGTCGGTGTCCTCGAAGATGAGGATCCTGTCACGGGCATCCTCGGCTGCGACCTTCTTCGGATAGGCGTAGCACTCGGCCACCCAGAGCCGGCCCCGGTCGTCGAAGCACATTGCGATCGGCTGGCGGACCTCCGGTTCGGCTGCGAGGAGTTTGACGGAGAATCCGGGGGGACCCGACATCGCCTTGGCCGCCTCCTGCGGCGCGAGGCCATTGGCCATCGGCTTCCTTGGTCTCGGCTGGGCCTCCTCCCATCGCGCCAGTGGCGCCTGCTCCCGCTTCTGTGTGTGGACGAAGATTCCCTTCTTGTTGGCGACGACGATGTCGGGCAGACCGTCGCCTGTCGCATCGGCGGCGGTCACCTGCACGCCAACACCGGAGTCGTCGTCAATCAAGTGTGGTATGAACTCCACCTCGCCGGGAGCTGGCCGCGTGCCACGAAACCAATAGACCACCGCCGGCGCCTCTGGCTCGGGATCGGCTTTGGGTCCGTGGGCCCAGTACCGCTTGCCAGCAATGATGTCGTCGATGCCGTCGCCATCGATATCGGCCACGTCGATCGCGTGGATCTGCGAGAATGCCACCCGGAAGGGACTGTCGGAGGGCTTCTCGCCGATGATCGGCCGGTATGTGAACGACCGTCCGCCGTCCGCGGCCTTCACCTGCTTCCACCAGCCCAGCCCCCAGCCGTGGGCTGCGAGGCTCGTGATCACGTCGTTGAGCCCGTCACCGTCGATGTCGCGGACGTGCATCTGCGCGCCGCCGGGGCCGGAGAAGGCAAACGCATGCTCCTCCCACTGCGGATCGCCGGCAAGCGACTCCGGCTGCCGCCACCAGCCGCCCTTGGCGAGGATGTCGGCCCTGCCGTCGCCATCGACGTCGCCAACCCCCAGCCCGTGGGCAAACTTCCCGCCGGCCACCTCCCGCGAGATGCGGTGGAACGTCCAAGGCTGTGCTGCATCAGGCCGACCGATTGTCGCATAGCCGAAGAATCCACCGACCGAGCAGACGACTTCGGGCCGACCGTCGCCGTCGATGTCGGCGAACGTGGGCGATTCGTTGTCAACCTGCGAAAGGACGACATGCCGCTTCCAATTCCCGTCCACGCCTCGCGGGTTTTCGAACCACGATGCATCGTTGCCCGGGAAGCCATAGACAAGAACATCATGCCAGCCGTCGCCATTGAAGTCGTGCCCCCAGGCGAAAAAGTTGTCCGAGTAGCGTTGGGGGTCGAACGGCTTCGGCTCGTAGAACGCGTGCCGCTCGGAGAAGGTCGGCCCGGCGAACCAGAATGGCCCCGCGACGATGTCGGGCACTCCATCGTGATTGAAGTCGCCGACGCCGCCGCCTTCGGCGAAGAACCGCTCGTCGAGCCGCTGTTTCGCAAACGTGACGAGCGGCTTCGTGCCGCCAGCAGCAGCCTCATCCGCGCCGCGGGCGGGGGCCAACCAGACCAAACCAAGGGCCATGAACCCGGCAGTAACGCGCAGTCCCAATGAGAGAGACACAACCAGTGGGAGAGACATAAATCGTTTCATGAAGGAGCCTCCTGCAACAGGTCGTCGGCCTGATCGACCGCCTTCGTGGCGGCTCAACAGCACGAGCACTGTTAAGACTGTAGCGCGTGCAACCCCTGGAGTCCATGATACTCTGCACCGCTGGCTTGAGATAATTCACTGCTCCAGGCCAGGTGGCCGCGACGTGGCAGATCGCATCAGCGCGCGCGTCGACAGTACGCTCGCACAGATATGCGATGCCGCCGAAAAGTAACGTGTATTGTAAACCGTCCACACACTCGATCCGCTGCTGGCGAATTGAGTAACCGACGCCGACGCATCAGCCTGCGGGTTTCGCCAGCTTTTGCTCGATTGCCGCGGCCGCTGCGTTGGCCTCGGCCTCAAGCCCCGGCATCGTGGCAGCCTCCTTGGCGACGGCAAGGGCGGCTTGGCTCGGATACCGCGGCAGGATCTCGAGTACGGTCTTTTGGTCGGCCGGATCCTTGGCAGCCTTGATCGCGTTGCGGCAGAGTTCGGCCCGCTCGGCGTCTGGCAACGCCATCTGCCGGGCAATCCGGATATATCCGCGGATCGCCCGGGTCTGGAACTTGCCGTCCGTGAGCGACTTGGAGAGTTCCAAGAGCACCGGAGCTGCGTCGGGTGTCATCCATTTACCCAGCAATCTGGTGGAGCCGTCCTGCAGGGCGGGGTCGTTCGACTTCGCCGCGGCAGCGACAGCGGCGAGTGCCCGCGTGCCGCCGACTTCACCCACCACGTCCAGGAGCGTCACCTTCGCCTCGGACGGCGCGGTGTCGATGGCGACGGCAAGCTTCTCGGCACAGGCCTCTCGATCGGGCATCCGGATGCTGGCTTCCATGATCGCCTTCTTGCCGACATCGCCTGCAACGGAGGGGTTCACCACCTGGTCGATCAGAATGCCCAGGTTAGGCAGATCGACGACGCTGCCCAGGGCCGCAACCGTGGCGGTGCGGACAGCAACGCTGCTATGGTGCACCAGCGGCCTGAGTTCCGCCACGGCAGCGATTCGGCGATCTCCAATGGCCCGCACCAGTGTCGGCAGGATAGTGGCATCCGCCTTGGGCAGTCGGGCCACGATCTCTCGATCAACCTCCGAGCCAGCGAGACTGGAGATTGCCTTCCTCGTGACGAGAGCGATGTCTTCATCGGCGTCTTCGCCCGAGGGGAGCAGCGAGCTCAGGGCCGAGGCGTTGCCGATCCGGCCCACCGCGGCGATCGCTGCCACACGGATCGGCTTGGCACGGCCGGTCGCGGAGCTGACCACAGCTTGAAGAACTGCATCGCTGGCACCGCCGTCGGCATTTCGGTCAGCCAGAACGTCGATGATCTTCACGACGCGATCGGCCGCGGCGGCGTCGCCCGGCGGCTTCGCCATTTCGGTCGCCAGCGCGAGATCGACCGCGCCCGCCTGCGGGCCGTCTTGGAGTTCACGGGCGGCATAGAGCGCCATGTTCGAAAGCCGCAGCGACGGCGACCGAAGGGTCTCAATCAGGAGCGGGATTCCATCGAGCGCCCGCGCCAGGATCGCACCCCGTGTGGCTTCCGCGACCCGCTGCTCGGAGACGCTCGCCTTACGGATCGCGTCGTAGAGGGCCACGGCCTCAGCCTGTTTACCAGCGGCGAGCAGACGTTCGGCGCAGACGACGCCAGCCTGTGCCGTGGCGTCTTGGGATCCACCCGGCGTGGCCATCGCCTTGGTGAGAATGACGGCCGCCTCCGTGGTGCCGATGACGCCAATCGCGTGCCTGGCGGCGGCAGCCACTTCGGCATCCGAATCAGCCAGCTTCGCCTGAAGCATAGGCAGCGCGGCCGCGTCCCGCCGCACGCCGATCGAGTTGATCACGCCGACAAGCCGCAGGCCCGAGAGTGAACCGGCCGCGTTCCGCAGCGCGGCATCGGCCTCTGGCCCGGGAATCGCTTCCAGTGCGATCCGTGCCCAGGAAGCGAGCCGTTCATTGTCCAACAGTTTCGCAAGCTCAGCGACCGCCGCGGGCGAGCCCTTGATCGCCAGTCGCTTGCAGGTGATCGCCTTGTCGGCTTCGGGAGCATCGGAGCGAAGAACAGCCAGCAGGTCGGGCTCGCTCGGCAACGGTTCCGCCGCCAAGGACGTGATTCCAAGCAGGACGGCGACGAAGGCAACAAGGAAGCGATGGGCAAATAGCATGGGATGGTATTCCAGAAAGTGTTTCACCACGGCTGACGCATGCCCTACAAAAAAGGCACGCTGAGATGGAATGACAGAGACAGGTCGACAGAAACAGGATGAAGGAGACAGCACTCGGTATTACAGACGCCACGGCTCACGAAGGGCTTCAGACCGCAGCCGGTTGGCCTCGACGTCGCCAACGAATGTGTTGGTGTCGTTGTCGAATTTCACCGTTCGGTCGAGGGCAATCGCGATGTTGGTCGCGTGGCAGGCGATGTGGGCATTGCAGGCCGCGTCGGCGTTGCCCTTCGGTCGGCCACGCGTCTTCACGCAGTCGAGGAAGTCGCGGACGTGGAACGTGGCCGGATAGCCAGCGATATTCTCGACCGTTCGTCCGGCGAGCAGCGACGGCGAACTGAGGACGAGTTTGCCGCTGTCGCCAGCCTCCACCCAGCCCGTTTCGCCTTCGAAACGCACCGGGCACGATCCAAGCGGAATCCAGTCCTTTTCGCGGAAGATCAGTTCCACGCCATCGGCGTAGGTGGTCACGATCTGGCCATCTTTCGGCGGGTTGTATTCCACCGGTGGAGCGCAGTCGTTGACGGCCCACTGGCAAAGATCGACGCAATGCGAGCCCCATTCGAGAACGCCACCGCCGACGAGCCCGCCCCCCTTTTCGAAATTAAATCCATCCTGAAGCGTCTTGGCGTGGAATGGCCGCCAGGCCGCCGGACCGAGATACCGATCCCAATCATCGACGGCGGCATTGGGCAGCGGCTCTGCGGGCAGCCAGCCGCTCATCAGTGCCTGCATGCCGTTGGGATGCGCGAACACCTTCTTCATCTTCCCGAGCCGGCCCGTCCGTGCGAGCTCACAGGCGAAGGCGAAGTGGGGCAGGTTCCGCCGCTGTGTGCCCGCCTGAAAGACGGTGCCGCAGCGACGCATCGTGTCGCGGAGGATGAGGCTCTCGCTGATGTTTTTCGTGCAGGGCTTCTCGCAGTAGATGTCCTTGCCCGCCTTGGCGGAATACATCGAGGCGGTGCCATGCCAGTTGGGACCGGTGGCGATCAGAACGGCATCGATGTCTTTGCGGTCGAGCAGTTCGCGGAAGTCGCTGTATTGAGCGCAGTCCAAGTTGCCATACTTCGTGTCGGCCATCTTTTTCACGGCGTCACGGCGGCCCTTCTTCACGTCGCAGATGGCAGCGAACACCACGTCGGGCTGTGTGAGAAAGCACCCGAGATCGTATTCGCCACGCCGGCCGATGCCGATGCCACCGACGACGATCCGCTCGCTCGGTGGAACGGCGCCGTCGAGGCCGAGGGCGGAGGACGGGATAATCATCGGCGCAGCTGCCGCGGCCAGGCCACTCTTGAGCAGTTGTCGGCGGCCGAGTTGAGTGCGGAATGCAGCCATGGGAACACACCTCCTAAAGAAGAGACACGAAATATTTCCACCCGGCGCCCGGGTCGGAGTTACACAAATCTATTTCCAACACGGTTCGATTTGTTCGGCGTTCCACTTGTCCCAGACCGCTGACATGTGCTGCACGCGGGCGGGTTCTTGGGTGGCAAGATTCCGGGTCTCGCTGATGTCATGCGCGAGATCGTAGAGTTGCCACTCCTTGCCATCGCGAATGAGCTTCCAGTCACCCAGACGCAGGGCGTTCTTTTTGCCAACGCGCCAGAACAAGGGCCGTTCGGGCAGTTGCGTGGTCTTGCCGGTGAGCAAGGGCATGAGGTTGATGCCGTCCAACGTGGCTTCCGCTTTGGTCGAACGTTCGGGAGCTCTAGCACCTGCCACTGTCAGCGATGTCGTGGTGGCGTCGATGGACGCCACAGGTGCATCCACCACCTGACCTGCGGTGATGTGATTCTTCCACGACGCGATGAATGGCACTCGGATGCCGCCATCCCAGAGTTCGTCTTTGACACCGCGCAACGGAGCGTTGCTGGAAGTAAGTTCTTTCGTGGGGGCGCCGTTGTCGCTGAGGAAAACGACGAGCGTGTGTTCTTCGATACCGCTGTCACGAAGGTGCGAGAGCACCTTGCCCACGCTGTCATCGAGATGCGCGAGCATGGCGGCGAAGATGCGGCGATGAATGTCTTCGACGTGCGCGAACTTCTTCAGATAATCGTCCGTGGCCTGCATCGGGCTGTGGACGGCGTTGTAGGCGAGATACAGGAAGAACGGCTGCTCGCGATGCCTTCCGATGAAGTCGCAGGCTTCACGCGTCAAGGCATCCGTGAGATTCGCCTTCTCATCGGTCGGCTGACTGCTGCGCAGCAACGGATTATCTGTGTCGTATGCGTGCTCGGTGGTATTGAGATGGGTGCTCCACACGATGCGGCCATCGGAAGAAGTCCACCGGCCCTGACCGCCATCAGGGAGGGTCTTGCGGCGCAGCCAAGTCGTCACTCCCTGCCACGGAGGCGGCACATAGAAGTGCCCCTCGTGCAGAAACCCGTAGAACTCATCAAAGCCACGCCGCTGCGGATGAAACTCCGCCGTGCCCCCGAGATGCCACTTGCCTACCAATCCGGTCGCATAGCCCGAGTCGCGCAGACGATCCGCCACGGTCTTCTCCGCGACGGGCAAGCCAATGCCCGGCGCAGCATTCTTCGCGCCGATGGGATTGAACTCAAAACCAAACCGCGTCTGGTAGCGACCGGTCATCAGAGCCGCACGCGAGGCCGCGCAAAATGGTGCGGTGACATAGCCGCTCGTGAATCGCGCCCCACTCGCCGCGAGCGAATCGATCTGCGGTGTCGGGATCTCTTTCCCGCCGTAGCAGCCGAGTTCGCCGTAACCGAGGTCGTCAACGACGATGAAGATGACGTTGGGTTTTCCTCCAGGCCTCGGTGCATCAGCAGCGTTTAGAGCCGCAAGCGGCACCAGCAACCAGGCGGTTAGGAATGTGATCGTGTGTTTCATCTTATTTATCCTCTTATGTTTGATATTACCTACACCGCGTCGCTGGCTTTGTCGATTTACTGCCGGACGTCTTTCCCGCCGCTCGTCTTGTTGTCGACGGGCTTTTTTGCCTGTTGCGGTTTCTTCCCAGGTTCTGGAGCCTTTGCGGTTGAATCATAAACCGGGTTTTTCACGGGAATCACGGCATTGATGTCTTTCAAGTGCTGGTTAATCAGGGCGTCGAACTCCTTGACCAAGCCCGGATGCTCGGCCGCCAAGTTCTTCGTCTCGCCAATGTCACTTTTCAGATGATAAAGTTCAAAGCGGTCCGTTTGCTCCGGTCCGTCGCAGAAGAAACGGATGAGCTTCCAGTCGCCGCGCCGCACCCACACGGAGGGAACGCCGCCGGTTGCCGGGGCGTAATGCGGAAAACAACAAAACACCGTGTCGCGCGGGGCGCCTGAGCCAAGCAAGGCCGGCTTCTGGCTCACGCCATCGAATTTCACGGTCTCTTTAGGCGTCACTCCGGTCATGTCGAGTAGCGTGGGATACCAATCGACGCTCGACAGGAACGCATTGCTGCGAGAGCCCGGGGCCACCTTGGAGGGCCAGACCACAACACACGGCACGCGCGTAGCCCCTTCATATATTGTTGCTTTGCCACCACGCAGCGGCGCATTGCTGGTTGGAGGGATGCCGTTAACGGGATCATTTATATCATACATAGTCCCCCGGATGCCGTCGACACGATCATACATATTCCCCCCGTTGTCAGAAAAGAAAACGATGATCGTGTTTTCGGAAAGCTTCAATTCATCGAGCACGCGGATCAATTGCCCGACATTTTCATCGAAGGTCTGCACCATAGCACCATAGACAGGGCACCGCTGCGGGTCATTCGGGTCCGCCTTGGCCGCGTATTTCTTGATGAGGTCAGCTTTCGCGTCAAACGGGGCGTGCACAGAAAATCCCCAGTAGTTGAGGAAGAATGATTTGTCCTTGTTCGCCCGGATAAATTTTATTGCCTCCTTCGCCATGCGGTCTTCGATGTGTTCGCCTGGCTTACCCGTGAAATTTAATTCCGCAGGAAAACGCCAGGGTGCGATGTTTGTGCCGGCCGGTCCAGGACCAGAATAATGCGGCACATCCACGTCGAAGCCCTGCTCAAGTGGACTGTAAGGCTCCTCGCCCAGGTGCCATTTT
>CAMCQY010000068.1 GCA_945877135.1 Candidatus Kuenenia stuttgartensis
GCTGTGAACCGCTGCAGCCGTCGCTGCCATGCCGCGGACTTCCGCGGGTCTGCCGGTCGAGCCATGAGTTGCCTCTTTGAAAACGGGTTGAAACTTGTCAACCCGCGAGGCTATCAGGGCAGTCAAGGCTGGCTGTGGTGGGCGCTCACTCTGGCTGTTCGTCGAACGACACGCCAAGCAGACGAAGCTTGTCCGCGTCCTTTTTTCCGAGCCTCTGGACATACGTGATGTCTTGGGGAAAGAACGGGAGATTTCCCAACTGACACTGAACCAGCCTCTGGGCAACCCTTTTGAAGATCGCCAGATCCTCCTTCGTGGTGCAGGCCGGAAATTTCATGTTCACGCGTCTCCCGTGAACACCTCGCAGTTGGACTCGTTTTGCTTTCTTGATGTTCTTCATATTTTTCTCCTTTCAGATTTTTGTGTTGTGATTTGTATTGCCTTTATCGGGCTTGTTCAGGAAATCCATTACCACCACACGGGACCAACGGCGATTCCTCGTTCCCAGTGGCAGCGGCCCTGGCACCCTCCCCTCTGCGAGCAATTTTTTGAATGTATTTGGGCTAATTTTGAGCATTCTCATAAAATCACCGGCCTTGATCGTCTGATTTTCTTCTGGTCCTGAATCATTCTTCATATTGATGTCTCCTGTATTTGTATTGCTGTCGAACGAGCACTCATTCTACAACACAAACGGTCTTTTGTCAACGCCCACACGCCAAAAAAGCCTTGTTTTCTTGGGCTTTTCATGTGGTTATATTCATGCAACGAAAAACAAGAGGCCGTCATGAGTCGCCAGAAACCGTCGAGAGCCGCATCCCAGCTTCAGGCTGTGAGCAAGGCATTGATTCGGGAGCGGCAGGTCCGGGCTTGGGCGAAAGAGGTCGCGGACAAGATCGCCACGCTTCAGAGGCAGCGGCAGGACGCAGACCAAGAACTGGCATCCATCCAGGAGATCCTGAATGCCGATCCGGAGTTGACCGCTATTGCTCGCCAGATGATGAAAAAAGCGGTGACGACAGGGGGTCCGAGAAGTGCCGGGGTCGCCATCCCCAATCCCCGATACGTCACAGCGGACGCCAAACGAGAGTTGTTGTCGAAGATCCTGCACGACCACCGGCAGGACAACCCCGAAGCCCAGGGAATGAGCTTTTCTGCCATCAAGAGCGTTCTTCAGAGCCGATACGGCATAGAAACGGCCTCGGCTGGCTTGTTTTTCAGAAACGAATTGAAAGAATGGAAGACCAGAGGCGGCAACAAGAACAAAAGCGTCGTGCTAAAATTCGGACAAAATCGGGATCAAGAGTCCTGAAATGAGTCCCACCGCGATCTGAGGCTTGTTTCCAGGGGTCGTCGAGTCCTATATCGCCCACTTTTCTCTTCTCGCGACGGCTCCCCTCGGGCGCTGCTGTTTCCGCGCGGCGGAATGCCAATCCCGTCGCTGACGCGCGGGGCTTCCAGCTGCCGCTCGGGGCTTTGATCCGCCCTCCATACACGCCCCCGGCGTGAACCGGGGGACCGGCCTGCGAAACCGCTACGGGTTCATCATCCTTGTAATCGCATCCTGATTATCTATTCTATTGATTAACGAACATTCACACGTGTGAATATTGTCCTACAGATGTTGTATGAGGAGTAGTACCAACCGATGGTCGAAAAGAAGCCGACGCCCGAGAAGAAAACCGCCAAGGATGTGAACAAGTCGGAGGAAATTCGCAAGCTCGCCAAGAGCATGCAGGAGAAGGGTGAGAAGCCCCGTCCGGTTGTGATCATTGCCGCGCTCAAGAAGCAGGGCATCGACGTCTCTTCGCCGCAGATCAGCATGGTGCTCAAGCGGATGGGCTTCCGGCCCCGCAAGCGCCGCACGAACGGCAGCACGAAGGAGACGGTCGGCGTGACCGCGGCTCGGAAAGTGGCGGCTGGCCGCACCGACAGGATCTCCATCGAGGACCTGATCACCGCGAAGAAGGTCGTGGCCCAACTTGGCGGCACCGACCGGGCACTCGCCACCATCGCGGCACTCAAGCGGTTTGAATCCTGAGTGCCACGAGGCCGCCCCGTGCGACCGTTTCGCATACCGCGTCCGCCTCCCGGCATGCCGCGGCGTATGCGTGGATGGTATGTGCTGATTGCCACGGTCGTCTCTGTGATCGTTGCCGCGGTGCCAATGTGCCCGCTGCACGATCCGCAGGGCAGGCCGCTCTGGAGGGTGGACTTCGTTCACGATGGCGATACCGTCACGTGCATCGACGAGGCCAACCATCCGCAGAAGATCAGGCTTGTGGGCATCGACAGTCCGGAACTGAACCAGCCCTTCGGCCGGGAGGCCAGCAACGCCCTCCGACAGAAGCTGGTTGGAGGACGGGTACGGGTGGATGGGAACGCGCGCGACCAGCACGGAAGGCTGCTCGGTACGCTCTGGGTGGACGAGCGGAACATCAACCGCGAACTCGTGAACGATGGCTGGGCCTGGGTATTCGGCGGCTTCAATCCCGAGCCGGATCTGCTCGACGCCGAGACGGCGGCCCGCAAAGCCCGCCGCGGGCTTTGGTCGGATCCCCATGCTCAAACCCCCTCCGACTGGCGACGCGACCATCCGTCGCACCGCTGATGCCCAGGATTATCCCTGGAAAAGGCCGTGGAATACCCTCCCGGTGCCCCGACTTGGTTCGCAGACTACCGGCGGATGCGACCTTGGTTTAGTGTGCAGGCCATGGCAAGCCCCCGGGATATCGTCATTACAGGTGTTGGCGTCGTGTCGCCCATCGGCATCGGCAGCGACGCCTTCTGGTCGTCGCTGGCCGCCGGCACCAGCGGCATTCGCCCGATCAGCCTCTTTGATTCAAGCGGCCTGCGTACGCCCTACGGCGGACAGATTCCCGACTTCGACCCCAAGGTCTATGTCCGGCCGCGGAAGAGCCTGAAGGTGATGAGCCGCGACATTCAACTCGGCTTTGCCGCCGCCGACCTGGCGATGGCCGACGCCAGTCTGGCCGGCGGAAGAGTCGAGCCCGACCGGTTTGGCGTCGTCTTCGGCGCCGACATGATCTATGCCGACATCGAAGACCTCGAACTAACCTACCGCCGCGCTTTCCACGGCGGGCGGTTCGACTTCGGAATCTGGTCGGGGGTGATCCAGGAGGAGACGCATCCGCTCTGGCTACTCAAGCACTTGCCCAATATGACCGCCTCCCACATCGCGATCGCCCACGATGCCCGCGGCCCCAACAACTCGATCGTGCTCGGCGACGTGTCGAGTCTGCTCGCAATCGGCGAGGCGGCCAGCATCATCCGCCGCGGCTGGGCCGACGTGATGCTCACCGGCGGCACGGGCTGCCGCCTTCATCCGACGGCGCTGGTGGCCCGGGGCGAGGCCTTGCTCTCGCGTCCCGTGGATGATTACCGGCGGGCCTGCCGCCCCTTCGACCTCCACCGTGACGGCATGCTCGACGGCGAAGGCGGAGCCGTCTTCGTGCTCGAATCCCGCGAGCATGCCGAACGCCGAGGAGCGAGGATTCGCGGCCACCTGCTTGCCGCTGCGAGCCGCTGTGAGCCGCGTTCGCCGCAGCGGCCGCGAACCGGTTCCTCGCTCCGCCAGGCGATCCGCGCCACGCTCGACGCGGCCCGCATGACGCCCGATCGACTCGGGCATGTCAATGCTCACGGCAGCGGCACGCCCGAAACGGATCGCATCGAGGCTGCCGCCATCGCGGCCGAACTCGGCACCGTTCCCGTCACGGCGTTGAAGAGCTTCTTCGGTCATCTCGGCGCCGGGGGTGGTGCCATGGAACTGGCCGCCAGCGTGCTGGGACTGGAGGTGGGGCTCGTGCCACCGACGCTCAACTACGACACACCCGATCCGCTCTGCCCGGTGAACGTCGTCCACGGCGGTCCGCTCCCAGACCGCCCGGGAACGGCGCTCGCGGTCAACCTCTGTTCGATGGGGCAGGTCGCCGCGGTGCTCGTCGCCGCGCCGGAAGACTCCGCGCTCGGATAAACGCCTGCGGCCTGCTCACCAAGAGCCCTCCACGCCCATCGACAGACCGTTGTAGAAGACCTGCCCGCCGCCGTCGATCGAATTGGGCCGCACGTTGTCGAGATTGAACTGTCGCGTGGCGGTGGCGATGCCGGCCACCCAGAGGAAGTCGTAGCCGACCTGAACCGCGAAGTTCGGCGTCACCTGCCAGCCTCCGAGGATCGTGAGATCACCGAGGAAGCCTGGCCCCACCTGGTCGGCCGCCTGCCGCCAGCTGAACGCGCCGCGGGAAACCTGCGCGACCGACGGTGGCGGCGGCAAGGTATTGATGCCAGCCGCCTGCTGCTGGTTGGCGGCGAAACTCACCGCCGGCGTCACCCGGCCGCGGAGACCCCAGTAGTAGAACTCGTTTCTGCTGATCAGTTCGCCGCCGAAGTTCAGGCCCCACAGCCAGTTTTGCGTTTGGATGTCGTACCGACCGCTGAAGGTGTCGGTGGAGGTGTTCCGCCGGCTGCTGGCAAACGTGAACGTCTCGTCAACGTTGGCCAACCGCGTGCCGATGAGGACCGCCGGCAGCCAGCCCCGCTCAGCATGCCGCGACCAGCCGCCGTTGGGTGACATGATCATCTGATCGCGTCCGAGACGACGGCTGAGTTTGTAGTTCAACTCGATGCTGTTGAGGTTGGAACTGATCGTCGAATCGTAGGTCTGTGCGTAGGTGAAACCTGGCATCCCCGGCAGGATGGTGCCGGCCAGAGGCGTCACCAGGAACGATCGCGGCATGGCGTTGTAGCTGTCGCGGACGAAGAAGCTCAGGCCGCCGTAGTAGGTGAACTCAAGCGACTGATCTCGGTCGAGGTGGTCACGGTCGAGATGTTCACCGATCGTCAGCCGGGCTCCCGGCACGAGATCCCAAGGAACGCCCGTCGTGACGAACGTGCCTGCGAGATTGGGCCGCAGCGACGGATTGGGAAATCCGACGACAGAGGGGTCGTAGCCCATCACGCGGCGGTAGTTTCGGCTGCGGCTCATCATCAGCACTTCCGCCGAGCCATACCACTCACCGCTGGAAAACCACTTGCCCGAGCTCGACTCGAAGGGCATCTCCTCGACTTCAAAGTCCTGCACTCGCAGGCCATCGGCGGCACGGGCGGAGACCTCGTCAACCAGCGCGGGACTGACGAGCTCCCGGCCCACCACCTCTTCCGGGCCTGCGAGCAGCGTCGGCTCATCGGGGTCTGGCTCATCGGCGGCCGGTTCGTCGGGCTTCGCGGCGGCTGGCGGCACCAGTTCGAAGAGCAGACGATCCTCCAGCACCGTGACGTCGTCCTCCGGCTGTGCCGCCGCGGGGCCACCGGCCGCAATCATGCCCAACGCGAGCAGCATCCAGCCGCTCCACGGCTGTTTCCATAAGGCACGGTAGGGCGACGTGGCCATGATGGTTGCGGTGGTCGAGGAGGGAACGCGGCCTGTCCGGAGAATCATTACAGTCGTTCCAATCCATCGTCACGTTCCCAGTCGCTTCCACACTCAATTTCGTAAAAGTCGCCACGAAACCGCCCTGCCTTCCCATCCTTCCAGATTTTCCACCCCGATCCGAAGGGGGCATGACCACGGCCGAGACAGCACGGCCTGCGAACGTCATGTTCCGCACAACCGGGAATGATCGGGGGCGGCTTGAGTCTTTCCGCGAACAGATTCGATAACGAAGGAAGCCGGTGGGTGCGCCGGCGTTGGAGGCGGCGATGCGGGTCAAGCGACATCACATACTTCTGGGCGGGCTGCTGCTGTTTTTTGCCGGCGTTCAGTTCCGCCTCGTGGAGTCGTTCACCCTCAGCGAACGATCGAGCCATTTCATCTCCGCCCAACTCGGCGACAAAGGCGGCTTCCAGGCTCAGACGCTCTGGCAGAACATCCCTTCCCGCAAGGTGGTGACGCCGCCGCGGTGGCTGGGCCTGGCACTGATGTCGGTGGGCTCGGTGCTGACGCTCAAGAGCCTGTCGATGAAAAACGCCGCCTGACCCTGCTTCCGCTGCCGGCAACGCCGACCAGTCAGGCCACGATGTCCCGGATGACGTGCCCGTAGACATCCGTCAGCCGCATGTCGCGTCCGCTGAAGCGGTACGTCAACTTCGTGTGGTCGATCCCCATGAGGTGCAGCATCGTGGCATGGAGGTCGTGGATCATGAACTTCTTCTCGACAACCCGGTAGCCAAAATCGTCGGTCGCCCCCGTGATCGTGCCACCCTTCACGCCGCCGCCAGCCATCCACATGGAGAACGCCTGTGGGTTGTGGTCGCGGCCGTCCGAGCCCTGGGCAAATGGAGTCCGCCCAAATTCACCGCTCCAGACCACGAGGGTGGAATCGAGCATGCCGCGGTCCTTGAGATCGCGGATCAGGGCCGCGATCGGCTGATCCACCGCCCGCGCGTTGTTGGCATGCCCCTCGCGGAGCTTGGTGTGCTGGTCCCAGCGGTCGGCATTGATCGAAGGGCAGGTGAGTTCCACGAACCGCACGCCCCGCTCCACCATCCGGCGGGCCAGCAGGCACTCGGTGCCGAATACCTGCGTCGGCTTGTAGTCGGCCTCGAGTCCGTAGGCCCGTTTCGTGTCGGTCGATTCCCCCGACAGGTCGAGCAGGTCGGGCACCTCCGTCTGCATCCGGTAGGCGAGTTCCTGATTGGCGATGGCACTTTCGAGCGCATCGGGTGGGCTGCCGCCACCCGCGACACGCTCCGCGAAATCCCGGTCGAGCCGCCGGGCGAGATCGAGCTTCGACTGCTGCTGCCGCGCCGACTTCTCCAGGGGCCTCACGTTGGCCAGCCCCATCGCATTCGGCTTGATGATCGAACCCTGGTAGGTGGCGGGAAGGAAGCCATTGGTGAAGTTGTCGAGGCCACCTGGCGGGATCAGTCCGCCGTTGATCACCATGTAGCCGGGCAGTTCGTCGTTCTCACTGCCGAGGCCATAGGTCGTCCACGCTCCCATGCTCGGCCGCCCCTGCAGTCCGGAGCCCGTGTGAAGAAAATAGTTGGCGTTGGTGTGCTCGGGGAACTCGCTCGTCATCGAACGGACGATCGCCAGTTCATCGACGACCGAGCCCATGTGCGGAAAGAGATCGCTCACCGGGATCCCACTTGCGCCGTATGACTGGAATTTCCACGGGCTCGGCAGCACCCTGCCGACGTTGTTGAACTGCGTGGCATCGACCTTGAAGAGCGTGTGCGGATCCTTGCCGGCACACTGATCGAGCGCGGGCTTCGGATCGAAGCTGTCGACCTGCGACACGCCGCCATCCATGTAGAGGAAGATGACGCTCGTGGCTTTGGCCGGATGGTGGATCGCTGGCAGCACGCCAGCCGTGCCAGCCTGGGCAGCCTCGCGGGCCAGAAGCGCCGCCGCCGCCACGGCCCCGAAGCCGCAGCTGCTCGCGCGGAGCATCTCCCGACGGGACAGGGCCCGGGGCCGACAGCGACCGCAGTGATGGCGAGACTCGCTCATGGGACGAAGATGAATTCCTTGGTGGTGATCAACGCATGGGCCAGATCGGCCCAGGTGGACTCATGCCGCGGCTGGCCAGCAAAAGACACGCCGTAATTTGCAGCCTGAGTGGAGAGAAACTCGACCGCCGCTGCCCGTTCCTCCGCGGTCGGTCCCCGGGCGAACGCCTCCCGATACATGGTGTCGATGCGGGCCTCGGGCGAAAGCGTTTCGTCTCGCAGTACCTTCTTTGCCCAGACTGCGGCCTGCTCCGTCACGAACGGATCGTTCATGAGCGAGAGGCTCTGCGCGGGAACGTTGGTCACGTTTCGGCGACCCATGGCCTGAAACGGCACCGGCATGTCGAAGGCCAGCAGAAAGCTCGGCAGGAAGTTGCGGCGAATCTTCGTGTAGATGCTGCGGCGGCCGGCGCCGTCGAGCGGCCCGCTTGCCGGCTTGCCCCGGCCGTCGTGAAACGGCGTGATGAACACCTCCACGCTCTGGCCCCCCACCGTGCGGTCGAGTCGGCCCGACGCGGCGAGAATCTTGTCGCGGACCGCCTCCCCTTCGAGTCGCCGTAGCGGATAGTGGTGCAGCAGCAGGTTGAGGGGGTCTTGTTCCACGGCGCCTGTGTTCCGGCTGCTGCCCATCCGCCACGTGCTGCTCGTCACGATCTCCTTCACGAGCCGCTTGATGCTCCACCCCTCCTCTCGAAACCGCACCGCGAGCGTGTCGAGCAACGACTGTGCCAGCGGGTCAGCGGCCGCCTCGCCGAGCTTCCCAAAATTGTCGGTGGTGGGCACGAGTCCGCGACCAAAGAGATGGTGCCAGATGCGGTTGACGATCACGCGGGTGGTCAGCGGGTTGGCTGGATCGAGGACCCGGTCGGCGAGTTCCCGTCGGCCAGACGAATGCCGCGGCCAGGCTGGCTGGCTCGGCCCGTCGATCGCCTCCAGAAACCTCCGCGGCGAGACTTCGCCGCGACGGGCCGCGGAGCCCTTCAGGAGCACATATTGATCGATGCCGTTCCCGTCGAGGATCGCCGGCGCCGTAGCCGATTCGAGCTTCACGTCAGCGAGGATCGCATCCCTCGCCGCGGCGACCGCGACCGCCTCGTCCACGGCCCGTCTGGCAGCAGGGGCGTTCCAGTCGAATCCCGGACCGGCCAGCAGATCATTGACCGTCGCAGGTACGGGCGGATCACGCCGCTTCGGCTGCTCGATCGCGGCCACCGTCTCGGCGACCGACACGGCACCCTCGATCGCCGCGTATTCCACATGAACGACCCGGCCGTTCTCCCACGTGAGATCCTTCCGCAGATCCTGACGGATCCACTTCCACTCGCCGTTCGTGTTGACCTTCATGACATGGCCGCCGTAGATCGGCCCGCTCGACAGCAGCAGATGGCCGTCGACCACGGTGAAGATCTGAAGATGGCCGCGAACGCGGTGCCAGATCACACCGTCCTTGATCAGCACCTTGGGCGTCCGCAGCACGCGGCCGGCCCGATCGACGGCGCCCAGCGGCGGCGTGTCTCGTTCCCCGGTCGATCTCGTTGCCGACCAGACAGCATCGCTTCGCGCATGGCCGAGCGGCTCGACCCGGATTTCGCGGGGCAGCCCCTCGACGGCGGGCAGGAGCAGCAGTTCGCCCGCCGGCACGGCCGATCGACCCCAGGCAGCGGCATCGGCGATGATCGGCGTGGAGTCCTCCCCGCGGGTGTAATCGGCGATCACGGTCTCGCCAAGAGTCGGCGGGGTGGCGTCTGTCGCGAGTATGCCCTTGGACAGACTGGCACCATCGGGCCCGACGGCGGCGGCAACGAGCGGCAGGAGCCTGCGGCGGGCCTGCACGTCGGCGTCATCAAGCCTGCGTGCTACCGCCAGGTTTGTCTCGAGCGTCTCGAACGGCACCTGCCGGTAGCTGCTCGACATCAGCATGCCGGTGAGGGCGTAGTAGTCTTCGTTGGAGATGGCGTCGAACTTGTGGTCGTGGCAGCGGGCACAGCCCAAGGCTAGACCGAGAAACGCCTTGCCGAAGGTGTCGACGCAATTGTCCATCCGATCGGCCTCGTCCTGCGCAATGTCGACCGGCCCATGCACCGCCTCACCGAGGAACCAGAATCCCGTGCCGACGACTGACTCGTTCGCGCCGGTCTTCGCATCGATCCGTGGCCGCTCCACGAGATCGCCGGCAATCTGCTCGCGGACGAACTGGTCGTAGGGCAGGTCGTCGTTGAACGCCTTCACGACCCAGTCGCGATACTGCCAGGCGTTGGGAATGATGTAATCGAACTCGTGGCCTCGCGCCTCGCCATACCTCGTCACGTCGAGCCAGTGACGGGCGAACCTTTCGCCGTAGTGCGGGGAAGCAAGGAGTGTGTCCACATAGCGATCGAAAGCATGCGGGTCTGGATCAGTGGTCACCCGTGCGACGTCAGCGGGAAGAGCCGGTAGGCCGGTGAGAATCTCGGCCGCTCGACGCACGAGCGTCTCGCGGGAGGCTTCTGCCGCCGGCTCCAGACCCGCCGACTCGAGCCTCGCGAGCACGAAGCGGTCGATGTCGCTGGTGCACCAGGCGGCATTCTCCACGGCGGGCGGGGCCGCGACCCGCGGCGGATGCCAGCACCAGTGCTCCGCCTTCCGTTTGGCGATGTCGAAGGCCTCGACGCCGCTCTTGGTGCTGCCGGCTGGCTTGCCGTCATCCGGCCACGGCAGGCCGCGACGGACCCATTCCTCGATCGTCTGGATCGCCGCTGCCGGTAGTTTTCCTTCGGGCGGCATCTGGAGATCGCCGTCGTAGCGGACCACCTTCACCAGCAGGCTCTCATCGGGCTTGCCAGCGACAGCCACACCCTCGGCAGCGAAAAAATCAGCGCGGGCATCAAACGACAGCCCACCCTCCGGATCGCCAGCCTGCGCCGAATGGCACTCGGCACAGTGCTGCACCAGCAGCGGTCGCACCTTCGACTCGAAGAATTCGAGATCTTCGGCCCGGGCCTGCGTGCCTTCGCGGCCGCCTGTCACCGCCTCGGCCCGGACGACGTCAGCCGTGGCATGCCCGACGACCAGCAACGCCAAACAGGCCGCTGCCAAGGACCGCGCCTGGAGGGCGTGAACAGGACGACGTTTGGAAGGGCTTGACTTCATCCCGGCCCAATCTCCCATCACACGAACCGAACATCGCTATTGTACCTCGGCATCCACCAGACAGGAGCCATAACCTGCTCGCTTTTCCGAGCGTGGAAATCACCGCAGCGGCGGCCAGGGCACGGCGGTTCCATCGACAGCCAGCACCTGAAAATGGTGCACATTCGGCACGTTTGCCTGCCATTTCCAGACGATCTTCTTCTCCGGCGACACCTCCACGAGACGCACGCCGTCTTTGCCGATCCGGTAGCTGGCGATCATCGTGTTACCGCTGGGCAGCCGCTGGATGCCGCAGGCGTCGTTGATCGCGGCATCCACATCCGCGGCCGTCACCTCCCACCGCGGGTTTCCATCCGTGCCATATTCGACCACGCGGTTTCCATTGGTGAGCCCCGCGAGGATGCCGCCGTCCGCCAGACTGATCGCCGTGAAGGGCCAGCTGTTGACTTTCGCGTTGCCGGGCACGTGCGTGTCGATCCGTGCAAGCTCCTTGCCGGCGGCGTCGTAGCGGATGATGGCGAAGTCGAGCAGGTGGGGCACGAGATAGGTGCCGTCGTCCTGCTTCCGCGCCATCCGCGACTGCATGTGGGCGTTTTGCTTTTGGCAGGCCAGAGAGAACTCCACTTTCACGGAACCGTCCGGGGCGAGCTCCACAAGCCGCGGGTTCGGCCCGGCCTCCGTCAGCACGTACGTTCCTTCCGGCGTCTTCTGGATGCTGTTTACCTCGTCCTGCGTGCCGTCGTACCGCCAGACGATTTCATCGGCACCGCCGTTTGCGGCCCGCTTGATCTCGACAGCCGCGCCCTTTGGTGTGCTGGCGGCCTTCGACAATGCCAGGAGCACGTTGCCGTCCGGAAGCACCCAGCCCTCGCGGGTCGCGGCCGGCCACGACCACTCGACCACGCCCCCGGGGTGGTCAGGCGTGATGTCGACGATGGCGGTCCGGCCTCCACAGACGAGGATCCGCCGCGAACCGCCCATCGCGTCGGCTGCAAGCGTTTCGCCCACGATGCAGGTGGCCACACCAACCAACAGCATCGACACGGAAGACAAACTGAGTCGCGAAACAAACCCGGTGCGGTGGCAGTGCATGGAACAAGCCCTCCTAGAAGACATCATCTTTACCCTACCACGATCCGCTCGCTGCCGATTACGCGTTGCTACCGAAAACGTTGCCAAAAACACCCCTGCCAAAGGGGACGGTAGACTGGCGGACCATGATCGCTCGGCAGTCACTGAAGCCAGTCGACTCTTCACCGCTGGCACTCGACGTGCCGCGAGCGGCCGATCGCCGTGTGGCGTTGCTCGTGGAAACGTCGAAGGCTTTCGGACGCGGCGTGCTGCGGGGTGTGAGCCGCTGGCTGCGGGATCACGAGCCGTGGAGCCTCTACGCCGACGAACGTGGCTTCGAGGAGGGCGTACCGCCGGGGCTCGAGGCCTGGCAGGTCGATGGCGTCATCTCCCGTGTGCCACGGGACCGCCTGCCGGCGGCATGGCGACGGGGCGAGGTACCGCTGGTGTCGCTGCGATGGGAGGAGGGCTGCGGCCCATCGCCAGGCATCCACGCCGATGAAGCCGCCATCTCACGAGCTGCCGCCGACCACCTGCTCGACCAGGGATTCACTCAGGTCGGCTTCTGCGGCGTCCGCACCCGCTGGTCGCGACTTCGAGAGGAGGCCTTCGCATCGCTTGCCGCGGCCCGCGGTGCCACGATCCATGTCTTTGACTCGCCGCAATCCAGCCAGGTAGGCATGCGAGTTGATGCCGTGCCGGCCATCGCCCGCTGGATCGAATCGCTCCCGCGGCCGGTGGGCATCATGGCGGCGTACGACGTCAGGGCACTGGAGGTGCTCGACGCCGTGCGGTCGCTGGGTCTCGCCTGTCCTGACGACGTGGCCGTGATCGGCGTGGATGACGACGAGGTGCTCTGCAATCTCGCGTCGCCGAATCTCTCGAGTGTGAACCAGAACCTGGAATGCATCGGCTTCGAAGCTGCGAGGCTGCTCACGGCACGGATGAATGGCGAGGCCGTCAACACGGACAGCGTTTTCGTGCCACCCCTGGGAGTGAGCGTCCGCCGCAGCACCGACATCCTGTCGGTT
This sequence comes from Candidatus Kuenenia stuttgartensis, assembly GCA_945877135.1. Taxonomy (GTDB): domain Bacteria; phylum Planctomycetota; class Planctomycetia; order Pirellulales; family UBA1268; genus CAMCQY01. The sequence continues at coordinate 12,708 of CAMCQY010000068.1, forward strand.
GACGATCCCGACGTGCGGTTGGCCCTGAGGCTCATCCGCTCCAAGGCCTGCGACGGTCTTACCACCGAGCAGGTCGCCGGGGTCACGAGTCTCTCTCGGCGGTCACTCGAGCGGCAGTTCTCGCGGGCGATCGGCCGCTCGCTCCACGACGAGATCATCCGCACAAAGCTCCTCACTGCCCGCCGCCTGCTCGCCGACACCGATTTCAAGCTGGCGGTCATCGCCGCCCGTTGCGGCTTCGCCCATGCGGCGCAGCTGTGCAACGTGTTCAAGAAGGCCTTTGGCCTCACCCCCACCGAGCACCGCCGCCAGTGCCAACCGTGGACGAAGCCGCCAACGTGAAAGGAAAAGCATTTCGATGACGCCCACTCCCCTGACCGACCCCACAGCGATCTACCGCTACCGCGAATCGCTCGCCGCGGTCGATGCCCTCACCGCCGCGATCGTCCATCTCGACCTCTTCACCGCGCTTGCCAACAGCCCGACTGACCTGGCCACGATCTGCCAGAGGTTCGCGATCCACCCACGGCCCGCCGACACGCTCTGCACGCTCCTGATCGCCAACGGCCTCTTGCGACGCGACGGCAATGGCATCCTGCACGCCACCGACACTGCGAGGGAGTTCCTCGTGGCGGGCTCGCCATCCGATGCGCGTCCCTACTACGCGAGCATCGCGGACAAACCTGGCGTTGCCGACTTCCTCACGGTGCTGCGGACCGACCGCCCCGCCAACTGGCCTGGCGAGGAGGGGGAGGCCGACTGGCATGCCGCGATGCGGACCGAGGCGTTCGCCGAATCGTTCACCGCGGCGATGGACTGTCGCGGCCGTGTGCTCGGACCGGGACTCGCCGGAGGCTTGGTAGGATTCACGCCCCACCGGCTGCTCGATGTCGGCGGCGGATCCGCCGTGTATTCAATCGCGGTCGCCCGAGCTTTTCCCCAGGCACGTGCGACGGTCCTCGAGGCGTCGCCCGTCGATCGGATCGCGCGGCGGACGATCTCTGCCGCAGGGCTCGATGGCCGGATCGACGTCGTGACAGCGGACATGTTCACCGACTCGTGGCCAGCCGACCACGACACGCACCTGTTCTCGAACGTGCTCCACGACTGGAACGAGGCCGACTGCCGACGGCTGCTCGCGAAGAGCGTGGCGGCACTCCCGCAGGGCGGCCGCCTGCTCATTCACGATATGCTGCTCGACGACGACAAGTCGGGCCCCCTGTGGGCGGCCGAGTATTCCGTGCTGCTCACGACGGTGACGCAGGGGCGACTCTACTCAGCGGCCGAGATCGGCAGCTGGCTGGCCGATCTCGGCATGCGGATCGTGGCCCGCGCGCCGACGGCCCTCGGCCGCAGTGTGCTCATCGCTGACCGTTGCTAAATCGCCTCTGCTGAGCAATGGTGGACGGGAATCCTCCACCATCGGCGCGGAGCGTTCATCCACCATCGGCGCGGAGCGTTCATCCAAGCCCGCAGCGCAAGCAAGGGAATGCGGGTGGAATCGCGGGACGCGACGCGGATTCCTCTCGCTCGCGCTTCGGGCTTGCATGAAAACGGCGCAGCATCCGACGTGGGAGCGGGGCCGTAGCGAACGTCCGGCGACGGGGCACGGGCAACCCCGAGCCACAGGCGGCCGGTGCAAGCTCACGCCGCTTCCACGCCCGGGCTCTCGCCGAAGTAATACTTCTTCGCGTCGGGGTTCGTCAGCACCTCCTGTGCCGTGCCGTGGCAGAGCACCTTGCCGGCGCGAACAACATAGCTGCGGTCGGTGATCGCCAGCGTCTCCCGCTCGCGATGGTCGGTGATCAGGATCGAGATGCCGGTGTCGCGGAGTCCCGTGATAACTTTTTGGATCGAGTGGATCGTGACCGGGTCGATGCCGGTGAACGGCTCATCGAGCAGGATGATTCGCGGCTCTGTCACCAGACAGCGGGCAATCTCGAGCCGCCGCTTCTCGCCGCCCGAGATGTAGTGCGACTTCGACTTGCGGATCCGCGTGATGTCGAATTGCTCCAAAAGCTCCTCGCAGCGACGGCGGCGCTCCTTGGGAGGCATGCCGACCAGTTCCATGATCGCCAGCAGGTTCTGCTCGACGGTCAGCTTGCGGAACACGCTCTGCTCCTGAGCGAGGTAGCCCATGCCGCCGTCCCGCGACCGCTTGAACATCGGCCAGTGGGTGATCTCCTCGTCGTCGAGGAGCACGCTGCCGGCATCGGGCATGACCAGGCCACAGGTCATGCGGAAGCTCGTCGTCTTGCCGGCACCGTTGGGGCCCAGCAGGCCCACGATCTCGCCGGCCTCGACGTGGAAATCGACGCCATCCACCACACGGCGGCGGCCGTAGGTCTTCACCAGGCCCGTGACGGACAACAGCGGCATCTGTTTCCTCCGTGAACTCTATCCTGGAGCGCGATCCTCGGAACACGATCCTGGCAACGTCGCCAGCCTCACCGCACGAACCGCATCCTCCCGAAGTTCGGCCACGAGGGCAATCGCAACTCAGCCCCCCCAATTTTCACCGGCACGCTCCAGCGGGCCGGGACGGCATGGGGCCAGAAAATCGCCATCGCCTTGCCGATGAGCAGGTCGCGGTCGACGTGGTGCCCCTCCAGCCAGAGCCGGCTGTCCTTGCTGGCAGCCGAGTTGTCGCCCAGCATGAAAAACTGGTCGGCCTCGAGATCGAACTCCAGCCGATCCTCCTCCAGGATCTCGCCCGGCCGGGCCCCCACGTCGATAGCGCCGATGTAATAGGTGTCACGGAGCACCCGCAGGTTTTTTACGCGGACGTCAGCCCCAGCCACACTGATGCCCACCGGAGCCAGATCGCTCGGCTCGTCTCCACCCGGCACGACCGCGACCGCCGCGGGCCGGTTGAGCGGCACCTCATCGATTGTGCGGGTCCAGGCCGTGGGCCTGTCGAAGGCGATCCGGCGGCCATCGACGAAGAGCGACAGCTCATCGTCAACGTTGGCAAACAGGATCTTCCAGGAGCCCTTTCCGCGGACCGGCGTGCGGCCACGGGCGGCAGCCTCCCCCTCCCGGCCGCCGGCAATCATGAGCAGGGCGTCACCGGTGACAAGATCGATCTCGCAGCGGTGCGCGGCGGCGCCCTCCACGAGGTCGAGCATCAGACGGCCGCCATTCTTGGCAGCCGTTTCACACACCATCTCCAGAGCCAGATCGCCCACCCAGTGCGAGCGGGTGCCGATGGCGTTGTAAGGCTGGAAATCATCGATGAGTGTCGGCCGCGCACGGCTGGCGAGCGATTCTCCCTGTCGTACTCGCTCCCACTCCTCGGCCGACGGAAAAAAGTGCCGGTAGCGGAGGACGGCGGGTGTGTCCGTAGACCCGCCCGACACGCTGAACGAACGGCCCTCGTCGGTGCTTGTCCATTTCGCATTCGGTCCCTGCCCGCCCGGCGACCAATCGCTCCAACAGAGCGGCCACCCAGCCTTCTGCAGGCTGGGCGAGACGTGGCGGCTGTCGTGCACACATTGCAGCATCGCCCGCATGGTATCCGGTGGCTTGCGGGCGATCTCGGCCGCAGCGCCGTCGCGACTGGTCCAGATGTCGCCCCCGGCGATCGAAATCGTCTCACCCGGCAGGCCGACGAGACGCTTAATGTAGTTCGTCTTCGCCTCCTCGGGATACTTGAAGACGACCACATCCCACCGCCTGGGCTCGGCAAAGTCATAGGCAAACTTGTCCACGAGGATCCGGTCGCCGCTGAAGGACGGATACCGCGGGTCGTACCGCATCTGGCCGCCCGAGCCCTCCACCAGCCGCATTCCATAGCCGCAGTTGGGGCACTTCGCCGCCGGCACCATCTTGCCCGCCAGTCGCGCCCGCAGTTGGCCGATCGGGCCGCGATCGCTCTCAAGTTGCTCGATCCGACGTCGGCGGGTCTCCCGCTCCTCCAACCCCATCCCACCGTTGAAATCGGTGGACTTCTCGACGGACTTGAGTGAGGCGAGTTCCCTTTCCAGCCGGGCTGCCTCTGTCCGCAGGCTCTGCGACTGGTCGTCCTCTTCCGCACTGCAGCCGACGCGGAAGTCTCGGCCGCACGACTCGCAGACGAGGTCCTTGTGGCGACCCATCAGCGTCGGCGCCATCGAGCCGGTCGGGATCACGAATGCCTCCGCCTCGAACGCCCGGAACAGGAGCGCCAGCGTGAAGGCGATCACAACCGATTCGACCGTTTCCCGACCGAAGCCGAGCGGACTTTTGACGACATCGCCCGGCCGCGGCGGGCTCGGCGCGGCGGCCGCAGCGGAAGCCGTCGCTTCGCCTGAGGCTGCCGGGGCACGGGATGGCTGGCTGGGTAGGCGGGGCATGATCGCTCCTGAGGCAGGGCCCGACATGGATAGTGTAGAGGACAATCGGGCAGAATACTGGAATGCCTCACTTCGAACACATCCGCCACAAGCCGCCCGAACGGCCAACAGCACCACGGGAATTGGTTGTCGCCTGTCCGCCGATGCGGAGCCATGTCAACCTGTCGCACATCGTCCGCACCTGCGGCTGCTTTGGAGTGCCGAGAGTGATCGCCTGCGGCGCGGCCAGGCTCCACGAGCGGATCGCGCGGGATGGTGCCGATTCGGTCGTGCTGGAGATTCACCGCAGCCTGCCGCCGGTGCTCGACCGCCTTCGCGACGAGGGCTATGAGATCGTGGGACTCGAGCAGGCGACATACTCCGAGAGCCTGTTCGGGTTTCCCTTCGCCGCCCGCACCGTGCTCGTGGTCGGCAACGAACGGACCGGCCTGGAGGACGACGTGCTCTCCCGGCTCGACCGCGTCGCGGAAATTCCGATGTATGGACTGCCGCACAGCCTCAACGCCGCCACCTCGGCGTCGATAGCGATCTATGAATACTGCCGCTGGGTGGAAGCAGCGGGACAGTCGTCCCCGCGGACCCACGCATGACCTTGCTCATCGGCACCGACGAGGCGGGCTACGGGCCGAACCTGGGTCCGCTTCTGGTGGCGGCCACGGCCTGGCGGGTCGCTGCGCCGGCAGAGGATGCCGAGGCGGCGCTCGCCAAGGCCATGCTGGAGGTCGATGCGGCAACGGGAGCCGGCCGTAGCACGCCTCTGTGGGCCGACTCCAAACAGATCTATCGCGGCGGTGCGGGCTTCGACAGGCTCGAGCGCGGTGTCTTGATCGGACTCGGCCTTGCGTCCGGCGGACTCCCCGGCAGCTGGGCGGAACTTGCCGAGAGCGTCGGACCGATCTCGCCGCAGACCGGCTGCCGGAACGAGTGGGAGGATCTCGCAACGCTCACCCTGCCCCGCGAGGCCGAGGCTGCCGAATGCATCGATCGAGTGATGGCGGTTCGCGATCTGCTCGCGCGCCATGGCGTGGTGCTCGAGCGGGTCGCCTGCCGCGGCATCTATCCCGGCGAGTTCAACGCGCTGCTCGAACGCGGCCTCAACAAGTCCGACATCCTCTCCGCTGCCACGCTCGACCTGGCGGCCGGCTTGCGGGCCGTCGGTCCCGACGAACCGGCGATCGTGTGGTGCGACCGGCACGGCGGCCGCAAGCGGTATGGCGGACTGGTGGCACGCCACTTCGATGCCGCCCTTGTCCAGCAGCTGGAAGAGACCCCCGCACGGTCGGCCTATCTGGTGCCAGTCGGTGACCGTCCCCCGATGCAGGCATGTCGCATCGAGTTCTGCGTGGGTGGGGAATCAAGGGCACCCGTGGCCCTGGCGAGCATGGCGGCGAAATATGCCCGCGAACTCTCAATGCAGGCCTTCAATTCGTTCTGGGCTGACCGCCTGCCGGGCCTGCGGCCCACGGCCGGCTACCCGACCGATGCCCTGCGGTGGCGGCACGACGCCGCCGCGGCGGTCGAGCAGTCGCACGTCGCCGCCGACGACCTCTGGCGGCGGGCCTAACTTGCTCCGGCTGGCGGCGGAACGCACAATGCTCGGCATGGCAGCCCTCACCACGCATCTCTACATCGTCCGCCACGCCTGGGCCGAGGATCAGGGCCCGGGCATCGACGACCATTCCCGCCGGCTTACGAAAAAGGGGCGGAAGCGGTTCGCCGCCATGATGAAGCGCCTTTGCAAGGCCGGCATGCAGGTGGACGTCGTGGCCACCAGCCCGCTCATCCGCGCCCGCGAGACCGCCGAAATCCTGGCCGCGGCGTTCGCCAACGCCCCGCCCGTGGAGGTGGTCGATGCCCTCGCACCCGCCTCCAACTGGCCGTCCCTCGTAGAATGGACGACCCAGCAGGATGCCGCCAGAGTCGCCTGGGTCGGGCACATGCCCTGCGTCGGCCGGCTGGTCGGCCTCATGATCGGCGACGGCTCCGGCTCGATCCGGATGCAAAAAGGGGCGGTCGCGTCGATCCGGCTCGATGACGGGCCGGGGCATCCTGGCGAACTGGAGTGGCTTGCCACCGACGACATCGTCTGACTGCCGGCTACC